>CAMCRP010000060.1 GCA_945877315.1 uncultured Ruminococcus sp. | reverse complement strand
CTCCAAATTTCTTTGTGGGTATTATTGGCATTTACACAGTTGGATATTCAGCCTCAAGAAAGCTTATGATAGTACACAGCCCCGCCAGAATAGATTTGTAGATGTTCTCCATATATCCTCCTCAATTCCCGTTAAAATGTTTCTTTACAATAACAGCAAGGTAGTTGATCAGACAGTCGTTCATGTCCACATCTCCCGAAATGCCCGGGATTTTTCCTTCCCAGCTGTACTGATGAATGCCGTAGGGTGAAAATCTTGGAACGGAGCCGATTCGAGCTACCCACATAGCATAGCGGAGCTTTGTCCGATTTGTAAGATTCTCTTTGGCGAAGGAATCAAATGTGTAAACACCTACGAAATAGCCTGCATCTTCGAGCTTTTTGCAAAAAGCAGATGTTATATCATCGCAATTACCCCTGATGACATGGCTTTTTTCCTCAATGTCAAACCAGACAGGCATCTGGAGCTTTTTGCCTTTGAGCAGTTTCAGACAGAACTCTGCCTCTTTTTCTGCGTCCTCAGGCGAAAGAGCATAGCTGTAATGATACACCCCCACAGGTATTCCCAGCCGTGTACATTCGGCATAGTTTCTCTCGAACTGTCTGTCCACCTGGCGTGGGTGCTCCCGTCCGAAGCCGCAGCGCAGAATTGCAAAATCCACCTTGCCCGAAGCCTTGACCTTGTCCCAATTGATCACCCCGTTGTGTGTTGAAACGTCAATTCCCTTCATATTATTCACCCCACTTTTTCTGCTGAAATGCCCTTTCGGCATCAACACCTGCCTTGTTTCCTTATAAAATTCCTCAACCTCTGCTAAAGGCATTTCGTAAATGATAGAAATTTTCTCAAAACTCATGCCCATTGCAAGGGATTTTATAAGCTCCTTCTTTTCAAATTCTGTCATATCTCTTTCACCTCCTCTCATCGAAGGGGCAGTTGTTCTCATCGGAAGAGTACGCTATCTGTTCATACCCGCTTCCGCATTTGAAATACAGCCCCCTGTCGTTGCTGTCAAGCTCCATGCCAAGGATAATAGTCGGCCTAATCACCATACCTCCGTTTCCCGGGTCAAGAGCCGTTTCTTTGTACCCGATAATCATATTTTCGTTCGAGCAATTTCGGATCCAGACGTAATTCCCCGTAGAGCCTGAAGGAAAGCCCAGCCACATTATACGCCCATCAAAAAATATGGTTTTCAATTTTATATCCTCCTTAGAATCCACAGCTGCCTGTACCAAACGGACAACTTTCATAATTCTGAGCAATGATCTGAACACGACCGCTGCCTCTGAGAAAGAACGTCTTAGACAGATCTCCCCTTATCCTTGTGGCAGTCCGAAACTGGATCTCTGTGACACCGCTGACCACTTCTCCTGTTATATCGTGAAGGATAGCTGTTGAATTACTGCTTGCAAAAACCGTTTCGTCATAGCTGAACAGCCATATCCATTCATAATACGCAGGAAGAATTATTTTTAAAGCTTGTTTATGTTCAGGAAACCGAACAATCCCGACAGGATCGCTTAATGATACCTCATTATATGCGAGTATGAATGAACTGAGCATGATATCTGATTCTGCCATATTTTTTCTCCTTTATATTTTTATTCCTCGGAAACGAACTCCGTCCGCACGCCCTCGGGATTTGTAAATGCGGTTATATTCCCCGAGCTGTCACATTCAAGATCGAACTGCCGTGTGACTTCTTCTCCGTCAACTTCGTAAATGAATTTTATTGCATTCTTGGACGCAATAATTTTCTTTGCCGCAAGACCGCAGTGAATTCCTCCGGAAAACCTGAAAAGTCCGTCGATCTTCTCATCTTCTGTAAAATTGTATTTATTCAGAATTATCACCTTCCCACAAGATTGAATCCCTCATATTTGGAGATCATAACGTTTTTGTATCTCTTTCCCGCATCGACTTTTCGCCTGTTATCCCGCCTGAGCCTGTTAAGATAATCATACTCCGACTCCGACAGCTCAGGCGCAGACAGCTCCGCATAAATCCCTTTGACCGTGAAATGCAGCATAAAATTCGTGCAAATGAACTCCGAATCTCCAAGCCTTACGCCGCAGCCTATCTCCATATCCGAGGAGATCAACGCCCGTGAACACTTAAACGCTGTAAACACAAAGCCACTACAAGCGGACAATATTCCCGCCGCATTTTCGGCAGATGCAAATATGCTCTCCACACGAATAATACTGCCTATACCCGTACCGCCCAGCGTGTCAAACTCTTCGCCGTCAGTGCTGTTTTCGGCGACAACTCTGCTTATGGGACCCTTTGCGGAGCCCGCCTTGACCGCCGAATAAATGTCGGAGGAAACAAGCGTGTTTGTCGCCCCAAGCGGAAGGAAGGTCAAAGCATTGTTGACATTACAGTACCAGATACCGCAAGCTCCTTCGGAAAACAGCTCCAGTATCTCACGGCAGGATTTCCCCTTTATGTCATCGACCGTAACCGTTTCTGCTCCGTAAACATCAACAGCCCCACCGCCCGAAAATCCGCAAGCCGTGACTATATCTGAAACGACCTTGCTTATGAGAACCGTCTTAGTTTTCTTTTTATCTTCCTCTTCACCGTAGTATGCGGAAACGTCAAAATCCCTGTCCGCAAACATCATTCTGTCATAGCAGACAAGCTTCAGCAAACCCGTCCCGGGAATTGAACGGGACGCTATGTAAAACTTCGGCAGCTTAACGCCGTTGGAACAGCTCACCGTCACCTCTGCATTATCATCGGGGCAAATATCCGTCACCAGAGTGACCTCCAGACAACCCGTAACACAGCCCGATGTTGGGAGCTTTGCCGCCGATTTCCGATAGCTCAGACTGACTATCCTGTCATTTTTGTGGTCAATACCGCCTGTCGTAACAACATAGCTAAAGACCCTCGCCGTCGTCGGCAGAGATAAGTCCAATGCTTTCAAAGCTTGCGGAAATGTCCCAAAGCGAATTATCATCTCCCGAACTGTCGGGATCCGAATCGGAGCAGGGCGCAGAGTAGGACGTGCAGCGGAACATATCCACCTCCACCGAAGGAGCGGAATATGTCAGCTTCACATCTCCCGCCTTTAATTGCCCCTCAATGCTCGCCGCAACTCTTTTCGGAACATCAATAAGCTTCACCGACAGCTTGACCTTACGTCCCAGAACAGGCGTCCTGTCAACACCGTCAATGCTTGTAAAACTGTTTGCAGTGTCCGTAACAAGGGAGGAGGAAACGGTATAACCGCCCTCCTCGATGTACGCACCGCAGGGAATAGAACCGATTGAAAAAGTGATCATTTTATTCTCCTTGCACTCGCTGATTAATCTCCGTTTGACTTTCCGACGCCGCCGATATTTCCTTGCCGTCAAGATAAACCTTCGTGGTAACATCGACCTTAGTTTCGGCAGGCTTCTGCTCGCCGCCGTAATATCCGCCAAACCTTGCCCCGTTAATGACCTGATTTGTTTCGATAGCGTCCGCAAGCCTTATGCCGATACTTCCTATTCCGTCCGAGAAGCCTTGACCGAACCTTTCTCCGAGAGTACGTCCGAGAGCCGCAGTGTCAGCGTCCTCCAGAACACCCAGCGTCAGCTTGTTAATGTCAAGCCCCGAAACGCCGTCTATGAACGCCTGAACAGTATCCTCGCCCGCCTGCAATGCATTGGGAGGAATAGCTTCAAGAGCCGTGTTTATTTTCCCTGTAAATTTCTCCTCCAGCTCAGCGATAGCACCGTCATAGAACTCATTGGTGATAGATGAAATAAGCTCCTGCTGCTTCTGCCATTCGGACATATACAGGTCAAAATTCGTGCCGGGGTCAAGGAGCTTTTCCGCAAATGCGATACCGTCCTCAACACTCAGATCCGCAAACTGCGCCATAAATTCGGCAGACGCACCCTTTGCTTTCAGCTGTCCCATAAGGTCGGCATATTTCTGAATATCCTTGGTCTGCTGCTGAATATCTCCCAGATAAACGTATTTGTAATCCTCGCCCGTCTTCTTGTCGGTAGCCGTTTCCCAGGTGAACAGGGAAGTGCTTTTGGACAGCTTTTCCGAGAACGCCGTTTTCTGTTTCAGAATGTCGTCAAATGCTTTATTCGCTTCGGAAACAACGTTCTTAAATTCGTTGTTCCAATCTGAAAACGCTTTTTTAGCTGCCTTTTTCTGATTGTCGGCAAGCTCATTGAAAGCCTTTGTCTGGTTTCTGATAAATTCTTCCTGCTGCTTTTTCTGCTGAGCAATAAGCTCCTCGGCAGCGTCCTTGTCATATGCGGCAATGTCCTTATAATACTGCCAATATTCCTGCTTTGATGTGCTGCCATAGTCCGAAAGAAGTGCCTTCTTTTTGTCGAAAAGCTCTGTTTCGGTCTTTATGGTGCCCATAGCATAATCAAATTCCAGCTGTTCCCATTTGCTCTTAAATTCGTTGAATTGTTCCTCTGCCCAATTTTCCAGAACAGCCGCATTATCCTCCGCCGACATACCCACAGGCATCACGGAAGGCGGGGGAATGATGGAATCCTCGGCAATGTTTTCGCTTGCTTTGGAAAACGTGCTTTCATATTCGGAAATAACCTTTTCGGAATCGGTCAGTATTTTTTGATTTTCCGCCCAAGCCTGAGAAGCGGCGGCGGTTCTTGACTGCCACATCGATGTCTGATTGCTTATCCATTCTTTCAGACTTTTCCCCGACTCCTGCCACGCAGCCTTTTCTTCTGCGGTCATATCATCGAGAGCACCGGTATAAAGCCCGTGAACAAGCTGCGCTTCGGCGTTAAACTTTGCAAATCTCTGATACTGCTTCTCCGCCTCGTCCATAGCGGTTTTCAACTCGTCCGTACGTCCCGCCGCTTCGTCCTGCGCAATAATGGCGGCACTGTATTTTTCCTTCTTAGACTGCGCCAGGATAGCCTTTCTTTCGCTTTCCAGATAATCATCAATAGACTGCGACAGCTTGTCATATCCCTGAATTTGCCCGCCGATAAGCTCAATGGTGTCGGGGTAAAGCCCGTTTATTTCCTCAACAAGCGTCTTAACTTCCTCGTAACTGCCTATAATTCTGCCGTTAGCGTCCACAAGCTCGTCAAGCCGCTGCTTGTGATGGTCAAGCAGAGTGAGTTCTTCCGTCCGTGCGTCCGCCGCTTCATCGGCAGCATCGGCAGCGCTTTTAAAGGCGTCCGCAGTCTTTTCAATCTCGGCAAACTCCTCGGAATATTCCGAACGTGCCCTTTCCGCTATCTCGGCAGAGCTTTCCTGCATACCGTTGAATATGGTCATACCTGCCACAAGTGCGGCAATTGCAGAAGCCGCCAGAATGTAAGGATTTGCGGAAACAACGGTATTAAGCAGCGTCTGAGCCGTAGTAGCAGCCGTCACAATGCCCTTGTACGCAACAAGCGCCGTAACCGCCGACCCGATAACAGGCACCAGCGTGTCAGCCTTGTCAACGATCGCCCCGAGAACATTTGCCAAAAGTGGAAGAACAGTATTCCCCAAAAGGTCAACCGCCGCCGTTGTCAGCCTTGCAAAGCCTTCGGAAATTTTGTCAAACGTGTCCGATAAATCGCCGTCCTTTATACGGCTTGTCAGTTCTCCAATGGTTTCGGTTATACCCTGAACAGCCGTACGCATAGGCACGGAAAATTTCTCGTAAATAGAAACTCCCAAACCCTCCAACGCCGACTGCATAATGGTTATATCGCCTTTGAGATTGCTGCTCATAGTGTCCGCCATATCGGACGCAGCACCCTCGCAGTTTTCGATATACCCCGATAGCTCGTCAAATCTTTCCGCAGACGTTCCCAACAGAGCATTGACGGATTTGAGGTCAACCTTGTTGAAAATCTCGCTTAACGCCGCCTGTCTTTCCTGCGGATTTAGTTTTTCAAGAGCCGTATTCAGATCGCCAAATGTGCCTTGCAGCGGGCGCATATTTCCCGCCGCATCAAACGCCGAAACATTCAGTTTATTCAGCATATCGGCAGCAGTAGAAGTCGGTGCCGAAAGGGAAAGAATAACGTTTCTGAGAGCCGTTCCGCCTTCTGCGCCCTTGATACCGTTATCCGCCAGAATACCGAGAGCGGTGTTCATCTCCACCACACCGCCCGACAGCGTTTTCGCCGTGCCGCCAACCGTCAGAATAGCTTCACCCAACTGTGCAACATTAGTGTTGGACTTTTGGGACGTAACCGCAAGCCTGTCTGAAAAGCTCGACAGCTCCTCCATTCCCAGCCCCAGAGCGGACATGCTGTCGGTTATCAAATCGGACGCATATGCAAGGTCAAGCCCTCCAGCAGCGGCAGTATTGAGTACTGTTGGCAATGCAGTGACGGCTTGTTCTGCCGAATATCCCGCCAAAGCGAGGAAATTTAGAGCATCTCCCGCCTGCGTTGCGCTGAATTTTGTGCTTTCACCGGCTGCCTTTGCCGCCGAAGATAGCAAATCGAATTCCTGTGAAGCCGTTGTTATGCCCATGGTGGCTGCCACCTGGGACATAGATGCTTCAAAGCTTGACCCCACAGCCGTTATCTGAGCGGGAATTTGTGCTATACCGCTGATGATTTGTGTACCTAGTTTTCCGAGCATAGTTCCGACAGCTGTCTGAGCAATGCCCGAAAGCGACTTCATACCTTCCTCTAACCCTTCGGGATCAACAGCGGTGTCAAACACAATACCGTCATCAAACAAAGCTTATCCCCCTCCCATCAAGTAGTTTCTAGCCGCTTCAATTTTTTCTTCTTCTGTTTGAGATAGTGGCAGACGATATGTTTCCTTCAGCTCCGAATATCTTTTCCGAGTTGATTCGGGCATATCCTTGGTGATCTCTATGGATCTCCACCCCATTATCTTTGATATAAGGCACTCGTCCGGCAAGGAAGAAAACAATGCCTTAAACTGAAACCAGTGCATTTTTTCACTAGCCAGGTCAATCCCATATGCTTGACGAAAACCAGCATAAATGTATTCGCTGTCATACTCGAAGGAATATATCCGACGATGTTTCCGAGGTTTCTTTTTGCTCTTTTTGCTCGACGTTTTTTTCTCGGTATTTTTACCCCCCGAGTAAAAAGCGAGAAGAACTTCGGCAGCCTCCTCTTTGTTGTCCGGGATAACAGGGAATGCAAGAGCCAACGCCAAAGGGAGTTTATATCCTTCGGGAATATCGTCAGTGAACAATTGCTCAATTTTTATCCATATTCGGAAATCAACGTTTATATAAAAAATCTCCCCGTCTATTTCTACACAGTCGGGGAGATCGTCAATCAGCAGGTTCACTTTTTTGCCTTAATGTTGCTGTATTTTGCAACAATCTCATTTGTGCCCTTGTTTGATTCCTCGTTCAGGATAAACCACAATGCAGACAGCTCGTCATTGTCAGCTTCTTCGGGGTTAGGATAGAGTTTGTGTGCGGCATCTCCAATAAAGATTGATATACCGTTCACGAGAGCCTTCGACTGCTCTACAGCATTTGCGGCATTTTGGATAGTGCTGTAAGTTTCATTCACCTTGTCGATAATAACTGCCGTCTTGACAGGGAGAGCATAGACCTCACCTTTGATTTCGATTTCGGGAGTTTTTCTTTTATAGTCAAACTTTACCATTTAAATTTCTCCTTACTTAGAATCAGCCGTGAATGTGCTTGTTTCGGTCTTAAATTTGCCCTTGATATCATCGCCCTGACCGTTCAGAGAGCCGCTGATAGTCATATCGTCCTCACCGCCGACATTCGAAACTGAAACAGCAAGCTTCATTCTTCTTGCTGCATAACCCTCGGAAGGTTCTTCTGATTCGAACTTGTCCACAACAAGAATATCTACGATAGCATCTGTGCCTGTTTTGCGATCCCTCTGAATGTCGTAAACCTTTTTGATCGTGGGATCGGTATACATAAGATCTGCTTCAAAGTCGAACTTAGGCTTATAGCGAGTAACCGATTCACGCTCAGTCTTTTCGTTGATATACTTCTTGTTCTTGGTCTGAGCATTGGGTGATTCCTCAAACTTGGTCCAACCGGGACCCATCTGTTTCCACTGGGGAGATTCCTCCGTACCCATGTTCATAAAGGGCACAATGTCGGTTCTCTGCGCAATGCCTTCGGAAAGAATATCTGCCATGAAAATTACCTCCTGTATTCGTTATAATATAGATTGAATTGTATGGAAAAAAGCCCCGTTTTACCCGATTTATCGGGTTCGAACGCCATACCGTTTAAGGCTTCAAGCCGAAGGGGGACAAGCCCCTCGGGGAGCAGAGGAAGACGTTTTGCAAGGCTTTCTTCTGAACACCATTTTTGCAATTCCTCAATAAATTCCGCATTCCTGAGATTTTCAAAATCTACTGCGGAAAATTTGCGGACGAACAGCGAAAAAGAATATTGATGTTTTCCTCCGCCGTTCAAAAACTTTTTTGTGATAATATCACCATCGGGAACAATGCCGTGACTATCCGCCTTGTCGTCAGTCCAATTGATGTGAAGCTTTTTCGCATCGGACAAACCGAGAAGAGGACAGCTTGCGATATATTCCCGAACAGCCGAAATTATGCTCAATGTTACGACCTCCTTGCCCCGGACAAACGCCGTGCATTGTCAAGGATAACGTCCTTGTAAACCGCCTTCATACGCTTGAACCATAAACGCCCACGAAGCCCGCCCCGTGCCGTTCCCTGCGTTCCACGTCCCGCATTGTAATAATACTGTTGACGTGCATAAGGCGTAACGTATTTCACAACACCCGAGCCTTTGACCGTGTGTTTCGTTCCCGACTTTTTCAGCATACCCGTCCGGAACGGAACGTACTTGTCGCAATATCGCAGAACGGCATTGTCAATGTATTTCTGCACTTTCCCTCTGGGGTGAAGCTCCCGTTCCCGAATGATCTGATCGGTAGTCCGCATCTCAATTCTGACACCCATCACACCGCCTCCAATCGAATATGCTGCATATCGGTCGAACCATAATCACAGCATTTCACAGACATTATCCGCAGAGCATTTTCCTCGGAAAAATCAGGCACATTTCCCCTTGAAATATAATCACCCGGGATAATATCCGCCTTCACATCGGGGATAAAAACAACCGTCCTGTCCTCCGTTTCCTCACCGTGAGCATTGACGGAAACGCCCTGCTTTCCCTGCCACATGACGACAGGGAAGAACAGGCGGGAGCAGTCACCCTCACGGGAAACACGGAAAACTGTGCAGCTAGCATTAGTTATCATAACTCCACCGCCTTGCACATCAATCCCGTGTAAAGCAGATAACGACGAACGGCAGCGGAAACATTCCTGTCCGAAGCCTGCCCCGAAGCGGACGCATAATTCACCGAATATTCCCCAACCTTTTCCGAAGAAATGCCCTTTTCGGACTTCTCGGACGCACAGTCGGCGATATACAGCACCTCGGCAGCCGCACAGCAGGCACTTTTGACCTCTTCGGGAATATCTTCCGCATTTTTCAGACGGTTAAATGTCAGCTCGTCTATCCGCTCGGAAGCCCTGAGAGCATAATGCGAGAATTTATCCTCGGGAATTTTCTCCCCGAGGAAGGTATCTCTGTAAAACTCGAAATCAGCGTAAGCAGTCACTTTTTACCGCCGCCTTTGGTAGAAGGCTTTTCTTCGGCAGGCTGTTCCTCGGCTGTTTCAACAGAAACTTCGACAGGAACTTCAACAGGCTTTTCAATAGGCTTATGCGATACCGTTTCGGTTTTAAGTCCGATAAAAGTCATAAAAATCCTCCTTAGCTCTCAGACTTATGCAGATAGATACCCGCAGCCTTGTTCTCGTAAGCGTCGGCCAGACCATACGCACGGTAGAAGAACTTCCAGCCGTCACTCTCCTGATTATCGGCAGGGCTGATAACCTTGTTTACCGTGTGCTTGGTGAACTGAATTACAGCACTCTTCTGAATGATCATGAAATTGATGTTCTTACCCTGAGAAGGATCCTTGACAAAGCCGCCAACAGTTTCGCCGCTGCTCTTGCCGTCGTAGAGGTCAACAGAAGTATAGAAACGGCTCTGAGGAACGTCCACAACGCCTGCGAACTTGTCAAGCATAGCCTTCGACTTATAGCTGTCAACGGCATTGATAAGATTATGCAGGGTAGGAGTGATAAACAGATAGCGACCGTCAGCGGAAACCTCTGCTTCGTCCATAGCATTGTTCGCTACGGTGATAGCTGCCAGAACGTCCAAACCGTTTCCAAGGGAGCCTGTCGCCGAGCCGATACCTGTAACACCCGCATATGTTGCAAAGCGAACAGCGTCCATCTCAGGCACGACCTTTGTCCTGATGAACTCGCTGGACAGCTTGCCGAATGCAAGACCCGCAGTTTCCTCATTGTCCATAGCGTCAACAGTAAACGCACGACCTCTGTCATAGTTAAACTGAACGGTTTCGTTTGTGAATGTAACGTTACCGTTCACATAGCCGCTTGAACGGCTGTAATCTGCCAGACCGTCCATAGAGATCTTGGGGATAACGACCTCGTTTGCATTTGCACCCGCACGGACAAGGCTGCCGTCAATGTCCAGCACCGAGGACTTTGCGGAAACCTTGTAAACCTCGTCCAGCATGTCAATGTACTTCTTAAAAAGTGCGATAGTATTTGCCATAAACTAAAAAACCTCCTTAGTGTGAGAGAGGAGGAAGCCCCATAACAGCCCTCACAGCGTCCTCATCGGAAGCGGACGAGCCGCCCGAAGAGCCGCCCAGGAACTGAGGAACATCTTCCTTTTTCTCTGCTTCAAATAAATAATCATTTTCGCTTTTGAGCTTGTCAAGCTGTTCGGTCAGACCCGTGAGAGAGCCGTCCTTGTTCAGCTTTAATTTGTCCGTTTCGAGCAGTGCACGAACCGCCTTGATATTCTTAGCCTTAGCACCGCTCAGAGCATTTTCCAGAGCATGGTTAAACTGCATAGCCTCGATCTGCTTTTTCGATTCCGCCTGAGCTTCCTCGAATTTAGCCTTGTAATCGTCAGCCATTTTCTTAACGCCGTCAAAATCCAGCTTGCCAAACTCCTCGATCTTGCCGTTTGCTTCGGCGAGCTGAGTTTTCAGAGCATCATAATCGGCATATTTGGCTTTTGTCGATTCGATATCCTTGCCGTTCTCAGCCATGATCTTGTCGATAATGTCCTCGGCAATTCCAAGCCCTGTAAGAAATTCTCTTTTCATAAAAAATACCTCCTCGGAATACGTTTTTTACGAGTTTCACATCTCATATCCTTGATAGTTTTACGCCATTCCGGGCAAGCGGCGACCGCTTGATCTCATTTCGCACACGATACTTTGATACTCATAGTGTCCTGCGCTTTTGGTTTTGCGATAACCGTTATTTGCTGTGATAACGTCCACAGCAGGCGAGATAAACGGATCACCTCCCTTCAGCCGAAATTTTTAACGTCCGAAAGAATCCTCATTTTGCTCACGTCCTTTCTTTTGGGTATAAAAAATGCGCCTTGCAGAAAACTGCAAAACGCATTAAAAACATATAAATTTTCAGAACAAGTCGCTGTGTGAACCTGTGCGAGCAATATTCACGCCAACAGCTCCTTCATCATTTCATCAACATCGGTGTAACCTTTGAATTTATCGGGATTTTTCTTCATTTCTTCGGCCTCGGAAAGTGCTTCAAGGGTTTCATCATTAGGCACCTCGTCAAGCATCGAAGCGTTTCCGAAGAGTGTAATGAATGCGGTTATCTGTTTATCGGAAAGTCTGTCAATAATACTGTAAGCAATTTCTCTTGTGCTCATGATATCAGCTCCCTTCTGCTGTTATTATACCACGGCAAAACAACAATACTAAGTATGCCTTTGCTTTGAAGGGCAGACTTCGTGATCTTTATCGACCCAGATAATATAGTAAACTCCATTCTCAATAAATCCAAATAATCTAAGCGTGCTTGTTAAGCGCAAAGAAAAGAGTTCGTCGCCAAGCTGCGGCAATTCAGCGGCTCTTTTTTGAGCTTCCTTAGAAAAATCATTAATTGATATCCAATGATTATGCTTGTCATCATCAACAATATCAGACCATTTTCGCCGCTCGAACGAGATAAGCTTTGGCAAGATCTCAGCCGAAAAATCAATATTATCAATTGACCATTTCGTATATTCAAAATCGCATTTTGAAAAGCACCACGAAGGTGACTTGTCAAAATAGCTTTCGGGATCTTTACTGTGCTTTGGCTGCCTGCTGCTGTTCGGATTTACTTCACGTCCGATTTTTATGTTTTTGTTCTTACCCATCGTCAAAGCCCCGAATAATAATCCTGCATACTGAATTTTGAGATAACCTCGGTGCAGTAATCGCCCGGCTGTGCATTTGCCCTAGCCCTGGCTTCTTTCCAGGGGCGTTCCTGATGGGTCAGCTCACTAAGCCAATGAGCATCTTTATCACCGTAATATGCAATGACCTTGTCGATATTTTCCTTTTCGTCAAGGGTCAGATTGTTTTCACTTGAATTTGAAGGCATATCCGAATATGAAACAACGAACAGACCTCTGTGCTGAGCAAAAAGAACAGGGGAAACGGGACCGTTTGCCCAAGCTTGGAAATCCTCTTCAAACAGTGGCTTTTCGTCCCAGGCAAGAGTCCACGCCTGAGAATAATAGCAAAGCTTTTGCAGCTTCATTGCACTAAGACTGCCAAGCTTGCTGAGAATATATTTTGCTGTATCAAAAACATTTGCCATAATATCACTTCCCCATATAGTATTCCTGTATGTAATACTATTATAGCAAAATGTATAGTGCTAGTCAACAAATAAACGGTTACAGTTTTATACAAATCGTATAATATAAGGTTTATATACTACAAGAATTATATAGAAAAGCTTTTCTGCATAAATACAGGTTTTATTGAAATTCGATTGGCTAAATTACTGGATAAATCAACTGAAATATCAATAGACTACCCAATTAATCAACTAATAAATCAATATCTCGTGAAAATCCTGTTGATTTCGCAAGATAAACTGGTCGATTTCGACGCCTTTAACACTCACCAACGCACGTTTAACGCTCGTGAGTGTTAGCCAACACACACACCCGTGTGTTCATACCATTACTTCCTCCCATACTGCCTTAAACGTCTTTTCATATGCGATCTGCGGTTGATACAGCGCGCGGCATAGATGGTCATGCTCGGAGCAGTATGTGACACATGTTCCAAATAGCAGGTCATATACGGAGGGTAACTGCTGTCCAAAGCACTTATGATTTTTGCAAAGATTTCTGTCATTGACTATTCTCCTCTCAAATTTAGGCATAGAAAAACCGCCTTGTTTAAGGGCGGTTTATTACTTATCCCAATCGGGATTGAATTCATATTCATCGCATTTTAAAGGTTTGTCACTATCAATCCCGTTGCAGTATATATCATTGGGTATGTCATCAGGATATTTCTGACAAGCTCCCCATGGAGCTACATCAAGGACAATGTATTTTTTGCAAGTCATGCATTTAGTAAATTCGAGCATTTTTATTCATCTCCTAAGAAATAATTATAAATCTTTTTCCAGACAGGATGATTAATCTCACCATATTCAACCATAGCCATTGCATTGGCAGCGTACTCTGCTTCATTTTTTTTAGAATTTCTTGAGGCTAATGTCTGGTTTCTTCCTTTTTCATCTGGAATATATTTGTAAACTCCAGAGCGTTTGTTGTCTATTTCATCACGAGAGATAAAGTGCATAAATTCATGAGTAATGATGAACTCTGTGTCATTGTGTTTCGTAGGAAGTAATTTTTTATTCTTCATTCTTTCAAGAAAATCGTTTGTTGCTTCAACACTATTCATATATTTTGCATTTAAATGAAGCGAACAATCTGGAGTGACTAATGCGAAATCTAAATCTTCCATATAGTCAACAACATAAATCTGGAAGAAATACTTTCCATGTTTTATTTCCAATTCTTCCAGCCGTTTTAATAGAGGGCTGATAACATCTGCGTTTTCTAATTTTGAAAAATCAACAATTCCTGCTTTAAGGTTTTCTTTCGCAAATTTATGAGCTTTTTCGACAGCTTCCTTGTCAGTAGTTACAGAATAATCTTTGCCGTTAAGAGTAAACCCTTTATCGGCTGACATTTTGTAACTCTGATTCATTTTACCATTTTTACCTCCATTTGTCAAGCCCCTGAACATCTCATTCCCGCCACTTGTAACGGCAGGCTTGTCAACAACAATCTGATTGGTTTTACCCATAGCATTATTCTGAGAAATGCTTGTCTGGAAAGGAGAGCCTTGTGAAGAAGTCGAGCCGGAAGAACCACTCGGCGGCGCCCCCTTAGGACCATTCCCCGAAGTCTGCACCGAACGCACCGCCCAGCTCGCCCGACTAGCCTCCGACCGACCAAATCCGACCACCTGATTCCTCTCATTCTGAGTGAGCAGCCCCGCAGATTTGGAAAATTTATCGTATTCCTCCCGCTGCCGCCTGAGCCTGATTGATTTCTTGGTAAATCTATCCTTGTCACCTGTCTTATCGGCTGCAAGGATCTCCCGCTTAGTCTTTCGGATAGCCCTCTCCATGCTCCTCTGTTTCTGAGTAGCTTCATAGTATGTGTACCGCTTGCCATTGTATTCAAACGGCGGCGGGTCAATGTTCGCAAGCTCCTCTTTGGTGTACAGCGGAACGTCAACACCCTCGATAACGGGGAAAAAGTCATGCCGACAGTTCGCACCCTTCAAACCGTCTACACGTCCATATCCTGTCGCTTCTGCCAACGACCGATATTTTTTTGACTTTCCCGAAAGCGAATACCAACCGCCCTGCCATTCCGCATGGTCGGGACGTGCACCCGCATGAGCAGTAACCTCCACAATGTCCGTTTCAAGCTCCGCTGCATTATGCTCGGATATCCTTCCCGTCACCTGAGATATGCCCGTCAGAACGGCTCTGCGCACCGCTACGTCAAGGCGATTCACTACGCCTATAATCACAGGGTATCTACGGTCAGAAACGCCGATTTTACGTTGTTTACAAAAATCACGATACAGTCAAAAAAGACGGTATCGTGATTTTTTGTTATAGCATTTGCTTCAAAATATCATTTTCCAGTTATAATTGAGAGTCGGTCAATCCTTTGATATCATTCATCACATAGGTATATATTTTATTTATTATATCAAACACATTTTGGCTTGTCATCACCTTTTTGGGTGAGTTGTTTGAAATAAGCAAATTTATGTGAAATAACAGAAAAATAAGCTTTGAATAGTTTATTATCTTTAGGCAAAAAAAGAATGGATTATTTTTTTCCTATATGATAAAATTAGGCTAATGCGATATGCAGAAATATTCAATATAGGAGAGATATGTATGAAAAAGAAACTTGCAGCACTTCTTGCGATTTGTATGCTTTCAGTCACTATGACTGCCTGCGGAGGCGGCAATGCTCCCGCCGAAACCACAACCGCTGCGGAAACTACAACCGCTGCGGAAACTACAACAGCTGCGGAAACTACGACCGCTGCAGAAACCACAACCGCTGAGGAAACAACCAATGCCGAACCTGACACAAACGATACGACCGATGACAGCAGCGATTTTACTCTTCTTGATGTAACAACCGATATGATTGAGGTGGGAGTTTACGCAATCGATGAAGATAACACTGAGCTTGTATTCTCAATGTTTACAGAGCCTTCCGGCACTCCTATGGCTTCTATGTTTGTATACTGCCCCGACGGCAGCGGCGATGTTATCTGCGGTTCTTATACTTCCGAAACCGAAACCGATGAAAACGGAATTACCTGGACCTTGCTTACAGTTACCGATGTTTACACAGAGCAGGATTTTGAGATCGGCTTTGCAGAAACAGAGGACGGACAGGTATTTATCATGAACACTTCGGGTGCGGTATATGAGGGACAGTATCTATCCGCTGACGAAACTATTGTTTATATGGGAACAGCAGTAGCTATGCTTTCAGATGATACTTCCAATGATACTTCCGATACCTCCGAAAGCGGTGAGTTTACACTACTTGATGTAACTACCGATATGATCGAAGCAGGTGTTTACGCAATTGATGAAGATAACAATGAGCTTGTCTTCTCAATGTTTACAGAGCCTTCCGGCACTCCTATGGCTTCTATGTTTGTATACTGCCCCGACGGCAGCGGCGATGTTATCTGCGGTTCTTATACTACCGAAACCGAAACCGATGAAAACGGAATTACCTGGACTTTACTTACAGTTTCCGATGTTTACACAGAGCAGAATTTTGAGATCGGTTTTGCAGAAACAGAGGACGGACAGGTATTTATCATGAACTCTGCGGGTGAGGTATATGAGGGACAGTATCTCACCGCTGATGAAACAGTAGTGTACATGGGAACTGCTGTTGGTTTGTTAAGCTAAATCAAATAATTTTTCCTCCTTAGACACAAAGCCGACTGCTGCATAAATAGTCGGCTTTGTTTATGTTTTTATAGAAAGGAATTTCAAATGAAAGTAAAAAAGATATTATCAATGCTCTGTGCTGTATCTGCACTTTCTTTATGTGGCTGTTCAGGTGATCTGTATGAGGAAGATAATATTGCAGAGGAAGCTTCATCCGATTCTGCACAAACAACGGAGATAAAATCAGACGAGAAAAACAAAACAGGAATAACTGACATTGGCGTTTCGGTATCACTTGACCAAAACGGCAGGCTCAATATCCAAAGAAATACAGCAGCGTCTGTGCCTATGGGTGAAAACGGCACCTGGACTATTTTCGTTTACCTTTGCGGAACAGACCTTGAAAGCGACGGAGGATTTGCTACATACGATATACAGGAAATGCTTGACGCTTCTACAAGCAGCAATGTCAGGTTTGTAATTCAGACAGGAGGAACTGCTCTCTGGCAGAACGAGGTCGTAGGCTCGGACGGGATATCCAGATATGAGATCTCGGACGGTGAAATGTATATTCTTGACGAACAGCCTTACGCTTCAATGGGTTCTGAGGATACGCTTTCGGATTTTCTGAAATGGGGTGTAAAGAACTGTCCGTCTGCAAAAATGGGGCTTATCTTCTGGAATCACGGCGGCGGAAGTATTTCGGGAGTATGCTTTGATGAACTGTCCCAGGACGACAGCCTTTCGCTTATTGAGATCGATTCCGCACTTTCATCGGTGTCGGCTAAAATGACCGATAAATTTGAATTCATCGGTTTTGATGCCTGCCTTATGGGTACTGTTGAAACGGCAAATATCCTTGCAACCTATTCAAGATATATGTACGGCTCTGAGGAAACAGAACCGGGGTACGGCTGGGACTACACCGCTATCGGAGATTTTCTCAGCAATGATCCCACTGCCGACGGAGCAGAGCTAGGAAAGGTCGTATGCGACAGCTTTTATGAAGGCTGTGCTGAGATAGATTCGGAATCCGGTGCTACACTTTCTGTTATTGACCTTTCCAAAATTGATGATGTTATTATAAGCTTTAACGATTATGCCAAAAACCTCTATGAAGCTTCCGAGGATAATTCAGTTCTTTCAGCTTTTGTCAGAGAAATCAAGAAAGCCGATAATTACGGCGGAAACAATAAGTCGGAGGGCTACACCAATATGGTGGATCTGTCGGGTATCGTCGAAGCGGGTGCAGAATATTCCGAGGGTGCTGACAAGGTTTTATCCGCAATCGATAACGCTGTAATTTACAAGCGAAACGGTTCGGATCATTCCGATGCCTGCGGACTTTCAGCATATTATCCTTTGGAGCTTCAGGGTTCTGCCGAGCTGAAAATTTTCGGAGA
>CAMCRP010000059.1 GCA_945877315.1 uncultured Ruminococcus sp. | reverse complement strand
ATTTAATGCCCGATTTATTAGAAAGAAGATGTTCCGTAAGAATTGTTCTACTGATATGGAGCAAAGAAACGGTCGTATCGAGCGACAGGGCAATGAAAATCCCGAAGTCGATATATTCCGTTACGTTACCGACAAGAGCTTCGATGCCTACCTCTATCAGATTTTGGAGAACAAGCAGAGGTTTATCAGTCAGATTATGACCTCAAAAACTCCCGAAAGAACTTGTGCGGATATTGACGAACAGGCTCTTGATTATGCGGAGGTAAAGGCACTCTGCGCAGGCAATCCCAACACAACAAGAGGAGCTTGCGAGAAAAGGGCGATTTTACGTTGTTTGAACATCATGGATTTCTCTGTAAAAACAGGAAATCCATGATGTTTTTATAATTTTTTTTAATTGCTCAAAAATATTGACTATTATCCTAATGTGTTGTAAAATTAAAATATGGAAAATTAAAGAAAAGTATATATTGATATTACGACATTAAATGGGGTGTATATGTGAAAATAGCAATATGTGATGATGAAGAACTGTTTATTGAAAATACAATACATTTGATAAACTCTATACTGGCTGATGTTGGTATGTGCAGCATAACAGCCTGTTCAAGCGGAGAAGAACTGCTTGAAAAGCACTATAAAGAAAAATTTGACATCATTTTTCTTGACATTGAAATGAGCGGAATAAGTGGTATGGATACCGCAAGAAAAATTCGGAGTAACGATACAAAAGTTATAATTGTATTTCTTACCAATTATACGGAATTTGCTCTTGAAGGATATGAGGTGGATGCTTACCGATACTTGGTAAAATCTCAGCCGTATTATATTCTTGAAAATCAGTTCAGATCGGTTTTTGATGAGTATTCACAAAATCACAGGTGTTTTGTAATCAAAACCAGAAATGATATAATATGCATTCGTTTAAACGATATATGTTTTTTTGAGGTTCTGAATAAAAAGATTACGGTACATACTACGGTAAGATCATATGAATATGTCGGGAAGTTGTCCGAGATAGAAGAACAGCTTCAAAATGATGACTCATTTATACGAACTCATAAAAGCTATATAGTAAATGTTGCTCAAATAGATATAATAAGAAATTATGATATCATAATGAAAAATTCTGAGCAAGCATTAATGAGCAGAAGCTTAAAGAAAAGCGTAGTAGATAAGTATATTTCATACATGACTGGACGGTGATTTGATGCATAATGTTATCTGGAATATAATGGAGGCAGCTAATGTTGCTTTTGAAATGCTGATTGTTTTACTGTACTTCAGCAAGCTATTTGCTCCGTCTTATGAATACAAACGAATTTATATTGTTGGATATTCAGCGGCTGCATTAATATTGTATTTAGCAGGAGTTCTAACCACTAATTCAACCGTTTTGATTACAGTGACATTTTCATTGTTATTGCTGATATCAATAATATTATATGAAGGGACGATAATCCGAAAAGCATTTCTGTCATTGCTTTTTATTGTTATCGTTTTTATTTCAGAAATTCTTTTCATTGGAATTATGACTGCGCTTAATATAGGAATGCCGAGTGAAATTGTTGAGCAAGGAGTAAATCGAATCATTGGAATGATTGGAACAAAAATAATTTACTTCTGGATTGTTGTGTTTGTATGCAGATTGATAAATAAGAAGCTTAAGGAGGTTCCACCAAAGCAGTGGGTTATGATATTTCTTATGCCTGTAGTAAGTACAGTCATTCTGTACATTATTTTTTATGACTTGTTGTCGGTTTCGGTAAATGGCGGAATGGTTATATATTGTTGTGCTGTATTAGGGCTGCTGTACATAAATTTTGCTGTATTTGATTTTTTTGAAACGTACCTAAAGCAGCTGCGGCTTTCGGTTTTGGAACAAGTAATTGAACGTGAAACTACAAACTATAAGCAGATAGAAAACGCCTATAATGATATGAGAACGCTGAAACACGATATATCAAATCAGTTAGATGTTATAACTGATTTGATAATTCGGAATGATAAAAAATCTGCCGAAGCTGTTATAAAAAGTATCTCACTGCAGCTTGAAAATGTAAATGCCGTATGTTATACAGGAGAACCGATTATTGATTCCGTTATAAATATCAAGCTGAAATATGCGCACGAGCTTGGAATAAATATTACGAAACGAATCAAGATTGCCACTTATAATCTTGATAAAATAGAATTGTGCCGTGCGATAGGAAATGTTCTTGATAATGCTATTGAAGGTTGTAAGAGAAGTGGTTTGTTTGAACAGCATATTTATATAAGCATGCAGCAGATTGATGACAAAATAGTTGTTGAAATAACAAACACGGCAACAGATGTTAACCTTAATAATCTTCAGACAAGTAAGAAAAACAGATCTGCACATGGAATAGGACTGAGCAGCATACAAAACTCTGTTGAGAAGCTGAACGGATATATGAAATATGATTTCAAGAACAATATTTTCTCTCTGAAAATGGTTGTGCCAAATAAATAATATTACCGTTCACACCGTTTCGGCTACATTTGGCGCAAATCTATTGAAAATTCGACATATAATACGCTATACTCTTTGTGAGGTGATTGGCAATGATTGCTAAACTTGCAAAGAGTACGGCGTATTTTTTTGTAGAAAAACAAGTGGTCAAAAAAGAGGACGAAGAGGTATATGCCTATGGAATGGAACTATTGTATTCATCAATATTGAATATTGCTCTTGCAGTAATAATTGCGATTATCACGAATACGGTATATCCGACAGTAGCATTTCTCACTACTTTTATTGTTACACGGCAGTATATAGGCGGCTATCATGCAAAGACACATTTGGGTTGTATGTCAATTTCTACAGTTGTTCTTTGTTGCTTTGCTGTTTTGTCAAGATATATTCCGGCAGAATGCGAAGTATGGATTTCAATGCTTTCGGTTATTTTGTCGAATTTTCTGATTTTAAAATTTGCACCCGTTGAGCATCCTAACAAACCCCTTTCCGGTAAGGAAAAGTCAAAGCTTAGAAAAAGTGGAATTATCAGTACTTTTACAGTATTTATATTGGTATTGATTATGTCTGTTTTTACATTAACAAGACGGTATGGAATGTATATTTCAATGGGTCAGTTCACAGCATCAACAGCAATGTTATGTGAAATTATTAAGCATATAAGGATGAATAACAATCGTGAAGATTAACAAGAAAATAGTACAGATAGGATTGTTAATGGTTATTACAGGACTGGCTTTCGGCTTGATAACATATGTTAATCAAAGTGCTTGTGTACTTACATTTCATCAGCCAAAGCAGCCTGTGAATATACAAAATAAAATTTAAAATGGAGGATCTGATTATGAAAAAAATTGCAAAACGTTTTTCGATTGAAGGGGTTATGGGAATAATTGCTTCGCTGGCATTGCTTATAGGCATTTCGTCAATGTCACAGGCTTGTTTCCTTGCGTTCAATCAGCCGAAGGTTCCGCAGGGACTGGATAAGTTCAGAAGCGAGAAATAAACACATAATTGCGGCTTGCAGACATTTATTCAATATCTGCAAGCTTGTGATTGAGGAGGTATAAAATGAAAATTAAGAATAAAAGTATTAAAAAAGTCATCTCTGCTGTATTAACATTTGCCATGACAGTAAGTGTATTTACAACTGCAACAATAAGTACATATGCCGAGGAAGAAGAAAGTCCCATACTGTACCTTGAGGTCAGCAATACTTTGACTGCCCAGGATACTTTTGCTTGGAAAGCATATGACCATTACAATTATTATGACAGATATACCACATCCTTAGATAAACATATCAGTTACGTAGGCGATAACATCAAAATGACAGGTTATGGTTCTGTTCCGTATAAGGATTTCCTTTTAGTTGAAGATGATAATAATTCCAAGAAGGTTCTTGAATTTGATATTCAGAGGGACAATAACAACTGGCACAGCATGGAGGGCGGAGGATTTTTATTCAATGCTTCTGTTTCAAATGGAAAAATCAGAGGATTTTGCATTTTAATAACAAGTTCAGGACTTAGGCTCTCTGAAATAGCTAACGCTGATTTAACAAGCTTTAGAAACGGTACAAAAGGAAATGTGTACAATTATGGATCAGTTCTTTGCACAGCATCAATGACCAATTTGCTGGCTGAACATCACATGAAAATTGAAGTAGATAAGTCTACTGTTTCTGTTTGGGACGGAGATAAGCTTCTCATTGATGATTATGAACTTCCCGAAAATGCCTACGGATATGGCTACGGTCCGATTACAAGTCACGCAAGTCATGGTTGCCGACAGCAATCATATTTTACTTTCTCCAATATTAAAATGGAAACCGTTACAGGATACTATATTAAACTGGAACTTACTGAGGATAAATGGGGTCTTACAGATGATTATTGGACAAACACTTTTACTCTTACAAATGTAGAATACACACCTGATGAAGATGAAACCATTGCAAATTTCAGCGAATATCCTTTGTTCAAAAATGCAAATGACATGGTTCTTTTCTATCCTGACGGTACATATGAGCTTATCACGTGGGTAAATGGAAAAGCAGATTATGATAACGCAGAACGATACATAAATGTTCTTGAGCAAAATGTTGATGTGGGAATGGTTGAGCTGCAGCCCGGTCAGCAGATAATCGGTGCATATGCTGAATAACGATAACAGGAGGAATTACAGATGAGGAAAACAGGTAAAAAAATAACCGCTTTTTCGGTCAGCTTTTTGCTTATGCTTAATTTGACAGCTACAGTCATTCCCGTTTCTGCGGAGGCCGAGTCAAAAGTATATACTCACGACGGATATACCGTTGAATATACCGTTAAAAATGAATGGACAGGAAACCAGAATATTGAAGTAACCATTACAAACACAGGTGATGATGTTCTTTCAGGCTGGGCTATGGGCTACAACGCTTTCGGAGAGATCGGCGGCTTGTGGAACGCTAAGATATACGGTCATCAGGGAACTGAATATATTCTCAGCAGCGCAGGCTATAACGATGAGCTTGCTCCGGGTCAGTCGACAAATTTCGGATATACCCTTACCGGTGATAGCTTCAAAATTCCTCAGGATATTGTAAATTGTGCAAAAAGAGTTGACATAGCTGAGGGATATAATGTATACTATAATATAACAGCAGATTTCGTTGATACATATCAGGCTGAAATGATTATCGAAAACACTTCCGATACCGACATAACTGCATGGCAGCTCAGCTTTGACGGCAACGTTTCCATTGATAATCTCTGGAATGGCAAGCTGCTTGAAAACAACAACGGCAGCTTTAAGGTGAAAAATGCCGAAAATAACTCTGTTATCGCTGCGGGAAGCTCTGTAAGCTTTAATTTCGGCGGTACAAAAAATACTGAAATCGAACCTAATCCCGGTTACAGCGAGCCTGCTGAAACTACGCCCCCTGTTACTGTTGTTACAGACGAATTTTCTGAGACAGAAACATCGGCTGAAAGCGCTGAAACAGACGCTTCAAATCCCGAAACCGACCCTACAGAAACCGAAACGTCCACCGAATCTGACGTTGTGTCTGTTTCGGAAGTAGTTTTCAGCAACTACAAACTTACCGGCGTGGTTATTCCTATGGAATTTGATTTTGAAATTGACCCTGAAATGGACAGCGATGAAGACGGACTTCCCGACTACATCGAAAAGGAAATCGGTTCCGACAGATACAATCCCGATACTGACGATGATGGTCTGCCTGATGGTTATGAATACTTTACTCTCGGAACAGACCCGAAAAAAGCCGACAGTGACGATAACGGAATATCCGACGCTGACGAGGATTTTGATGAGGACGGTCTGACAAATCTTGAGGAATACAACCTTGGTACAGCTCCATTCAGCAAGGACAGCGATTATGACGGACTTTCCGATTATGACGAAGTGAAGATTTACAATACAGACCCTTTGAAATACGATACCGACGGTGATAAGGTTTCCGATGGAGATGAGATAAATCTTGGACTTGATCCTAACAACCCGTCCACACACGGCTATCCCGATAATGAATATACCACTACTCAGACTGTTGGAGAGGATAGCTCTGCCCTTGATTATATCAATAACATTGAGGATAATCCCTATTCAGTAACGGTCGAGATCACAGCAGCAGGTGTTGCCAGCAACAATCTTACCGCAGGCGAGAGTGGTTATTCATACTCAATTTTGCAGAATGACGCTGTACTCGGCGTTGTTCCCGAATTTGATTACAGCGACGGTTTGTCTGTTACCGATGTGGTTATCAAGTTTAAGATTGATGATTCCGCGGTTGACAACAAGCTCGGCGTATATGCTGACGAACCCGAATTCAACGGAATAAACAGACTCCAGGTCTTCAAGTATTTCGAGGACAATAATATCCTGCTGCCTATCGAAACATTCTATGACGAAGAAACAAAGACAGTATATACCCACGTTGACGAGCTTGGTACATACTGCCTTATGGATATGGAAATGTGGATAAATTATCTTGAAAATCTTGAACCGGGTAATTATTATGAAGAAGACGATGAAGTTAAATCCGCAAATATCGCTTTCTGCCTTGATACAAGATATATTGCCGATGAGAGCAGCTTTGACAGTGTAAAATCTGACATGAAAGCTATTGCCGAGGATGCTTTTGACAGATATGCCGATGTTAAGGTATATGTGTACTATCAGGAATTGGGAATGAGTCTCAGAGCAAAGGATAATTTGCTTATGGATAAAGACGGCAATAACTATTTCACAAGCTATGAAGAAGCCGAAGCTGCTATTGACGGTATGGCTATGCCTAAAAAGTCGGTTGCATACGATCTTGTTCACGCTTCAAATTATATGATCGATGTTTGCGACAGAAGCTGTAAGGCTGAAGACCTTGATAAAAATATCATTGCAATGTACCACATTACAAACGATGATAACATTGTCGGCAGTATAGATGACGCTAAGCAGCTTATTCGGACTGTTGAGGACAGTGCATATACTGATAAAAATGACGAACAGGCTTACCGAATCAATGTTAGTGTCATATGTCCAAATGGAGAGGCTAAAGAGGGTTCATATGCAGAAAAGCTTGTAAATGCTTCAATGGGTATTTTCTATTCCGGTAATACACAAGAGGTTCAAGTTCAGACTCAGGTTATGACGCTTAATATTGCGGCGAATAACAATGAGCAGGAAATGACTACAGCTGATACTATTAAGGAAAATATTATTAATATATGCGGTTATGGAGATGGTTTGAAGTTTAAGGTTATTTTGTCAACTGGTCTAATTGGAGATATTAAACTTAAAGAAAGATTAATTGAAGGAAGTTCAACTGATTTTGATGAAGATGGCCTATCCGACTGGGATGAGGTTAATATTGAATTAGTGGCTAAATACGCAGCGGAAAACGACGAAAAACTTGAAAAGAAAGATGGAAAGTATATAATCAAAACTAATAATTTACCAACAATCGCGCAGATTTTAAGTTCAGGTAATTGGAAATTTTATACGGAAAATGTTCCAGATAAGCTGATGAGATTTGCTACTGCCGCAGGAATTATGAATAAAGATGATTGGCGGATACTTCCGATTAATTCCAATCCTTGCGATGCGGATAGTGATAATGATGGCATTATTGACAAGTATGACAAAAACGCTTTAAAATATTGCGAGAATAATGACGATATTAAGAACAATTATAACAGTGCTTTTGTAACATTTGAACTTGATAAGTCTGATAAAATTAAACTTAGTGGTTTGTCAATTCCTTTAAAAGCTTTACCTGATTTGACTTCAACAACATTGGAATTAATTGATAATAAAAATGACACCGACTATGAGGTTGAATATGTTACAATAACAAGTAACGACAGTTGGGTGAGAATTTACTATAACGGTGTTTATGGTTATGTTCATAATTCATTTGTTAAAGTTGATGACAGCAATGAAACATTGTTGAAAATAATGTTTAGTGATGTATCCTGTATAGATGGAATTACATATTATGCATATTGGCATAATGAACCTGAAAACGTGGTAATAAAATCGAAAAATAGAACCATAGATACAAGCATACCTCCGCTTAAAAGACAAGATGATTATAGTAATGAAGATAAAAGCAAATTAACCATATCCCAATCTGAACTAGGTTACTTATATGTTATGACAAAAGAAATTTTTGATGCGTATAATCTAAATCAAAAGCATGAACTAGGTTTTTTATGGCTTCTGTCAGCTTCAATGCACGAAACTTCATTAGGTATGTCTACTGGTAAAGATATCGATACATGGAAATCTATAAATACAGGGCACGAAGCTACGGGCTATTTTCAGTGTACAGATGCTCCAGAGGATCAAATAGCTAATGAAATATTAACTGTAGAGTTAATCAACTCAGGTGATATCAGTAATGTATACTTAGGAAAAAGAGGGCTAATAATGAGATGGTCAAACTTAGCTATTAGATTAGATTGCAAACACGAAAGCGTGGTTGGAGAATCGGAATACACTTTGAATAATGGGGTTGGACCACAAGTAGAGAGGAGTGTTATTATATGTTCAAGAAATTATTATTACGGTAATATATCTACGGCAGGAAATATTTTGAGAGGATATTTAGATAAAAAAGCTAATCGCAACTTATCTAACAATGAGTATGATTTTCCCTACAACTTTTTTAAGACCTTTGCAAGCAAGGAAAAAGAAGATGAAATCGGCTATAGACCAGAAGAATTTATTTCAATATTGAATACCTTAAAAGAAAAATATTTAGAGCAATTATTATAGGTAATATTTCAATCAAGTGTTATTGACCGCTCACATAGATAATCGTATAGTTTGTTGAGCGGTCAATTTTTTGAGGCAGTTACTTTGAAAAATCCTACAGAAAGGTATGTTATGAAAAAAATTATACTTATAACAATTTTGGTATGTATATTTTTGACTTCATGTTCGGCCAATAACAATATTGAAGAACAGATACTTCAAACATATACCACTGAAACCTATGGTGTTGAAACAGTTTTCGAGAGTACAGAGAGTGCTACTAATGAAAGTAAAATTACAAATTCAGCTGCTGTTTCTGAAACTACGGAAACATTGCAAACAACAGAAACACCAAAAACACTGCCGAATTATGACGTTGAAAGCATACCGTATAAAGCTGCAAGTATAGTTTACGGCGAGTATCTTAAATTTCAGAATGGGCAATTTGAAGATTGGTGGGTCGATGACGAAGATAACGAATCCCCTCATGCTTGCACAAAGGTGTTGATTTTTGATATGAACGGCGACGGCAGGCAAGAGTTGCTTTCGATGAAATGGACAATTTCACCATATTCTTACAGATATTATACAATTTACGACCTTGACAGCGGTGAAATGTTGTTTAATAACTATTGTTTTACGGGGGGAAAACTTTATTATAAAGACGATCAATACTGCCTTAAATTGGAACATCCCATGGCTTTTGTTACGGTTACTGATGAAGAATTCGATTCAGCAATTTTTAATGTGTCTGAATTGGGATATAATGAAGCTGACTTTTATATTGGAAATAAGGTCAATTTCGTTATTTATCAGTATATAAGTATGCCACCGGTTCGCTCGCCCTATGAGGGTACAAAGGATTCTTACTGCCGCCGTTTTTCATCAACGGAAGGTTTTGCATACTACCATGGTGATTATGATTCTCAAATAGAACAACAGCAGCATGATTTTGAAAGCATTTTTGTGGGTTATAATGAAATAGGCGAACTATGGTATATTGGAGAAACCGTATTAGTAAACGATGTTGAAGTTGATTATTCGGTGGACGGGATTTGGGGTATAAAATTGCCTCAACGGGTTATTAATGATTTTGACGCACTTGTTGAAAGGCTAAGTTTATATGATGAATAAGAACTGTTTGTAAAAGTGCACACTTGAAAATAAATTGCCATACTTATTTAATGACGATAAAACATTCATCGGAAAAGTGTTTTAGTGAAATAGCTTTTATTATATATCTTTTAAAAAGGTGCAATTGTTGCACCTTTTTATTTTATGTGCTCTTGTCGATTTTTGCTTTCAGCCGTTTTGAAAAATCCTGCAAATCCTGACAAGCATCAAAACACATCTGATTGTAACGGTCAATATCTTTGGTGCTGCTGTTGACGGTAAGACCGCTTTTGAAAGCCCGAATTTTCTCACGCCGTTCGTCAAAAGCCTTGTTGTATTTTTCAAGCAGTTCGGGATACCCGGAGAGCTTCTTGCGGTAGCTCCTGCATTTGTTGTCGAAATTGAGATACGCTTCTTTTATCGGATCAGCCATAGCACGTTTCTTGTAATCATCGTTCGCCTTGTATAAACGCTCCTTTTTGCAAGTAGTCCTGCCACAGGTGAGCGAAGCATTTGAACGTTTGGTAATCATCAGCTGTCCGCAGTTTTCGCAGTTGGTGATAAGTCTGCCTGCATCGGACATAATATCGGAGTAAATATCAAGCAGAGTGAGGATAGAGTCATTTGCCACATAAAGGCTTATGTTCCTGTCATCATCGTGTACCCTGTATAGAGAACTATCAAGCACCTCATTACTGCTCCGTATAGCCGTTCTTATATCAAAAATATCCGCTGCCCTTGCCGAAATGAACGGACGGAAGATTTTCTCACTATCCGCTTTGAACAATTCAATATATTTTTCCGCACGATCGTGGTTTCCCTTTACGGACAACCCGATTTTTTTATTGAAATCACGCTGGTGGAGCTTGAATTTACTGAATAAAAAATAGATAATATAGTTTTTTACGATATTGGCATATTCGGAAATATCGTAATACTCCGACAGCTCTTCAAGGATAGTATTGCAGCTGCCGTCACATAATGCGTCCGAATTGCACAGCCTGTCGCTTATCTCCATAATCTCGTTAAGCTCATATTTTACCTTCATAAGGCGGTTAATGTCTTTAACAAGATTGCCTGCCTTGTTGCTGTGCCGCATAAGTCCCTTTGGAGCTTTCATAGGACAACCGCTGTATGCCCAAGGCTTAATATCGGCAGGAGTACCGACAATATATGTTTCCGTATCCTCTGAAAAGTCAACGATTATGCCCACCGAAGCAATTTCTCCGCAGCACTCAAACAAATCTCTCATAACCAATACGCCCCTTTCGGAAAAATTCAAACGAAATCCGACAAATAAATTTTATAGATATATTATATCACGTTTTGCACGTTTCGTCAACGGATAGTACGGAATTATCTGTATTTGTATGATGTTTGCACGCAAGAGTGTAATGATTGTATTTATAAAAAAGGAGTGTGAGTTTTTGCTCACACTCCCCGATAAATCAGACGTTGTCAGTGAAATAAGAGCAGATTTAATCCTTATGGATTGATAGGCTGCTTACTAAATAGTACAACATTACCAATCCTGTACTTAATAGTACGCCACCAATAATGTCTGTAAACCAATGAACACCTGAAATCAGTCTGCCAATCACCATAAAAGCGGTAAATATAGCAAGTAAACTTAGAATTACTTTCTTAGTCGTATTGTTTCTGATTCGGGTATTCAGCTGCATCATTGCTGTTGGCATTATGCACAAGACAAGCAAAGTCGTCGATGAGGGGTAGGAGGCTTCTAAGTTTCCTTCAATCAGCACGGGTCTGTAGTTTATGACAAATTTCTCAAAAAACAGATACGACGCAATAACAAGAATATAAAATCCGCCAAGCACAAGGATACTGTAATCGACCTTTAAAAAGCTTTTCCTCTGGATCAATTGTACCAATCCAAGAATCGCAAAACCTAATGCAAAACACAGAGGAATAAGTCCAAGCCAGTCTGTGATAGTATAGATTTCCATATGTACCCCTGTGAGCTTATGAAATAATCCATTAAAAGTGGCAAATCCCACCGAGGAACCGTTTGGCCCTATCGCCTGCACATCAAGAATAGTGATTGCAACTGTCCATAATATAAATGATGCAAACAGTCCAATTGTGACACCAATGTTTCTTAGATTTCTTTTCTTCATTATAAACCATCCTTTGTAATGTATTGGCTTTCGCCTAAATACATTCTAATCGAACGATGTAAAAAAAGAAAGAATTAGTGTGTCACATATATGATACTATTCGTATCATTGCCATTTTATCAGCATTAAAGCCTTTATAAGTAGGAATACAAATGTAAATGCTGCCGCATAGGGCTGCAAGCTGACCATAAAGATGAGCGTTCCTAATACACTTAAACTTAAAGAAACCTTATCTTTACTATGCTGCCAAAATGCTGATTGGCAGTTTTGAAGTGCAAGGAGCAATATGCCCCATATGATCATAGCGAAAACAATGAACAAATATGGTATTCTGACATAAAGTTCGATTTCTGTCAGAGAAAGAAGTGATACTTCTTGGATAACTCCATCAACCCGCTGACCGAAGAAAGGAAGAAAGAGAAATATCGCCACGCTGCTGTCAAGCAAACCAAAAACCAAGTTGCGTGATTGATTTTCTTTTTGCTTATTTTCGTCTTCTGCTATGGTAAGTATTGCATCATTTGAAAGTAAATCATCTAAGGATACTGAAAAAAATTTTGATATTGCTTTCAAAGAATCTATATTTGGATATCCCCTGCCTGATTCCCATTTGGAAATTGCAGTACGGGAAACATACAGCACTTCTGCAAGTTCTTCCTGAGTAAGTCCTTTTTGCTTTCTAAGTTCTTGTAGTTTTTCATTAAATTCCATAATTTGACAGTCTTTCTGTTGTAATATATTTGCTTTATAACTTTGGATTAGTCGAGCAGTTAATCTACCCGATTTATTCCATTATACCCCAAACTATAAATATAGTCAAGGGGAGAATAAACAGAACTATCATAACAAATACGTCCATTTCAGAAAAAGCCGAATGAAATCCGTCAAAAGAATTTTAAGGAATTTATATATCACGTTTTGCACGTTTCAGCAACGTATAGTACGGAATTATATGTATTTGTATGATATTTGCACGCATAGGCTTAATGAGTTGCTCGAAGCAAAAAGAATGAGGTCAAAACGGCGTTTTCGGAAATTTTTGATATATAATGGGAGCAGGCTCAAGGAAAAATCCCAAGAGCCGAACGAAAGAATATGGAGGTGCTGCTAATGAACAGCAGAGAAACCCTGCCGATGATGTTATCGGCAAATGACATTCAGACAATGGGCTTCACGAGGACTATGGCGTACAATATCCTTAATCGTGAGGACGTGCCTGTTGTGAAGATCGGCAGTCGGAAGTTTATTCAGAGGGATAAGTTTTTCGACTGGCTGGACAGTAAGGAGGACGATGAAAATGATAAAGTATAACGACACATACATAATCGGCATCGACCACGGTTATGGAAATCTCAAAACCGCCAATACGGTTACCGCATCGGGAGTAAAGGTACATGACATTGAGCCGCCTTTCAAGAAGGAGCTTCTTGAATTTGACGGAAAGTTTATCTGTATCGGTGAAAATCACAAGTCCTTCACAGCGGACAAGACCACGGATATGGATAACTATTACCTCACCCTTTACGGAATCGGCAAGGAATTGTCCCTTGCTGGAATTACAGAAGCGAATGTTCATCTCGCTGTCGGACTTCCGCTTATGTGGTATTCGGAGCAGCGTGACAGATTTTCCGAGTATATGTTGCAGAACGAGAATGTGGAGTTCATCTACAACAACAAGAAGTACAGTGTTCATATCGAGGGCGTTTCGGTTTATCCGCAGGGATATTGTGCTGTGTATGACAGGCTCAAGGATATGAGCGGCGTTAATATGATAGCCGACATCGGAAACGGGACGATGAATATTATGAAAGTCATCGACCACAAGGTCATCACCGACAGCTGCCGTACCGAAAAGCTGGGAGTTGAAAAGTGCGTGATAGAAATTCGGAATGCTCTTATGAACAAGTTTCACGAGGACATTGACGAAAGCATCATCAAAAAGTTTCTTATGAAAACGGAGCAGGAGCTTCCGCAGGATTATGAAAATGTAATGAGATATTGTACCGAAGAATACTGCAAAAGCATACTCAATGCCCTTTACAAGTACGATTACAATTCCCGATTGATGAAACTGTATGTGGTAGGCGGCGGAGCAGTTGTGATGAACAATCACAATGTAAATCCTCCCGGTGCAACGTTCATCACCGATGTTTGTGCAAACGCAAAAGGCTATGAATGTCAGGCAAAGAGAAAGCTGAGGAAGGGTGCAAATGATAAAGACAACAAATCTCAGGCTTAATCTGGACAAGCCCGACCACAGAAAAGCATACGACATTCTGAAAAGTTCCGAAATGAGTTATTCAAATACCATAGTGGCTGCACTTATCTCATTTTCAGAAAATGAGGAAAATCGGAAAACGCTTCTTGACGGGATAAGAAAAATTGTCAGGGAGGAGATAGGTACAGTTTATCGGAATGAGGATTTTGAACAGGAAGCCATTTCTGCTGAAATTACAAATTCCGAAAATAATGCCGATAAGGAAATTCTGAAAAACGATGATTATGAAAATCCCGATGAATCCGATTTTGATGAAAATGAAGAATTCGTTGATGACGATTTTCTTGAAATGTAAGATTTTTTTCAAGTGGTATTACTTTTTTCAAGGTGGTATGACTTCAAAATCCCGTTGTTTTGGTATCAGCTATATAATCAAGCGGAAATGGAGCTGAAAAGTTGGTATCAAAATGGGAGATAATTGAAGTCAATCGGAAAGTGGTGCTGATATGGGGCAGAAATAGAGCCAATAAAGTGGTATTAAATATGCCCCATATTAACGCTAATATCGGCAGTAGCTATAAAAAACAACGGTTTTGGTATCAACGAATTTTCTTGCCTGTTGGTATCAGCTTCAAAACGGGAGTGAAAAATGAGAATCAGTGAATTTTGCAATACCTTTCAAGTTTCACATCAGGCTGTATATGCGAAAATCAAAAAATATGCAGCCGAGCTGGAGGGGCATATTTCAAAGGATAAGGGAAATGTTCTTGACCTTGATCCCTTTGCGGTGAACCTTCTGAAACCCAAGAAGGCAAGCTATAAGGCTCTTGATGAACGTAATTATTATCTATTTAAAAAGAATAAAGAAATAGTTTCGGAGAACGAGAGTATAAGGGCAGAACGTGACGAATTGGCTTCAAAAAGGTCCGATTATGAAGCTGTTATCGAGTATCTCAAAAAGGAAAACAAGGAATATGCAGACTCGGTTTCCTTTCTTACTCAGGAATGCGAGCGTTACAAGAAGGAATGTGCAGATGCGAAGGCTCTGTACAAGGTTATGGAAAGCGAGTTTGACAAGGAAAAAGCGGAGCTTACAGCCGAAATAAAGGATACAGAGTTTGGTCGGAAGTTACTTGCTTCTACGGTTTCGGATCAGTGTAAAAAGTTAGAAGAAAAGGATAACCGTATTCATCAGCTCTATAAGAAGAGTGACGAGCAGGAGAACACTATTGAACGGCTCAACAAACAGCTGTCTATTATGACAGAAAAGTATCACAAAGCCGAAAAGCAGATTGCGGAATTGCAGGAGGAAAAGCGTCAGGCAGAGGAGCAGCTTGCCGAAATTCAGAGTGCTGACAAATCGAACGCATCAAAACAGAATAACATCTTTAAACACATATTCGGACAGGATAAGAAGTAATATCTGCAACTCTTGCGGATATTTGCAAGTAAGTTGCGGATATACGGGAGGCAGGAAGGATTTTTGAGGAAAGGGGTGGTTGCTATCATTTAGCAAGCATAGAATTTGTGTACCCAAATTCAGACGGCGTTCGCCGCCGTAGTCCTTATATAAGTATATCCATAGATATAGACGGGAGGTATTATGAACAGAAACACAATTATGAAATTCCGGGCAACGGAGGAAGAAGCATCTGAGATCAGACGCAAAGCCGCTGCCGCAGGAATGACCGTCAGCAGATTTTTAAGGACTGCTGCCGTAAACAGTCAGGTGGTGCTTTACAACACCGCAGACCTTTTTGGACTCCGTTCCGATCTCAAGTGTATCGGAAACAACATCAACCAGATAGCTATGGTGGTGAACGCCAACAGGTCGGTGTATCAGAGTGATGTCAGAGAGCTGAAAAAGCAGTTTTCGGAATTGAGCGAAAAGATTAACGAGCATCTGAAACCGCTGTCATACGAGGTGTTGTGATTTGGCTTATGTAAAGTATACTGCAATTCATTCAACGCCTAAAGCTCATTTGAAATACATTCTCAATCCCGACAAAAATGAGGAAATGAAATATGTCACAGGCATCTGCTGCGGAGATGACCTTGAAACTGCTTATGACAATTTCAAGGAGATTTTTGAAAAGTACAATTCTGAAAAATTTGATGATTGCAAATTATCAAAGAAAAGCGGAAAGCGGCATATCCGCATACATTCATATACGCAGTCCTTTGATAGCTCCGTTTCTCCCGAAGAAGCACATCGGATAGGTGTGGAATGGGCGAAAAAAGTATTCGGGACGAACAGACCGATAATCGTCAGCACTCACGTTAATACAAATTGCGTACATAATCACATCGCCGTTTGTCCGTATGACCTTGACGGGATCCGTTGGCACAGTAACGCAAAGACGCTTCAATTCGTTCGCAAGCGTTCCGATGAAATTTGCCTTGAACATAATCTTGACATTATCAGAAATCCGAAGAAGAAAAGCACTATCAGCTATAAGGAGCATGATGCCCGAAAGAAAGGATATTCGTGGAAGGTCAAGATGGCAGATACCATTGACAGGCTTATCCACAGCGATGATGTTACAGACATTTATTCGCTTATCGAAAAAATGAAAGAATGCAGTTACACCTTTACCAACGAAAGCCGAATGATAGCAAAACCGAAAGGCGTGAAATATGGCTGCTGCATTTCAAAGCTGGGATATGGTTACTCCTATCAAATGTTAATTCAGAGGATAAACAACAAGCAGAACGAATTTGTGGGAAGAAAGATAAGTTCATTTATCGGCTTTCAGGTTGAAATTGCTGTCGGCATTCGTGAACGTCAGTTTGACATATATCGTTCTCAATCGGTGCATATGCCGACTTATGCAGAGGTGAGAAAATCTTTTGAGGTGTTGAACTTTATCCACAGCAATCACATTCATTCTCTTGAAGATATGAGATCTTGTCTTGCGGCGGCAAATCGTAAAGAAGACATTGCTATGCACAGATATTTCAGCCTTGCAAATAAAAAGGAACAGCTGAAAACGCTGGACTATCTGGGAGATGAATATGCCCGTCTGCTTAAAGTGGAGAACAGAGATGAAGCACAGCAGAGGCGGTTAGAGAAACTTCATTGGCAGCTTATGATAAGCGGAGGTATCAGCGGTTGGGATACTCATATGGAAAACTGGCTGCCGAAACTGAAGGATAAGCTTCGTAATGACCTCAGACAGCTTGACAGCCTTGCTGCCGAAATGGGCAGAGCATCAAAAGAACGTACAAATGCGGAAATGTCGCTTGCGTATCTGGAGGATTTTCTTAAATCCGATTATGACAGGATTCGGGAGCATGAACAGCTGCGCATCCAGATTGAGAATTATCACAACGGACTTGAACCGCAGGAGGATGGTACATACAAGGCAGAACCTAAACCCACAGCGGAAAGAAATGCGGAGTTTGCATATCTGGATATGCGTGAGGAACAGCGCAGGAGAGCAGAGGAACAGCGTAGGAGAGATCAGCGTCAGAGAGAAATGAGGAACAGGAGCCGAAGCGGTTACTGTCGGTGATGAATGTTCCAAATCAAAAAACAAACAAAAGAAATTCCCAAAGGAAAGGAGCATTTTTGCTTATGAAAGAAAGAATAATCGAGCGTACCGTAAATGGTATCAAGGTAACATC
>CAMCRP010000058.1 GCA_945877315.1 uncultured Ruminococcus sp. | reverse complement strand
TCTGATAGAACCTACCGCCTTTTCTCTCTGCTCGTTTACGTCAATGATCTTGAACTTAACGTTCTTCTTGAGAAGTCCCTCGAGAGGTTCGTCACGTCTTGCAGTAGCCTGAGAAGCAGGGATAAATACCTTTGCTCCGTTGGAAAGAACGAGAACTCCTCCCTTTACGACGTTTGTAACAACACCGTCAAGAATTGTTCCGTCTTCCTTTGCTTTAAGAATAGCCTCGAAGCCAGCTCTTGCGTCAAGCTTCTTCTTGGACAGATATACAACACCGTCCTGATCGTTTACCTTAGTAACGATGAAATCAACGGAATCTCCGACACTAACAACATCGGAAGGCTTCAAAGTGGGGTCATCGGTCAGCTCAGACAGAGGCGCATAGCCTGTGTGCTTTGTACCAACGTCAACGACAGCTTCACTGTTATTGACAGCCACTATGTATCCTTTCACCCTGTTACCGGTATATATTTTTTTGAAGCTTGCTTCAAGTGCTTCTTCAAAGTTAATGTCTTCGTCCAGATTTTTTACGATTTCGCTCATTAGTCTTTGTACCTCCTTGATAATATATGCCGGAGTTGAAGCGCCGGCAGTGATACCGATAGTGAAGATTGTATCGGCATCTAAGGGAATCAGCTTTCTCATCTCGCACGGGTCGATCTCGTCTGCACTTTCAATCAGCAGACAGCTACTGCAAAGTCCGCTGCAAATATTGAAAAGCTTCAAAGTATTGGAACTGCGTCTGCCGCCGATAACGATCATCAAGTCGGCGGACTTGGCAAGCATTGCCGCTTCAGCCTGACGGTTAGCCGTTGCACTGCAAATGGTGTTAAAGACGAAAACCTCTCCTGTAAGCTCGCCGCATTCCTGCATGTGGCGAACTAACTGAGTACACTTTTCCCACATACTTATATTATACGTCGTTTGCGCCATAATTGCAAGTGTTTTTTTCAGATTTTTATGATTATTTTTTAAAAAAAGGCTGAATTCATCAAAAGTTTTAAATATATACGGCTTATTTTCACAAAAGCCCGATATTCCGACCACTTCGGGGTGGTCTTTATCGCCCATAATGATAATATCGCAGCCTTCTCGGGACTTTTCGGCAGCGATTTTATGTATTCGCTCAACAAACGGGCAAGTGCAGTCAACATACCGAAGCCCTTTATTATCCAACTGATCGTAAACGCTTTTCGGGACACCGTGGGAACGGATAATGACCGTTTCATCTTCCGAAAGACCGTCAAGACTATCAACCGCCCTTATCCCCTTTTCTGCCAGATCATTTACCACCGAAGGATTGTGGATAAGCTCGCCGAAGGTGACCGCCTTTTCGCCCCGTTTAGCCATACCGAACGCCGTTTCCGCAGCACGGCTGACACCAAAGCAAAATCCCGCAGATTTGGCAGTTTTTATCTCAACCTTCATTTTGAGTCGGTCCTTCCACAAGCTCGGTAATTGCCTGCATAATAGTATTCTTGATGACCTTCAGCTCCTTCGAGGAGGTTCCCTCAACATGCAAACTTGCCGCAGATATGGGTTTTCCGAATTTCACGGTAACCTTCTGCCGAAATTTCAGCTTAGCACCCTCAAAGCAAATGCCTACGGGGATAACGTCCACACCCGCCTTTGCAGCCACCAGAGCAACGCCTGTCTTTCCCTTGCCTACCTTTCCGTCGTAGGAGCGGGTTCCCTCGGGGAAAATTACGAGATTCTCGCCATTCTTGACCTTATCTATTGCCTTGTCAAGAGCCGCCATATCTCCCGTTCCCCTCTGAATGGGAAATGCGCCCAGCATAGTGATAAAGCTGCCGAATATCTTATTCTTGAAAAGCTCCTCTTTTGCCATATAGTTGAACTTTTTCGGAACACGCATGGTTATAAAAACAGGGTCATGATAGCTTCTATGATTTGACGCATAGATGGTTCCGCCGTTCTTTGGGATGTTCTCCAGCCCCTCGAAATGCAGATCGTACATTATGCGGTAAAAGCCTTCCGCCAGCACTCTGACAACAATATTCATCAGCCTTCTCCTCCCGTAAATCCCGTTCTGCTGCGGATAAGCTCCTTGACAAGCTCCACAGACTGCTCAAAATCCAGCTCCGAGGTGTCCGCAAGCACCGCATCATCAGCCATTTTTAGGGGTGATGTTTTCCGTCCCGAATCCTGAGCATCACGCTCACGAACAAGACGAAGAACCTCATCAAAGGACGGTGCAGCATCTCCCTCACGCTCTGCAAGCTCCTTATGACGACGCTGTGCACGAGCAATATCGGAAGCAGTCAGGAAGATTTTCAACTGAGCGTCGGGCAGCACAACGGTGCCAATGTCCCTGCCGTCCATAATAACGTCATTTTCAGCAGCGATCTTTCTTTGAAGATCAAGCAGAAACGCCCGTACCTCGGGTATTGCGGAAACCGTCGAGGTCGCCATGGACACCTCCTCGGTGCGGATAAGCCCAGAAACGTCCTCACCATTCAGAAAAACTCTCTGCTCACCGTTTATAAACCTCGGTTCTACGGTAATTTCCGACAGCAGCGGAATGACTGTGTCCTTGTTCTTGGGATCGGCACCCTTTCGCAGAACATACAAAGCTATGGTGCGATAGAGTGCACCCGTGTCCACATATATGATCTGCATATCGGCAGATACCCGCTTTGCAATGGAGCTTTTACCCGCGCCTGCAGGACCGTCCACAGCTATATTTATAGACATAATAGTATTCCTCCTATATATAGATATTAGATATATATTAATCATACCATATATTGATGTGTTAATATCTCTCGCCCATAGCGACACCCGCAGCATATCCCGTTGAAAACGCTATCTGGAGATTGAATCCGCCCGTATAAGCATCAACATCAATGACCTCTCCCGCAAAATACAGTCCGCTGCACAGCTTAGACTCCATAGTCTTTGGATATATCTCGGACACACATACGCCGCCGCTTGTGATAATAGCCTCCTCAATAGGTCTGAACTCCCTGAAATGCAGCGGAAACGCCTTCAAAACGGACACTAACCTGTGCCGTTCCTCACGGGTTATCTGATTGACCTTCTTATCTGCGGGGATATGTGAAAGCCTGATGACCGACGAAATTATCTTTGAAGGCAGTAACTTGTCCAGTGAGTTCACAAAGTTTTTATTAATGTTTCCAGAAAAATCCTTTTGTAGTCTGCTGTCAAGGGTCTGAAAATCCAATGCAGGCTTTAGATCAATTTCCAGCAAATACCTGTCCTTCTCGGGCTCTCTGATATGGCTGCTGGCGGACAGCACCAGCGGTCCCGACAAGCCAAAATGAGTGAACAGAAGCTCACCCATCTCACTGAAAAGCCGTTTGTTCTTCTTTGTATCGGTAAGGGTAAGCGTGCAGTTTTTCAGTGACAGGCCCATGACATCGGAAACCCAGCGTTCCTCGGTAACAATAGGCACAAGTGAGGGCTTTGGCGGCACTATTTTGTGTCCCGCCGAGGCAGCAAACTTGTATCCGTCACCTGTTGAGCCTGTCAAGGGATAGGACTTGCCACCTGTAGCCACGCAAACACAGTCTGCGAAAAATGTCGTATTATCGGCGTTTACTCCGATCACTTTTCCATCTTCAAAATTTAAAGAGGACACCTCACCACTTTTAACTGTAATGGTTTTTGACTTTACAGCCTTTACCAGAGCATCAACTATTGTCATAGCCTTATCGGTAGTCGGGAACACCCGATTTCCTCTTTCCGTCTTTAGCTCCACTCCAAGATTTTCAAAATACGCCATAGTATCCTGTGCCGAAAACTGTGAATATGCGCTGTATAAAAATCTGGGATTGACGGGGACATTTGCAAAAAAATCTTCGGGCATGCAGTTGTTTGTAAGGTTGCATCTGCCCTTTCCTGTAATCAAAAGCTTACGTCCCAAACGCTCTCTTTTTTCCAGAATAAGGATATTTTTTCCATAATCGGCAGCGGTCAAAGCAGCCATAATACCCGCCGGTCCGCCGCCGATAATAATAACATCATATTTCATTTTCTGTAAATTCCTGTCAGTAATCCTGATCATCGGAGGTTTCATATACCTCATATTCTTCGTATATCTGTTCAAGACGTTCAAAGTTCTCTGCAACGTAGTCACGCTTCTTGACACCAACAGCCACGATAAGCGCATTTATAACGCTGAGCGGTGCCACCAGCGAGTCGGCAAAGGACGCCATATCGCTGCGAGCCAGCAGCATATGGTTTGCGTAGGCAGCCAGCGGAGAGGTCTTTGAATCGGTAATGGCAATGACCGTCGCACCTCTCGAAGAAGCGTACTTGAACGCCTTAACCGTATGCTTGGAATATCGAGGGAAGCTGATACCTATCATAATATCCCCTTCCCCAATATGTAGTATCTGCTCGAACATTTCACTTGTACTGGTGGTATGGATAAGCCTTACATTATCGAAAATAACGTTGAAATAGAAATTCAGGAAACGTGCCAGCACCGCCGCCGAGCGTGAGCCGATAATATAGATATTCTTGGCATTTACCAGGTGGTCAACCGTGTGGTAAAACTCCTCCTTGTCCCCCTCCTCAAGGGTGCGGCGGATCTTGTCAATATCCATATTCAGTACGGTTTCGTAAAGGTCGTCCTCGCCTATCTGGTCGCTCATAACGTCGATTCGCTGAACATTTGTGAGTCTGTTGGTGGTGAATTCTCTAAGAGCCTTCTGCATTTCGGGGTAGCCCTCGTAGCCCATCTCAGTGGCAAATCTTACCACAGTTGACTCGCTGACGCCAACAATGTTGCCCAGCTTAGCCGCAGTCATAAACGCTGCCTTGTCGTAGTGCTCCAGAATGTATTCCGCAATGCGCTTATGTCCCTTTGACAGGCTGCCCAGCCTGCTGTTGAGCTCCTTAAACATTGAACCATTCATATATTTCAAGTCCTTTCAAATGAAAATCTATTATTTAGAAAACAAGCTGTTCTGCAAAGCAGCAAGCTTAGCCTTCCTAAGTTTAGTTGCCGATTCATCGGGATAGTATTCACCATCTATTAATTGAATAACATCTCCTTCATTAATAGAAAAGGAAATTTCTGTTTTATTTAAATTGAAATGGCTATTTCCATCTTCTATTGTTACAACATTTCCTTCTATTTTCTCCACAACAAGCATTATTGCCCCTCCTTTTCTTTTTCGGAGATTTACCTTCTCTTGTACCTGTTTCTCTGTTCATCACCATAAATTCGGTAAACGCATTACTCCGCTTTTGTCGCCGAACAGATAGCAAGCCAGCGGGTACAATGCAGGACGACGCAAACTGTCCCCGAAGCGGCAAAGGCTGTTGATAATACTATTTAACGGGAGAAACAGCAAATTTACAGCAGTATCAAAAGCCTATGAGAACAGCCTTGTTTCAGCTGTCACAAAGGTAAATCTCAAAAATCAAGAAGCCCTTTCAAAGCCAGCAACTGCTGTCGCACCGTCGGTATAGACAACGATCGTGCCTCGCTCATCGGTGCGATAGATGCGCTCGGTGTACTTTCCTATGCGTTTGAGTGCTTCTTCGTTGGGGTGACCGTAGGAGTTGCCCTCGCCGCACTGTATGACGGCTGCAAGCGGAGAAACCTCCCGAAGGAACGCTGCCGAGCTGGAGCTTGAGCTTCCGTGGTGTCCCATTTTTAGGACAGTTGCGGAAACGTCCTTATCGTGATAAAGCATATCCTCCTCCGCAGCCTTCTCCGCATCTCCTGTGAACAGAAAGGACACGTCCTTGTAGGTAAGCTTGGACACCACCGAAAAATTGTTAAGATCGGTGTACTCGTCGGAAAGCGGACCTAGGATTTCAAAAGAAAGCTGCTCACCAGCACTGTCCGACCAGTCGAAACGCAGCGTGTCCGATGCCATCACTGCACGGATCTGCTTGTTAGCTATGACCGTAAGAAGCTGCTCATAGATCTTGGTGGCAGGCACCATATCATCGGGAATTTTCGGCAGGATTATCAAGCCCGCTTCAACGCTTTCAAGCACCTGCGGCAGCCCTCCGATGTGATCGGAATGGGGGTGGGTACCGATAACTATATCGATTTTCTTGACACCCAAAGCGGAGATGTATTCCGTCACCTTTTCACCATACTCCCGCTCGCCCGCATCTATGAGAATAGTTTTCCCCGTCGTTTCGATGAAAATGCTGTCGCCCTGACCAACATCAATAAAATGCACCTTCGTTTCGACGTTTTCGTAGCCCTCGGGAACCTGCACCTTCTCCGAAACAGCCTGACCCGCAAAATACTTCGACAGGTCTATCTTTCCCATTTCGTGAAGCACACCCAGGACGAAAACCGCCGCCAGCAGAATGACAGCTAATGCAGTCGGGAGCTTTTTCAGCGTTTCCCACGGGAATTTCTTTTTATTTTGTTTGCGTTTCCTTTTTGTTCCTGACATTTTCTGTTATTTCCCTTAATATTTCGTTTATTCTTTGCGTTTTGTTCGGCAACATATTCCTTATCGGGCTGAACAAGGCAGTCCTTTCCATAGCCGATAAGATCAGTCCTTCCCGCACGTTTCAGTGCTTCAATGACCTTTTTCTTGTTCTCAGGCTTGAAATACTGTAAAAGTGCCCTCTGCATCGCCTTTTCTTCGGCAGTTTTCGGAACAAAAACCTTCTCCATTGTGTATGGGTCAAGTCCCGTGTAAAACATACAGGTGGAAATAGTCCCCGGTGTCGGGTAAAAATCCTGCACCTGTTCGGGACGAATTTTCAGACTTTTTAGGAACAACGCCAGCTCCACCGCCTCTTTCAGCGTGCTGCCGGGGTGGGACGACATCAGATAAGGCACCAAATACTGCTCCTTGCCTACCTGCTTAGTTATCCTGTAAAATTTATCCTGAAACTTCTTATATGCTTCAATATGCGGCTTACCCATTTTGTCCAGAACCACCGCCGAACAGTGCTCGGGTGCGACCTTCAGCTGTCCGCTGACGTGATACTCGATCAGTTCACGCATAAATTCCTCGTTCTTGTCCTCCATCAGATAGTCATAGCGGATTCCCGAACGAATGAAAACCCTCTTAACACCGTCAATCTTACGGATTTTCCGAAGCAACGCCAGATATTCGGTATGGTCTGCCTGTAAATTTTTGCAGGGCGTGGGCGCAAGGCATTTCTTCCCTTTACACAGTCCCGCCGTAAGCTGCTTTTCGCAGGAAACATGACGGAAATTCGCAGTCGGACCGCCAACATCGTGGATATATCCCTTGAAATTCGGCAGAGTTGTCAGCAGCTTTGCTTCTCTCAGCACCGATTCCTCACTTCTTACGGAAATTCGTCTGCCCTGATGAAGGGCAATCGAACAGAAGTTGCAAAATCCAAAACAGCCACGGTTATGCGTAATGGAAAACTCAACCTCCTCAATTCCCGGAACGCCCCCCAAAGCTTCATAGCTAGGGTGATATGTCCGCATATAGGGCAGTTCGTAAACATGGTCAAGCTCCTCGGTAGTCAGGGAAAGCGCAGGCGGATTCTGCACAAGCATATAGTCCCCATGCCGCTGAATAATCGTTTTTCCGTAGATTTCGTCCTGCCAATCATACTGCTGACGGCAAGCCTTTGCATACATTTCCTTTGACTCGCAAACCTGTTTATATGTGGGACATTCCACCGCACCAAGCGGCGTATTTTTCGGCTCGGTCAGATAGCAAGTCCCCCTGATGTCAGTCAGACTGTGCACATTCTCTCCCGATGCAAGGCGTTTGCATATCTCCACTATCTGATGCTCGGACATTCCATACATCAGCAGATCAGCCTTACTGTCCAATAAAACGGACGGACGAACAGCATCATCCCAATAATCATAATGGGCAAAACGCCGAAGCGAAGCCTCCAATCCGCCTATGCAGACGGGCATATCATCGCCGTAGATCTCACGAAGCTTGTTGCAGTACACAATAACCGCACGGTCAGGACGCTTTCCCGCCTTGCCGCCCGCTGTGTAAGCATCATCAGAACGCTTTCTTTTTGCGGAGGTGTAATGCGCCACCATAGAGTCAATGTTGCCGCCGGTTACCATAAAGCCGTATTTGGGAGTGCCAAGCTTTTTGAAATCTCGGTCGCTGCGCCAATCGGGCTGTGCGATTATCCCAACGCTAAATCCGCAGTCCTCTATCATTCGGGAAATAATGGAAATACCGAAACTGGGGTGGTCAACATAGCTGTCCCCCGTTATGCAGATAAAATCAAGCTGTTCGATACCTCTGTCGGTCATATCCTGTTTGGAAATTGGCAAAAACGGCATTTTAACTCCTCCGTAAAAACTCATTAGTTTAATATTAATAAAGAGTGAAGAAAGACCCGCATATAATCGTATTTATAATTGGCATCAAATACAGTAAAAAAATCTGAGCGATATACAGGTAATTCATCGCACGTCTGTGTTTGTACTTCGGATTCCTTTTCCGCATACCCCAAAATCCTCCGACAGCACCGCCAAGTACTGAAAATACGATTGCCGATGAATGATTTTTAGCGGTAAGCAAAAAGGACAAAACATTAATGATCACCAGCAGCGGCAGAACAAACCACCAAAACTTTGTTATCACCTCAAACGAAAATAACATTATGGCTCCTGATAAATAAAAACAGAAATTATCGTCCAAAAACACAGCAGCTATCAGGAATACCTCAATAGCTATTAATACTACTGTGAAAATTAGATATCCTCTAAGGTCTTTTTTCATAGCTGTCTGCCCCATTTCTGCTTATTTTTGAAATAATAAAGGAAATTTCTGTTATTAAATCATTATTTCTATTATGTATCGCTTGACTGCTCAACGGGAACTGCTTCCTCGGTTTCACCGCCGCCCTCCATAGCAAGCTTTCTTTGCAGCCACATTTCACGTGTCATAAGCACGGCTCTCGGCTTTGCGCCCTCAAATGGTCCCACAACGCCCAACTCTTCCAGCTGGTCAATTATACGTGCAGCACGGGCATATCCAAGCTTCAAACGCCTTTGCAGTGAGGACGTGGACGCCTGTCCCGCTTCAATAACGACTTCAATGGCCTTCTCCACCATATCGTCCTCGAACATATCCCCCGAAGCCGAACCGCCGTCGGACGCACCCTTTTCACCCTTAGGAACGGGCACATTCTTCTCAATTTCACGGAGAATTTCATCGCTGTAATCGGCAGTTCCGCCGCTCTTGATGAACGCTACCACTGCTTCGACCTCCTTTGAGGAACAGAAGCAGCCCTGAATTCTGATAGGCTTGGGAATTCCCGAAGGATAATACAGCATATCACCATAGCCAAGCAGCTTTTCCGCACCCGCCGTGTCTATGATTGTTCTGGAATCCACCTGAGATGAAACGGTCAGAGCAATACGGCTGGGGATATTTGCCTTGATAAGTCCCGTAATTACGTCAACTGTGGGACGCTGAGTTGCGATAATAAGGTGCATTCCCGCCGCTCTCGCCATCTGTGCAAGACGGCAGATAGCGTCCTCGACCTCGTTGGACGCTGCCATCATCAGGTCGGCGAGCTCGTCAATTGCAATAACTATCTGCGGCAACGGGGACATTCCATCGGTTTCCGCAGCCAGCTCGTTATATCCCTTCAAATCACGAACATTGCTGTCCGCAAACAGCTTGTATCTTTTAAGCATTTCCTGAACCGCCCATGACAGCGCACCTGCCGCCTTTCTCGGGTCTGTTACAACAGGTATCAGCAAATGCGGAATGCCGTCATAGATCTTAAATTCAACCATCTTCGGGTCAATAAGCACAAGCCGCACCTCGTCGGGCGAAGCGTTGTAGAGAATACTCATAATAATAGAGTTTGTGCAGACGGATTTACCCGAACCCGTAGTACCCGCAATAATAACGTGGGGCATCTTTGCAATATCTCCAACGATAACATTACCCTCAATGTCACGTCCCACAACGAACGCAAGCTTGCTCTTAGCGGACTTGAACTCCTCGCTCTCGATCATTTCCCTGATGCTTACAACGTCCTTGACACGGTTCGGCACCTCAACACCCACAGCCGCCTTTCCGGGAATAGGTGCTTCGATACGCACGCCCGCCGCCGCAAGGTTCAGGGCAATATCATCGGAAAGTCCCGTAATTTTGGAGATCTTCACGCCCGCACTTGGCTGAAGCTCATATCTGGTAACGGTAGGTCCTCTATGTATGTCAACTATTCTGGTCTGAACGCCAAAGCTTTGGAGAGTGTTTACAAGAGTTTCCGCATTGTTGCGCATTTCCGCTTCTGCGTCGGCGGCGTTGGAGGAATTGTCGGCGGGTTTCAGCAGGTCAATAGGCGGGAAAGCATACTTCATTATGTCGGGAGCAGCATTCTCATTTTCGGATATTTCCTTGGCAATATCCGCCGCCGTGGGCTGTGGAGGAAGCTCGTATTCCTCGTCGTTAGGCTTTATAGCGGTGTGTGTAGCCTTAATGTCAACAGTCTTGGGCTTGACAGGCTCTGCGGGGACGGCAGCCCTTGCGGCAGCCTCCTCCTTTGCCTTCTGCTTTGCCTCGGTCGCCTTTCTGATAAGCTCCACAAGGCTGTCATCTGCCTTTTCGGGTTCTTCGGAAATTTCTTCGGAAGGCTTTTCGGGAACCTTTTCCGCAGTCTTTTCGGGAACTGCCGCCATAACAGGCTCGGCAGCCTTTTCTGCCGACACCTCCGCAGGTTTTTGGGCAGCTGCGGGAACCGTGGGAACGACCGCTTCAACAGACTTCTCGGAAACTGCGGATTTCACAGGCTCGACAGGCTTTTCCTGCTTAACAACGGGCTTTGGTGAAACAACAGGGTGCTGCGGCAGCTCGGGAATATCCTCCTCAGCGTCCACCTGAACAGACTTGTCCGCCTTCTTCTTTTTGGACATAGGAATAGGAATATCCACATTGAATTTTGCCTGAGTTTCCCTAGCCACGTCTGCGGGAACATCATCGTTGGGAACGACCTTCTCCCTTGCCTGTCTGCGCTCCTCGCTTCTGCGGATACTGTCCTCACGGGCATCTTTTATAGAGCCTGCCACACCCTTCATAGGATCGGACACCGCTCTGATAATATCAATAACGGTTACATTGAATATCAGCATAGCAAACACGATTGCCAGCAGAATAATGATTATAGCCGCACCTGTTTTCTTGAACAGTCCCAGCAGCGGCCCCGCAATAATAACGCTTACAACTCCGCCGCCGTCCATCAGCTTGCCTTCGTGGTAAAGCTTCGGGATAATATCTGCAAACAGCTTGCTGCCCTTTATCTCGCCCACCAAAAATATCTGCACTGCTGCCGACAGAAATAGTATCAGCATAACGCCGAAAAATGCCTTTCCCGCAACGGACTTATCGTCCTGCGCTGTCATCACCGACAGATAGAGCAGCAAGGGAGCCACCAGATATACGGAAATTCCGAACATTCCCCTGAGGAAATTATGTATGGCAAGCCAAGCCGCCTCGCCTTCAATGAAGGTGAGCAGCAAAACCAATATTCCCAAAGCAAACAGCAGCACCGAGTGAAGCACCTTGTCCTGTGCCTCCTTCTGCTTCTGTGCCGCTGCCGAGGGCTTTCTGCCGCCGCTTTTCGGCTTTGAAGCGGTAGATGATTTTTTCTGAGCCGCCATTTTATCTTGTCCTTTCTTTTTTGGATAATTTACCTTTGTTATATTCGATAAATAGTATTTCTAATGCTCCCAAAGTGAAAAACATCACTTTCCGTCGTCGCTAAACGCCTTAGTCTTTCTTTCGGCGGTGCGGTTATCGGCTGTCACAAACTGTCCCCCGAAGTGCCAAAGCTGCGCCTTTTACTATCCCTACAAGAGGAAAAAAGCAAAGCTTTATAATTCACAAAAGCTGCTGCAAACTTCCATGTGACAGCACTCACCGAGGTAAATCTCATAAAATCAGCCGAATATGTACTCGGGAATGGTCATTCCCACGCTCTTTTCGAAAAAGCCCGCAGCAACGGTCAGAATTCCCAAAATAAGTGTGTAATACGCAAAAACCTTGAATTTACCGTCCTTGATAAGCCATTTCACAAGCTTGATAGCCAGCAGACCCACCACTGCGGACATCACAAAGCCCACGGCAAGCGGTGCTATCTGAATAGCTTCTTCACCGCCGCCCAGATCCTTCAGTTGAACGGCAGCGGCGGCGAGAATTACGGGAATTCCCAGAATAAAGGAGTATTCCACCGCAGTTTCCCGCTTCATACCGCAGAAAAGCGCAGACGAAATTGTCGAACCCGAGCGGGAAATTCCCGGAACAAGTGCAATTCCCTGAAAAATGCCGATAGTCAGCGCATTGGGGACGGTTATTTTGTCAATATCCTTGTCATTTCCGCCGAATCGGCAGCTCAAAAACAGTATCACCGAGGTGTACAGGAACGCAAAGCCCTCCACCGTAATATCCCTGTCCTGCGCTATCCCGTCGAAAAAGTCCTTGAACAGAACAAATCCGAACAGGGGCAGCAGTGAAATAATGATAAGCATTATCATACGGCGGTTCTCGTTCATTTTGCTCCACTTGAATTTCCCCGTAAACAGGTCTTTCAGCAGGGAGAACGCTTCAAGTATCAGCTGCCATATCCTATGACGGAAGGCGATGAACACCGCAGCCAGCGTTCCCAGGTGCATAACTATGGAGGCTATCCCCGCTTCTTCTCCGCTTATGCCGAAGAAATGCTGCACCAGCGAAAGGTGTCCCGAGCTTGAAACGGGCAGAAACTCCGTCAAGCCCTGGACTATTCCTTGTATAATTGCTTCTAAAATTGTCAAAAATATCAACTCCGATAATTATTAATACTGCAATTCTGAAAATGTTAGACAGCGATTTGAAGCCTTTTTGCAAAATCTTCAATAGGCTCGGCTTCGCTGTCGTCAGCCTCCGATTCAGCTATCATTCTAAGCTCTTCTTCATCGGGTTCTATCTCCTCAACGGGCTTCACTCCCGACATTCCGCTGAGTATTACAATAAGCGCATCAAGCTGTTTTTCATCAAGCCTGTCAATAAGGCTGTATGCAAGCTCTCTTGTACTCATAGAGATACCTCCTTGTATGATTGGCTATTTCTATAATAATATTACCGATTCCCCCGAAAAATCACGCCCATACTAATTTCCTATCATAAAGTTGACAAAAAATCTGTGCAAAAGCTTGCGTTTATGGGTTTTGTGCAGATTTTTTGTCGCAACTTTGATTAGAAATTAGTATTGTCGGTATATCTCGGCTCCGACTTCTCTATCATTTCATACAGCGCATCAATAGCGTCCGAAAGACCGCCCAAACTGTCAATAAGACCTTCTTTTACAGCGTCCCGACCGTCAAGAGTGGTGCCCACATCAAGAACAAGCTGCTTGTTATTCATCATAAGGCTGCGGAACCGTTCGGCGGAAATTTTGCTGTTTCGTGTGACAAAATCGGTTATCCGCTCCTGTATCTTGTCGAAATAATTAAGCGTCTGAGGAACGCCCAGCACCAGACCGTTCATTCTGACGGGGTGAATGGTCATAGTTGCAGAAGGCACAATAAACGACCGCTTCGCCGAAACAGCCAGCGGAACGCCGATAGAGTGTCCCCCGCCCACGACCACCGAAACGGTAGGCGTTTTCATTCCCGAAATAAGCTCGGCAATGGCAAGCCCCGCCTCCACGTCCCCGCCCACGGTGTTCAGAATGATAACAAGCCCCTCAATGGAACGATCCTGCTCAATTGCCACAAGTGCGGGAATAATGTGCTCATACTTCGTAGTCTTGTCGGAGGGCGGCAGAATGTAGTGTCCCTCTATCTGCCCGATAATTGTCAGGCAATGGATAAGATGCTTTGCGTCCGAACACACCGCCTGCCCCATTTTTTCGATAAGCTCAGCCTTGTCAAGCTCCTGCTGAACGGGTGTGTCGGCATTCTCATTTTGTCTTTTTTCGTTTGTATCGCTCATAATATCTACCTCGCAAATTGAAAGATATTATTATAATCTTGCATTTGGAGATAAATATACATTATATATTATACCACTTTTAAGGAATTTGTCAACAAGCTGAACAAAGGTTTTATCTTTGAAAAATATTTTTATATTTATGACAATTTAAGACAAAAAATCCCACAGCCGATTACCGACTGAGGGATTTTTCACCGCAAATATGATACCATTGACAATCTCCGCAGACCTCACAAAGTCTGCCCGCAGAAATGATTTTTTCAAAAGCTGTTTCACGAAAATCCGACCAACAAACAATATCTCCCGCCGACAGCCCACACATTTTCAAAACAGCATTGTCATATCCTGCAACTTTTTCGGAATTATGGCAGATATGTGTCCTGTTATTGGGACAGTTTGCACAGATAATATCCTCCCCCACAGTCAGAATTATATCGGGGTCGTCCCCTTCAAGCATTTCAATGACATTCGCCATATTCCGCACAAAATCGCCGCTGTAGCCTTTTCCCTCGAAGAATGCCGTGCATAGTCCGTGGTGGGGACGGATCTTAAAGCTTGACATACTTCCCTATCCTCTTTGTCAGCAGTATCGCCAACGCCATTTTTAGCAGATCGGGGATAATAAACGGGAAAACGCACCATGTCAGAGCCGTCCAAAGACCGATAGCTTCGTTGTTTTTCGTGTAAACCATCATAAACCATACCGTACCGAAGGCGTAGCAGATGATAAGTCCAAGCACCATTGCAGCAACCGTTACAGGCAGCTTTTCGCCAAACAGTGCAGTCATCAGCCAATACGCCATAGCTAAGAACAGAAAACCGATGATATATCCGCCCGTAGCACCCAGCAGCGCACCTATTCCGTGGGAAAATCCCGCAAACACGGGTATTCCTACCGCACCAAGCAGTATGTACACCAAAACAGAAAGCGTTCCCCTCTTCCCCCCAAGCAATCCCACAGCGCAGAAAATTCCGAAGGTCTGCAAGGTAAAGGGAACCGTTGTGGGGATAGATATCCACGAACAAACAGCGATCAGCACCGCAAACATAGCAATAAATACCATTTCTTTTACAGATAGTTTAAAATTTTGTTCTTTGACAACCTTTGTTTCGCTCATAAAAATCGCCTCTGTTTAAAAACTATTTAACGGATAATATAGCGTATTTCTCGAAAAATTCTATATTTTAAGCTAATTCAAAAATATAGAAGCATAGCTTTAATCTCCGTCACCGTTAATAGATTAACATAAAAAATGGAGATTGTCAACCAAAAATCGACAATCTCCGTAATTTAACCATTTATGCTGATTCTGTTCAAATCGGACATTTTTTTGAAATATTTACTTGCTCTTTTTACACCATTGTGACGCCGCCAAAGTAGACAGATCTCCCGTAAGATGGTCTGCATTGTTCTTAAAAATAATCCTCGGAACGAAGCTTTCATCGTATTCCACATAGGAAACCGCCGTGTTATCCGACCAGCCAACGTCCTTAAGGTGGGTAATATCGTCACCGTTTGCATAGCAAAGATAGTTCCTAAGCGCACAGCCGTGGGACACGATAACTATGGTCTTACCCTCATTTTCACGGACAATGCCGTCAACGGTTCTCTTCATTCGCTCGAAAACCTCGGTCATTTTCTCGCCGTTTTCGGGGGAAAACTCCCACATTCTGTTGACCCATTGGTCGTATTCCACGGGATATTTCTCGGGCAGATCAGCCCAAGCAACGCCCTCCCAGACACCGCCGTTTATCTCCATAAGGCCATCGTCAAAGCGAATCTCCTTATGATGATACCGATTTATGGCTTCCGCCGTGGAAACTGTCCGTTTTAACGGACTGCTGTAAATTTCATCGTAGGAAATATCCCGAAAACGCTCGGCTAGACATTCCAGCTGCCGCCTGCCCTTTTCGGAAACCTCCGTGTTGATGCGTCCCTGAAAAAACTCCTTAACATTGCCCTCCGCTTCTGCGTGACGGACAAAATATACCTTTACCATATGACTTACCACGGCTTGACCGTGCCGACAATTTCCGAAATATTGGAGATTTTCTGCTCGTCACAGTAATTCTCCAAACCGTCAATTATCTTCACAGCCGCATAGGGGTCGGCAAACAGCGCAGCGCCCACCTGAACAAGTGACGCACCCGCCATCATCATTTCGGCAGCGTCCTCCCAAGTGGACACACCGCCCATACCGCAGACGGGTATCTTCACGGCATTTGCCACCTGCCAAACCATTCTCACCGCCACAGGGAACACCGCAGGACCCGACAGACCGCCCACATTGTTATGCAGAATGGGACGGCGTGTTTTCAGATCAATTCTCATTCCAAGAAGCGTGTTTATAAGGGAAACAGCGTCTGCACCCTCCGCTTCAACAGCCTTTGCAATGTCAACGATGGACGTAACATTTGGGGACAGCTTCATCATCACAGGCTTAGATGTCGCACGTCTGACTGCCCTTGTGACCGCAGCCGCACCGTCACAGGTAACACCGAAGGCAACACCGCCCTCCTTGACGTTGGGGCAGGAAATGTTTACCTCGATCATATCAACCTCGGACTTGTCTATCATAGCGGCAATTTCGCCGTATTCTTCAACATTTGCACCTGCAACATTGGCAATGACTACCGTGTCCTTGGTCTTGAGATTGGGCAGCTCAACATTCAGAAAATGTTCAACACCGGGATTTTGCAAACCAACGGAATTGAGCATACCCGACGGTGTTTCCGCAATTCTCGGAGCGGGATTGCCGTTTCTGGGCTTCAAGGTCGTACCCTTGACGGATATGCCGCCCAGCTTAGAAAGTGGGAAAAATTTCTCATATTCCCGACCGTAGCCGAATGCTCCCGAAGCGGGAACTATGGGGTTTTTGAACTGAACCCCCGCAAAATTTACTGCAAGCTTCTCACTCATTGGGGTACACCTCCTTTGAATCAAACACAGGGCCGTCCTTGCAGACGTGGGCGAAATACTCCTGACCGTCCCTGATAGTGCGGCAAGCACAAACCAAGCAAGCACCAACGCCGCAGCCCATTCTCTCTTCCAGCGAAACCTGACATCTGATACCCTTTTCCGCAGCCGCCTTGCAGATGCCACGAAGCATCACATCGGGTCCGCAGGCATATATAATGTCGGGCGTGGATTCTGCCAGAATATCCGCAAGAGCGTTGGTAACAAAGCCCTTTCTTCCCGCAGAACCGTCATCGGTGCAAAGAATGACCTCTGCTCCCGTCTTCGCAAAATCCTCCTGTAAAATGACCGCAGAAGCGTTCCTAAAGCCGCTTATAACGGTAGCATTCTTGCCGTAATGCCGGGCAATTCCCACCATAGGCGGATTTCCGATGCCGCCACCGATAATAACAGCCTTTTTGCCGCTGTCAAGAAGCTCAAAGCCCCTTCCGCCTAAGGGAGCAACAATGTCTATCATATCCCCTTCTCTCAGCTGAGATATAGCCTTCGTTCCCTTTCCTCTTACCTCGAATACAATCCGTAGAATGCCCTTATCCTTGTCAATACCACATATTGATATAGGGCGGCGAAGCATATATCCGTCAGCCTTGATATTAACAAACTGTCCGCATACCGCTTCGGCGGCAACATCGGGGCAAAGTATCTCCATATCGTAGATTTCCTTTGCCAATGTTTTCTTTGAGATTATCGGATAATTTCCCTGAAAATACTGCAATTTACGTCCTCCTCTTTAAAAACGGAACGGCAATCTCCTTTTCGGGGACAGCCGTCCGAAAAAATTCTCTTTTTCACAAAGCAAATCAAATCTTTGTAATATCCACCATTTCCATATCCTCAATACGCTTGCCCATTGCCAGAATATCTGCAACGGCGTTGGCTGTATCAATAGCTGTCAGACAGCAGATGGAACGCTCAACTGTTTTACGCCTGATCTTTACGCTGTCAAGGGCGGGCAAACGTCCTTTTTCCGAAGTGGAAATAACATAATCTATCTTGCCCTCGTCCAGCAGAGTCATAACATTTGGCTTTTCCTCGGAAACACGGCGAACAACGTTTGCAGCCACCATATTCTTATTGAGGACAGAAGCCGTTCCGCTTGTTGCGTAAATGTCAAAGCCCAGATGCTCGAACTTGTCCGCAACGTAGATTATCTCCTGCTTGTCCGTATCTCTTACGGTGACGAGAACGCCGCCGCTCTTCTTCATATTGTAGCCCGCAGCGATAAGTCCCTTGAAAAGTGCGTCCTCGAAGGATTTTGCGATTCCCAGACATTCGCCTGTGGACTTCATCTCGGGGCCAAGTGCCGTGTCAACATCGTGGAGCTTCTCAAAGC
>CAMCRP010000057.1 GCA_945877315.1 uncultured Ruminococcus sp. | reverse complement strand
CACGTTGACTGCCCGGGCCACGCTGACTATGTTAAGAACATGATCACAGGTGCTGCTCAGATGGACGGTGCTATCCTCGTTGTTGCTTCTACTGATGGTCCTATGGCTCAGACCAAGGAGCATCTGCTGCTTGCTCGTCAGGTTGGCGTTCCTTACATCGTTGTATTCATGAACAAGGTTGACCAGGTTGACGATCCTGAGCTTCTTGAGCTCGTTGAGATGGATATCCGTGAAACTCTGGACAAGTATGAGTTCCCCGGCGATGATACTCCTATCATCAAGGGTTCTGCTTTCCTTGCTCTTGATTCTTCTTCCAAGGATCCCGAGGCTCCTGAGTATCAGTGCATCAAGGAACTGATGGACGCTGTTGACTCTTACATTCCTACTCCTGAGAGAAAGGCAGATCTGCCCTTCCTTATGCCTGTTGAGGACGTATTCACAATCACAGGTCGTGGTACTGTTGCTACAGGTAGAGTTGAGAGAGGTCAGCTCAAGACTTCTGATGAAGTTGAGATCATTGGTCTTACCGATGAGAGAAAGAAGACTGTTGTTACCGGTATCGAAATGTTCAGAAAGATCCTCGACTACGCTGAGGCAGGCGATAACATCGGTGCTCTGCTCCGTGGTATCCAGAGAACAGAGATCGAAAGAGGTCAGGTTCTTTGTAAGCCCGGTTCTATTCATCCTCACACCAAGTTCAAGGGTCAGGTTTACGTTCTGAAGAAGGAAGAGGGCGGCCGTCATACTCCTTTCTTCAACAACTACAGACCTCAGTTCTATTTCAGAACTACAGACGTTACAGGCGTTATCACTCTGCCTGCTGACAAGGAAATGTGCATCCCCGGCGATAACGTTTCTATGGACGTTGAGCTTATCACTCCTATCGCTATCGAAGAGGGACTCCGTTTCGCTATCCGTGAGGGTGGACGTACTGTAGGTTCCGGCGTTGTTACAGCTATCAACGAATAATTTCAGATAGTTTTATAACTTTGCTTTTCAGGGCTGCTTCGCTTTAGCGGGGCAGCTCTTTTGCGTTTACTGACAAAAAAATTCCCTGCCGAAAATCGACAGGGAATAGCTTAGTAACAATATTGGGTCAACCCGATATGTAATTACTCAGCAGAGGGAGCGCCTACAGGACATGTACCTGCGCATGCACCGCAGTCAATGCAGGTATCTGCATCTATAACATACTTGCCGTCGCCCTCAGAAATAGCTCCTACAGGACACTCAGCTGCGCAAGCACCGCAGGAAATACATTCGTCACTAATTTTGTAAGCCATGGAATACACCTCCAGATTTTTTCAGATGAGCATATGCTCTATTCTTATTCTACCATATTTTCAGAAAAAAGCAATAGTTTTGAAGAAAAAAAATTGTTGGGAGCTTCCGTTTCATATTTCTTCGAGAAAAAATCTTCGTATTTTTCCAAATAATTAATAAAGTCTAAACACTAAAATTATTTTTCTAAAACAGTTGAAATTCTTCGTAAAATAGGTTACAATATAGGTATGAGTTTTTAACTCAGGTTTCTGTATTATGTTTGCGGATGGAGGTCGTTCTGATGCTCGGTAGGCTGCGTTCACCCGAATGTCCCTATGGCTTTGTAAAGTGTTGCGGGTATATGCCCGATAATGCGGGATTTTTGCACTCTTTTTCAGACGCAAACGGAATAAGTGTAAGTAAATGAAACTGTGACAATGGTCGCAGTTTTTTGTTTTGGAGGTTTGGATATGTCAAAAAAAGTTGCTGTAATAATGGGTTCAGACAGTGATTTTCCCGTTGTCAAGAAAGCGGTAGACGAGCTTAAAGCGTACGGTGTTCCATTTGAGTGTCACGTTATGTCTGCACACAGAACTCCCGAGATGGCAAGCAAATTTGCTGCTTCTGCTAAGGATAACGGCTTCGGAGTTATAATTTGCGCTGCTGGTATGGCTGCTCATCTTGCAGGAGTTGTTGCTGGACACACAACTCTGCCTGTTATCGGTATTCCTTGTAAGGGTGCAAATTTCGATGGTATGGATGCTCTGCTGGCTACTGTTCAGATGCCTTCGGGAATTCCCGTTGCAACAGTTGCGGTTGACGGTGCTAAGAATGCTGCAATACTTGCAATACAGATGCTGGCACTCTCCGATGATACTCTTGCAGAGAAGCTTATCAAGGCTAAGCAGGATATGATCGACGGAGTTATCGCAAAGGATAAGAAGCTTCAGGAAGCTGTAAATGCTCTTTAAGGAGTTTTACAGTGAAAAAGAAATACGATACTATTCTCTTTGACCTGGACGGGACGCTTACAGATTCTTCGTCAGGCATAATCAACTCAATAAAATATGCGTTGACTGAGCTTGGCAGGGAATTTCCCGACGAGGAGATATTTCAGAAATTTCTGGGTCCGCCGCTTATCTATTCTTTTAGGAATTTCTGCGGCTTCAATGATGAACTTGCAAATCAGGCTGTGAAGCTTTACCGACAGAGATATGACAAATATTGTGATGTGGAAAATGCTCTCTATGACGGTATTTGCGATACTCTTGAAAGACTTCGTTCTGCGGGAAAGCGGCTGATAGTTGCTACGTCAAAGCCTGATATATATGCAAAGCGAATTGTATCTCATTTTGGTCTGGACATATATTTTGATGCTGTTTGCGGGGCGACTCTTGACGAAAGCCGTAATACCAAAACCCTGGTCATCAGATATGCGCTTGAAAGCTGCAATGTTACTGATTTAGAGCATACGCTGATGGTCGGGGACAGAAAGCATGATATTGAGGGTGCTGCGGCTGTCGGGATTGATTCCATGGGTGTGCTCTACGGCTATGGTGACCTGACCGAGCTGAAATCGGCTGGAGCGGTTTACATAGCTGCCACCGTTTCGGATATTGCTGATATTATCTTATTATAAATTTATTTTTTGGAGGAATTTAAAATGGAAAATCTTGAAAAGAAAGAACAGCTTTATGAGGGCAAGGCTAAGAAGGTTTATGCTACAAACAACCCCGATTATGTCATCGTTGATTACAAGGACGATGCAACCGCTTTCAACGGCGAAAAGAAGGGTACTATCAGAGGCAAGGGCGTTGTCAACAACAAGATGACCAACTATATGTTTGGTTTGCTGGAAAAGGCAGGCGTTCCCACTCACCTCGTTGAGGAGCTTTCCGACAGAGAAACTGTTGTTAAAAAGGTTGAGATCGTTCCTCTGGAAGTAATTGTAAGAAATGTTGCGGCAGGCAGCTTTTCCAAGAAGCTCGGTATTGCCGAGGGTACTCCTCTCAAGCAGCCTACTCTTGAATTCAGCTACAAGAATGATGACCTGGGCGACCCCTTCATCAACAGCTACTATGCTCTCGGTTTGGGTCTTGCTACTCAGGAGGAGATCGACACCATTACTAAGTACGCTTTTGCTGTAAACGAGTTTATGCTTAAGTTCTTCAAGGAGCACAATATTGATCTCATTGACTTTAAGATCGAATTCGGAAGATACCACGGTCAGATAATTCTCGCCGATGAGATTTCTCCCGATACCTGCCGCTTCTGGGACAGCACTACTCACGAAAAGCTTGACAAGGACCGTTTCCGCAGAGATATGGGCGGTGTTGAAGAAGCTTATCAGGAAATGATGAAGCGTATTTTCGGTGAATAATTATGGGTGGCTTTTTCGGCGCAGCGTCCCGTAACGACTGCATAAGTGATGTATTTTTCGGAACAGATTATCATTCACATCTTGGTACAAGACGAGGCGGTATGACAGCATATTCCGACGAGCTGGGATTTCAGAGAAGTATTCACAGAATCGAAAATTCACCTTTCAGAACAAAGTTTGAAGCAGATATTGAGGATATGAGCGGAAATCTTTGTATAGGCTGCATCAGCGACTCCGACCCGCAGCCTATCCTTGTTCGTTCTAAGCTGGGACTGTATGCTGTCTGCAATATCGGTATCATCAACAACGCCGAGCAGCTCCAGAATGAAATACTTGACAGCTGCTCCGAAAGCTTTGAAGCTATGAGCAGCGGAAAAGTTAATTCAAGTGCGCTTATCGGTGCTCTTATTGCTCAGAAATCTTCTATCGTTGAGGGTATCAGATACGCTCAGGAGAAAATTGACGGTTCAATGTCGCTGCTTATCCTCATGAAGGACGGCATTATCGCCGCCAGGGACAAGCAGGGCAGATTGCCTATCATTATAGGAAAGAGGGAGGACGGTTATTGCTTCTCCTTTGAATCCTTTGCATTCCAGAAGCTTGGATATGAAACCTATCGTGAGCTTCTTCCGGGGGAGATAGTAAAGATCACTCCCGAAAGCTGCGAGGTTCTTTCTCCCGGCGGAGATGAGATGAAGATATGTTCATTCCTGTGGACATATTACGGTTATCCAAATTCTGTTTATGAGGGTGTTACTGTAGAAACCATGCGAACCAGAAACGGTGAGATAATGGCTGAGCAGGATATCAAAAACGGAAATCTCCCCGACGTAGACTATATCTGCGGCGTTCCCGATTCGGGTATACCGCACGCTATCGGTTATGCAAACCGAAGCGGAATACCTTTCGCAAGACCGTTTATAAAATATACCCCAACATGGCCCAGAAGCTTCATGCCTCAAAATCAGTCCATCAGAAACAAGGTGGCTAAGATGAAGCTGATCCCAGTTCATGAGCTTATCGAGGGCAAGAAGCTGCTGTTTGTCGATGACAGTATCGTAAGAGGTACTCAGATGCGTGAAACCGTTGAGTTCCTTTATTCAAACGGAGCAAAAGAGGTTCATATGCGTTCGGCTTGTCCTCCCATTATGTACGGCTGTAAGTATCTGAACTTCTCCAGAAGCACCTCTGAGCTTGACCTTATCGCAAGAAAGATAATTGACGAGTTAGAGGGCGCAGAGGGCGTAAAATATATCGAAGAATACGCAGACACAAATACCGAGCGCGGCAAGAAGCTTAGAGCTGAGATCTGTGCAAGGTTAAAGCTGACATCTCTTGAATTCCAGTCCCTTGAAGGTACGACAAAAGCAATCGGTTTGAGCGGCTGCAAGCTTTGCAGCTATTGCTGGAACGGAAAGGGTTGATTTTGATTGTTTAACAATATTCATGAGGAATGCGGCGTTTTTGCAATTTACAGCAGGAAAACTATGGACGTTGCCATGCAGGCATATCTTGGACTTTATGCGCTCCAGCACAGGGGACAGGAGTCCTGCGGCATCGTCGTAAATGACAGGGGAGTATTCAACTACCACAAGGACTTAGGTCTGGTACACGAGGTTTTTGATAAGGATACTCTCCATAAGCTTGGCAGCGGAAACATTGCTATCGGTCATGTGAGATATTCCACTACGGGAAACTCCAACCGTTCCAATGCGCAGCCGCTGGTTGTCCGTCACGTTAAAGGTCCCCTTGCTATTGCTCACAACGGCAATCTTGTAAATACAAGGGAACTTCGTGAGGAGTACGAGCTGAAAGGTGCGATCTTCCACAGCACAAACGATACCGAGGTAATTTCCTATGCCATTACCGAGCAGCGGCTGGTTTGTCCGTCTATCGAGGAAGCAGTCGAAAAGGCTGCCGAGAAGATAAAGGGCGCTTTTTCGCTGGTTATAATGTCCCCGAAAAAACTGATTGCCGTGAGAGATTCCATTGGATTCCGTCCGCTTTCGCTGGGCAAGCTTGATGATGACACCTTTGTGGTTGCTTCGGAAACCTGCGCTTTTGACAGTATCGGTGCGGAATTTGTTCGGGATATTGAACCGGGTGAGATACTTGTTATTGATGAGAACGGTTGCCGTTCCATTAAGACGCACTGCGGAAATAAGCCGAAGCTTTGCGTTTTCGAGTATGTTTATTTTGCACGTCCCGACTCGGTGATAGAGGGTTCAAGCGTTCACAAGGCAAGGCTAAAGGCGGGTGAGTACCTTTGGAAGGAACACCCCGTTGACGCAGATGTTGTTATGGGCGTTCCCGACAGCGGTCTTGATGCTGCTCTGGGACTTTCAAGGGCATCGGGAATACCATATGGCGTTGGATTTATCAAAAACAGATATGTGGGACGCACCTTTATCCAGCCTAATCAGGCGGAGCGTACCAATTCCGTTCGCATTAAGCTGAATGCTATTTCCGACACGGTCAAGGGCAAGAGAATAATTCTTGTTGATGACAGTATCGTAAGAGGTACCACTTCGGCGAGAATTGTCAATCTGCTGCGTGAAGCGGGGGCAAAGGAGATACATATGCGAATTTCCTGCCCGCCGTTTATCAATCCTTGTTATTTCGGTACGGATATTGACAGCAAGGAAAATCTCATTGCCTGCAAAATGTCTGTGGACGAGATAAGAAAGACTATCGGCGCAGATTCGCTGGGTTATCTCAGCGTTGAAAGTGTAAACAGACTGACCGACAACGACCGCTGCGATTTCTGCGACGGCTGCTTTACGGGTAAATATCCTGTGGAGGTACCTGCTGAAATGCCAAAGGATAAGTTTGAATTTAGAATAGGCGAAAACCGCTAACTGCAAAAACGCATTTCTGTTTCGGAGATTATGAATATTGTAAAGTGAGTAATTATTGCCGTCCGCACAGGGAATGCGGACGGGAAACGTAATGATCCGCAGCTGTATTCCGCAGACTGTCAGCTTCGGGTAATTGACAGGGTATTGCCCTTATCAAACATTCTGCGGAGAAAAGAGGAGTTATGAATAACAGTTTTTCTGAAAGCTATAAAAATGCGGGCGTTGATGTAACCGCAGGCTACAAGGCTGTGGAGCTGATGAAGCAGCATGTTGCCAGAACAATGACAAGCGGCGTTCTTTCGGGAATAGGCGGCTTCGGCGGTCTGTTTGAGCTTGATCTGACAGGCATTTCTCACCCTGTTCTCGTTTCGGGAACAGACGGTGTCGGCACAAAAATCAAGATCGCATTTACTATGGACAAGCACGACACTATCGGTATCGACTGCGTTGCTATGTGCGTAAACGATATTATTTGCTGCGGCGCAAAGCCTCAGTTCTTCCTTGATTATATCGCATGCGGAAAGAATATTCCCGAGAAGATTGCAAATATCGTTTCGGGCGTTGCGGAGGGCTGCGTTCAGGCAGGCTGCGCACTTATCGGCGGTGAAACTGCTGAGCACCCGGGCCTTATGCCTGAGGACGAGTATGACCTTGCAGGCTTTGCTGTTGGTGTTGTGGACAAGGATAAGATCCTAAAGCCCGACACACAGAAGGCAGGGGACGTTGTTATTGCCGTAAAATCCAGCGGCGTTCATTCCAACGGCTTCTCTCTTGTCAGAAAGGTATTTACCGTAAATGAGCAGACCCTTGCAAGACATTTCTCCGATCTTGGTGCAACACTTGGCGACTGCCTGCTGACACCTACAAAGATCTATGTCAAGGCTGTAATGTCCCTGCTTGATGCTGTAAATGTTAAGTCCATCAGCCATATCACAGGCGGCGGCTTCTACGAGAATATTCCCCGTTCACTTCCTAAGGGAATTTCTGCGAAGATCTCCAGAAACGATGTTCAGATTCTGCCTATCTTCGATCTTATTGAGAAAACAGGTCATATCCCCGAGAGAGATATGTTCAATACATTTAATATGGGTGTCGGACTTGCAGTTGTTGTTGACAAGAACGACGCTGACAAGGCTATTGCAGCTATTAAGGCAGCAGGCGAGGACGCTTACGTTATGGGCGAGCTGGTTGACAGCGAAGAGGGCGTTATCATCTGCTAAAGGACGGTGCTTATGAAAAATATTGCAGTTCTTGTTTCCGGCGGCGGAACTAATTTGCAGGCACTTATTGATGCCGAGAAAAGCGGTATCATCAAGAACGGAAAAATCACCTGCGTTATTTCCTCAAAAGAGGGTGCTTACGCTCTTGAAAGGGCGAAAAACAACGGCATTAAGGGGATAACTCTGCCACGTTCGGAATACTCCGATGTTGCGGCATATACCGCTGCTATTGTTGACACGCTTAAAGCGGAAAATGCTGATATTGTGGTATATGCGGGCTTTATGACTATCCTTGATGAACAGATAGTCAAGGCGTTCCCGTATAAAATGGTGAATGTTCACCCTGCACTTATCCCGTCCTTCTGCGGCAAGGGCTTTTACGGTCTGCACGTTCACGAAGAAGTGCTGAAAAGGGGAGTTAAGCTGACGGGTGCAACAGTGCATTTTGTTACCGAGGTTTGCGACGGAGGTCCTATCATTCTCCAGAAGGGCGTTGAGGTCAAAAAGGGTGATACTCCCGAAATTCTCCAGCGTCGTGTTATGGAGGAGGCTGAGTGGAAGATCCTTCCCGAGGCTGTTTCACTTCTTTGTCAGGACAGAATAACCGTTAAGGACGATGTAGCTTACATTGATTGATTTTACGGAGGTTAAAATGAAAACTTTAGATATTTTTGAAGAGCTGAAAAGCAACGCTTACCCCGGAAGAGGTATCATTATCGGCCGTTCCGAGGACGGCAAGACCGCTGTTACCGCATATTTCATTATGGGCAGAAGCGTAAATTCCCGCAACCGTGTTTTCACAGCTACCGAGGACGGTATCATCACCGAAGCTGCCGATCCCGCAAAGCTTTCCGACCCGCATCTTATTATCTATTCTCCCGTAAGAGTTTTGGGCAATAAGACTATCGTAACAAACGGTGACCAGACCGATACAATTTACAAGCTGATGGACAAGCAGCAGACCTTTGAGCAGTCCCTGAGAACCCGTGAATATGAGGATGATGCTCCCAACTATACCCCCAGAATTTCGGGGATTATGCACATTGCAAACAGCGAGTACAACTACGCTATGTCCATTCTGAAATCCGCAGATGGCGATCCTAACTGCTGCGAGAGATTTACATTTACATATTCAAATCCCGTTGGCGGTGTGGGACATTTTATCCACACCTATATGGGCGACGGAAATCCGCTTCCCAGCTTTGAGGGCGAGCCTAAGAAGATAGCTATGCCCGATATGGACATTGACAAGCTGGCAGAAGGTCTGTGGAACGCTCTTAATGAGGATAACAAGGTTTCTCTGTTTGTAAGATATATCAATATCGAAACAGGCGCAGTTGAGTCCAGAATCATCAACAAATACAGCAAGAATTGAAAGGATTGATATTTGATGTCTAACGAAATGCAGTTAAAATACGGCTGTAACCCTAATCAGAAGCCTTCAAGAGTGTTTATGGAGGACGGTTCCGAGCTCCCTATTGAGGTTCTCAACGGCAAGCCCGGTTATATCAATCTGCTGGACGCTTTTAACGGCTGGCAGCTGGTAAGAGAGCTGAAAAAGGCAACAGGACTTCCCGCAGCTACTTCTTTCAAGCACGTTTCTCCCGCAGGTGCAGCTGTTGGTCAGCCTCTTTCCGATACACTCAAAAGAATCTACTGGGTGGACGATTTGGGTGAGCTTTCTCCGCTTGCTTGTGCTTATGCAAGAGCAAGAGGTGCTGACAGAATGTCCTCGTACGGTGATTTTATCGCTCTTTCAGATGTATGCGATGCCTGCACTGCTAAGATGATTCATCGTGAGGTGTCCGACGGCGTTATCGCTCCCGGATATACCGATGAAGCTTTGGAAATTCTCAAGTCCAAGAGAAAGGGCACTTACAATATCATTAAGATAGATGAAAATTATGTACCCGCTCCCATTGAAAGAAAGCAGGTTTACGGCGTTACCTTTGAGCAGGGAAGAAATGAGCTTGATATCAACAGCGAGCTGCTTGCAAATGTTGTTACCGACAACAAGAATATCCCCGATGATAAGAAGAGAGATCTTATCATCTCCCTTATCACTCTGAAATACACTCAGTCAAACTCCGTTTGCTACGTTAAGGACGGTCAGGCTATCGGTATCGGCGCAGGTCAGCAGTCCAGAATTCACTGCACACGTCTTGCGGGACAGAAGGCTGATAACTGGTGGCTCAGACAGTGTCCCAAGGTTATGGAGCTGCCCTTCAAGGACGATGTAAGACGTGCTGACAGGGACAATGCTATTGACGTTTATATGGGTGACGAGTGGGAAGACATTCTCCGTGACGGCGAGTGGGAGAGAGTATTTACCGTTAAGCCCGAGCCTCTGACACGTGAGGAAAAGAAGGAATGGCTTGCAAAGAATACCGATGTTTGCCTTGGTTCCGATGCGTTCTTCCCCTTCGGCGATAACATTGAGAGAGCTAAGAAATCAGGCGTTGCTTACATTGCACAGCCCGGCGGTTCTATCCGTGATGACAACGTTATCGAAACCTGCAACAAGTACGGTATGGCTATGGCATTCACCGGCATCAGACTGTTCCACCATTGATTTAAGGAGATTTGACTATGAAAATTCTGGTTGTAGGCGGCGGAGGACGTGAGCACGCTATCATTATGAAGCTTGCTGAATCTCCCAAGGTCGAAAAGCTTTACTGCACTCCCGGAAACGGCGGTATCTCCCGCTATGCAGAGTGCTTCGGCGTTAAGGCGACTGATATTGACGGTGTTGTTGCTCTGGCAAAGCAGCTTGCGGTGGATATGGTCGTAGTTGCTCCCGACGATCCGCTTGTTCTTGGAATGGTTGACGCTTTGAACGCTGAGGGCTTTATGACCTTCGGTCCCAACAAGGCAGCAGCTATTATTGAGGGCAGCAAGGTATTTTCCAAGGAGCTTATGAAGAAATACAATATTCCCACAGCAGGCTACGAGGTTTTTGATGACCCGAACAAGGCTATTGAGTACATAAAGGCTCAAAACAGCTATCCCACCGTTGTTAAGGCGGACGGTCTGGCTCTCGGTAAGGGCGTTGTTATCGCTCAGGACGAAGCAGAAGCTGTCGATGCCGTTAAGTCCATTATGGAGGACAAGATGTTCGGCGAAAGCGGTTCAAGGATAGTTATCGAGGAGTTCCTTACAGGACCCGAGGTTTCCGTGCTGTCATTTACTGATGGAAATGTTGTTATCCCTATGATTTCTTCTATGGATCACAAGAGGGCTTATGACAATGACGAGGGCCTTAACACAGGCGGTATGGGCACTGTTGCTCCAAATCCTTACTATACCGAGGACGTTGCCAAGGAGTGTATGGAGAAGATCTTCCTGCCTACTATAAATGCAATGAAGGCTGAGAACCGCACCTTTAAGGGCTGTCTGTATTTCGGTCTGATGATAACTCCCAAGGGTCCCAAGGTAATTGAGTATAACTGCCGTTTCGGCGATCCCGAAACACAGGTCGTTCTGCCGCTTTTGGACGGCGACCTTTGTGAGATCTTCGAGGCTATTTACAATGGAAAGCTTGCAGATGTGAAGTTCTCATGGAAGAAGGAATTCTGCACCTGTGTTGTAATGGCATCGGGCGGTTATCCCAAGAAGTATCCCACAGGTCTTGAAATGTCGGGAATGGACGACAAGGGTCAGGTTGACGGCGCATTCGTTTACCATGCAGGAACAAAGTACGCCGACGGCAAATTCTATACCGCAGGCGGACGTGTTCTCGGCGTTACAGCAACAGGTGCAACTCTCCCCGAGGCTCTGGAAAAGTCCTACAAGGCTGTTGATAAGATAAGCTTTGAAAATGCTCATTTCAGAAAAGACATCGGTAAGAGGGCTATGGCAGCTATCAAGTGATCTTTCTGCAAAAAAATATGTGCCTATCGGCTGTAATGGTCGATAGGCACATTTTTATTCGGAAACGGAATTCCATTTTTTTACGGGACAGTTCATATTTCTTTTGGCAGCTCTTATCTCAACAAAGCAGCCACATTCGCCGCACATACCGTCTGAAAGCTCGTCACAGCCTTTGCATATGTCAAGGCGTTTGCTGTATTCGTCGGGCGGTGTTTTGTTTTCTGCGGGTATCATGGAAATGTAGTCCTGAACGGTTTCGATGAACTCGTTCATACTGAATTCAGAAAGAAGGCATTTGCCGCATTTTACGCCGCTCATTCAACTATCAGCGAAACTACTGAGCATTTCGGAACAGTAAGACTGAGCGTATCTCCCGAAAGCTCTGCGGAATAGTCATCGGGCTTGACGTTTTCGGGTGCGTCAAAGGTATTGCAGCTGTGTACTTCGTTTGTGAGAATTTTTGCGGAAACGGACTTAGGAGATATTCCCGCAATGCGGCAGCTTATCTCAATATCTTCGTCCAGAGAACAGTTTGCAAGAGTGAGTGTAAGCTTTCCGTCAGCCGAGATGGAAGCGGTCTGAGTCAGCATGGGAATACCGTTTGTTTCGGCATTTTCCGCAAAGCTGTAAACAAGGTCGTTGCCCTGATGTGTCTTGAACATATCAAAAACGTGGTAGGTTGGCGTCTTAACAAGCTTTTCGCCTTCGGTAAGCAGGAGTGCCTGAAGAACATTTACAGCCTGGGCAAGGTTTGCCATGCAGACAATATCCGAATGTTCGTTGAAAATATTGAGATTGCAGGCGGCAACGATAGCATCTCGCATAGTGTTCTGCTGGTAAAGGAAACCGGGATTTGTGCCTTCCTCAACATCATACCAACAGCCCCATTCGTCAACGATAAGCTTTATTTTATCGGAATAACGGGAGATGATAGCTGCGTGCTTCTGTATCAGCTTGTCCATATAGAGCGTGGACGAAATGGTTTTGTAATACTCTTCATCGGAGAAAACGGTGGCACTGCCTTTCTTGCTCCATTCTCCTGTGGGAACGGTGTAATAGTGCAGGGAAATTGCACTTGTATGATAATCCTTGACGATATCAAGCAGTTTTTCCGTCCAATTGTAATCATCGGCACTGGGACCGCAGGCTACCTTGAAAAGCTCATTTCCGCTGAAATTGCGGCAGTAGGTCTGATAACGGCGGTACTCGTCTGCATAGTATTCGGGACGCATATTTCCGCCGCAGCCCCAGTTTTCGTTGCCGATACCGAGATATTTCAGCTTCCAGGGCTTTTCTCTGCCGTTTTTGCGGCGAAGGTCTGCCATAGGTGAAACGCCGTCAAAGGTGATATATTCTACCCAGTCTGCAAGCTCTTCAACGGTCCCGCTGCCGAGATTTCCCGCAAGATATGGTTCGCAGCCTACCATTTCACAGAAATCGAAAAATTCGTGTGTACCGAAGGAATTATCCTCGGTAACGCCGCCCCAATGGGTGTTGACCATTTTGGGACGGCTTGTTTTTTCGCCGATTCCGTCACGCCAGTGATATTCGTCCGCAAAGCAGCCGCCGGGCCAGCGGAGAACGGGCATTTTTATCTGCTTGAATGCCTCAATAACATCGTTTCTGATGCCGTTTGTGTTGGGGATAGGGGAGTCCTCGCCAACGTAAATTCCCTTGTAGATACATCTTCCCAGATGTTCGGAGAAATGTCCGTAAATTTCGGGATTAATGTGCGATTTTTTGTCGAGAGTATTGACAAGCATATTAAGCTTTTTCATTGAAATTCCGCCTTTCAAAATGAAATTTTCTATGTTGATTATATCACTATTGACATATCCTGCGCAATGATTTATAATATTTAATAACTGATATATCATACGATTGGAGGATTGCTATGGAACTTCACGCAATGGGTATCTCTTACCGCCACGATGAGGATTTTTGCATTGACCGTCCCGACGGTTCGGGGGATAATCTTCTTCTGATTTTTAAGACCCCCGCTTTTGTAGCTTCGGGAAATACGGAAATAGCCGTTTCTGAAAACAGTGCTGTTGTTTACGCAAAGGGAACTCCTCAGATATACGGCGCAAGGGGCGGTGAATACATCAATCATTGGGTGCATTTTGATTGTGACGAAACTGATATATTCTTTGAACGGACGGGAATTTGCTTTGACCGCCCGTTCAGCGTCGGGTCGTTAGCTTCTGCGGAAAGTCTGCTGGAGCTTCTAAGCCTTGAATCTGTTTCCGAGGACAGGCGTGCGGGAGAATGTGCTGACCTGCTTTTGCGGCTGCTTTTTCTCAAGCTGGGCACTGACGGTACAAGATCGGCACCCAAACCTCACAGGGACGATTTGCAAAGGCTTAGGGCAGATATTTACAGCACTCCTTCGGGCAGATATAAGATAGATGATTCTGCTGCAAAGGTTTTGTTAAGCCCGTCACATTTTCAGGCGGCATATAAAGCGGAATTCGGCGTAAGCTTCGGCGAGGACGTTATCAGGGCAAGGATAGCGGCGGCAAAGCGTTATCTGAAAACTACGTCCTTGTCTGTTTGTGAGATCGCAGAACTTTGCGGATATGAAAATGATGTTCATTTTATAAGACAGTTCAAAAAGCGTACAGGAATGACCGCTACGGAATTCAGAACCTGCTGAAATTTTTGCAAAGTCGGTAACATAGATTTTGCAGCCTGCTATGATATAGACTGGCTTTACGGTTATGATCTGTTTGATAAGGCAAAAAATTCATAATTATCGCTTTTTATATTCACATACATAAGATATAATTTAATTGTATTTAAATATAAGAAAATGACCGTTGTTCATTTTTGAATTTATAGGGGATTATTGGCAATGAAAAAATTGGTTATCTTTGATCTTGACGGTACGCTTGTTAATTCCATCGACGATCTTGCCGATGCAGCCAATGCCGCTCTTTTGGAAAACGGATTTCCCGCAAGAAGTACCGATGAAATAAGGCAATTTGTGGGAAACGGTGCTGCTGAGCTTTTGCGAAGGGCACTGCCTGAGGGAGAATATAATGCCGAAAACGCAGCAAAAATGCGAGCCTGCTTTGATTTGGCGTACAGAAAGGGGTTCGCCGTTAAAACAAAGCCATATAAGGGAATTCCCGAGCTTCTTTATGAATTGAAACGCAGAGGAGTGCTTCTGGCGGTTGCGTCCAATAAGCCTGACGAGTTTACTAAGGCTATCGTTTCACATTTTTTCGGAGATACATTTGACACTGTTCAGGGACAGACGGACAGTATCCCGAAAAAGCCTGATCCCACCGTGGCTCTGGAAATTATGCGTAAGCTGAATGTTCCGAAGGAGTTTACGGTATTTGCGGGAGATTCGGACGTAGATATACATACTGCGTCTAATTCCGGGGTGACCTCTATCGGGTGCAGCTGGGGATTTCGTCCTGCCGAAACACTCAGGGAAGCAGGGGCAGATTTTATTATCAACAGTCCGTCGGAAATGGCGGAGCTGAATATTTTTCCTGTTTCGGGGGTAAAATAATCAAAATGGATAGGGCATTAGAAGAATGCTCTGCTCTGAAATCGAAAGGAAAGTTTTGCTATGCTGAATATTAACGAGAAATATGTGACAGAGGAATATAACGACGAAGGCGAGCTTATTAAATTTGAGGTAAACTGTCCCGATGATTATAACTTTGCATACGATATTATCGACGAAATAGGCAGGCAGACACCCGATAAAAAGGCTATTATCTGGGTTGGAAATGACGGAAGTGAGAAGATATTTACTTATGCTGACCTTGCAAGAGAGTCAAACAAGGCTGCAAATATGTTCCTGGCTCACGGTGTCAAAAAGGGTGATAAGGTCATTTGTGTGTTGAAAAGACATTATCAGTTCTGGATAATTACATTTGCACTGTGTAAGATAGGTGCAATCATTATCCCCGCCACAAATCAGCTGAAAAAGAAGGATTACGTTTACCGTTTCAATGCTGCTGAGGTGGATTATATCGTTGCCACAGCAGACGGTGATGTTACGGATAATGTGGAGCTTGCGCTTAATGATTACAAGCTTCCCGGTGAGAAATTTATTGTCAACGGCAATAAGGACGGCTGGCTGAATTTTGACGATGAATGTGCAAAATATCCTGATACCCTTGAACGTATTAAGGGCAGCGCATATGATGATATGCTGCTGTATTTCACCTCGGGTACCACAGCTTATCCCAAAATGGTGGTTCACAATCAGACATATACGCTGGCGCACATTATTACCGCAAAGCATTGGCATCATCTGGACGACCACAGCCTGCACCTTACCGTTTCCGAAACGGGCTGGGCGAAATGTATGTGGGGCAAGATGTACGGTCAGCTTATTATGGAATCCTGTCTGTTCATCTATGATTTTGACCGTTTCAATGCCCATGATATGCTTGTCAAGCTGGAGAATTACAAGGTTAATTCCTTTTGCGCTCCTCCGACAATTTACAGATTTCTCGTTAAAGAGGGCATTGAGAACTATGATTTCTCTTGTCTTGAATATGCTACTACTGCGGGCGAAGCACTTAATTTCGAGGTTTACAAGAGATTCCTTGATTATACGGGCATAAAGCTGATGGAAGGCTTCGGTCAGACGGAAACTGTGCTGCTGGTGGGAAATCTTTTCGGCGCAAAGACAAAGCCCGGTTCTATGGGACGTCCCGTGCCGCTGTTCGATATTGAGCTTATCAATGAGGAAGGCAAGCCCTGTGAGGTAGGTGAATCGGGTGAGATATGCGTCAAGATGAACGGTAAGCACCCTATCGGTGTTTTTGACAGATATTACAATGACCCCGAGGCGACTGCCACAGCATTCAGGGACGGTTATTATCATACCTGTGACACCGCTTACAAGGATGAGGACGGCTTCTTCTGGTATGTGGGACGCACCGATGATGTTATCAAATCTTCGGGATACAGGATAAGTCCTTTTGAAATTGAAAGCGTTCTTATGGAACACCCCGCTGTTCTGGAATGTGCGGTAACGGGCGTTAAGGACGAGATCAGAGGAATTGCCGTAAAGGCGACCATAATCCTTACCTCCGAATACAAAAGCAAGGCGGACGATGCCCTTAAAAAGGACATTCAGGATTATGTTAAGAAGAATACAGCACCTTATAAATACCCAAGAGTGATCGAGTTCGTTGATGAGCTTCCGAAAACTATAAGCGGAAAGATCAGACGAGTTGAGATCCGGAAAAAGGACAATGCAGACAAATAAGCTTTGGAAAAGTATGCAGCCGTCGAATAAAATCGGCGGCTGTTTTGCAAATATGTCATTGGAGTGGACCATGTGAAAAAGGCATCAAGGATAGCATTTGTGGGATTTGAATTTCTCTGCTGGTCGTTCATCGGCTGGCTTTATGAAATAACCCTGACCTTTATCGCATACGGCAGATATGAGGACAGGGGAATGCTGCATCTGCCGTTCTGTCCCATATACGGCTTTTGCGGGCTTATTGTGCTACTCACTTTGGGCAGGATTGAGAATAAGGCGTTATTTTTTGCCGTAAGCACGGTTATGATAACGATCATAGAATATGTTGTTTCTTACATACTTGACAAATGCTTTAACCTATGGCTTTGGGATTATTTCAGCTGGAAATTCAATCTCAACGGGAGGGTGGCTTTGGGCAGCAGCCTAATTTTCGGGGCATTATCGCTGCTGATGATAAAGGTACTGCACCCTTGTGCCGATAAGATATATGAAAAATTGCCCAATTGGCTGTCGGCTGTTATTGGAGTATGTTCGGCAGCACTTTTGATATGTGACTTTATTTTCGTTATACTATAATGAGGTGAATGACTGACTATGGATATGCACAAGGAAATATCAATAAAAGAGCTTTTTTCAAAATTATGCAATGCTGACAGAAAAAAGCTTCTGATATTCTTTTATGTTGGCACATTAATAGTACATCTGATTTACTTTGTAGTTAATGATGGGATATGGATGATCGGCGATCCTGAGCTTGACACAGATACATATTTTTTCATTAATGGAGCGCATATGCTGACACAGGATTTCACGGGATTTGTCCAAAAGTATGCGGGAATGCCGTATTATTGGGGATATATGGTCTTTCTGGGAATATTGACCGCCATTTTTGGAGATAATTTTCAGCTTGTTGGCATAGTTCAGATAATTCTGAATTCCGCATCTGTGCCTATGCTTTATCTTGCATCGGAAAAGGTCAGCGATGACAGACGCATACCGTTTATTTCTTCGCTTATTTATATGTTCTATTTATCGACTGCAAGATGGGCACTTCTTATCGGAAGTGACTTCCTCGGTGCGGGATTTATGCCTGTCTGCCTGTATTTTCTTTTTGCATATCTCAAAGAGGAGGATAAGCTCAAACGGAGAAAATACCTCATAAAGCTTATAATTTCTCTGGCGGCATACTTTACTATGAGGACAATTGCGGCAACATTTATTGTTTGCGTGTTCATTATTATAATATGGAAACAAGGTAAAAAAGCACGTATTATTGCGGGCTCGGCGTTTGCGGCGGCAGTGGCGGTTATGGTCATCGTATTGGTAAATGCAGGCGATCAAATGCACACTGTAAGCGATAATTTCAGCTTTATGGCTTCACTGTATAAAGACGGTGCTATTGTAAAGACGCTCTATCACTACATTTACGCTCAGGACGCTGAATACGGGACATTCCCATTCTATGTGGCTTGTCTTGGAGTTATTTTCTATCGTTTCTTCTATTATTGGACTGCTATCGATGTTGGTGTGAATAACGGACGTTATTATCCGAGAACTACTTATGCGATAACTCACTATCTGCCTAATCTTTACATATTCAGCGCAATGTTCCTGGGAATGATAATCAGCAAATTCAGAAAGGACAGAGAAGCATCAAATATCAGGCTTATTTCGGGGATAATCTGGGTATGCTGCTTCGTTCAGATTTTGTGCGAGATAAATGCTAACTGGCGTTACCGTGACATAATTATGCCTATGTGCTTTATCGTTTGCGCATACGGAACAGCAAGAATGTACGATATGCTGAAAAATTCAGCGGCAGCTTCCGAAGCTGCTTCCTGATAGGAGAATTAAGATGTTTTACGAACAACTAATAAAGCTTTGCGCCAAAAGCGGCATTAATCCGTTTTTGCTGATGCGTCATTTAAATGTAAATACTGACTGTCTGCGGCGTTGGGAAAAGGGCGGTCCTGTGAATTCCGATGTGCTGCTAAAGCTTTCGGAGTTTTTCGGCGTTTCGGTGGACTATCTTTTGAAGGGTGACAGGGGAGAAAAAGGGTTCAAACTGAGTGACCGAGAGAAGGAATATATCCTGAAATTCCGTATGCTGAACACAATGGATAAGGGACGTATTC
>CAMCRP010000056.1 GCA_945877315.1 uncultured Ruminococcus sp. | reverse complement strand
ACGCCGCCCTGTCACGGCGGAGGTCGTGGGTTCGAGTCCCATCCAGGTCGCCATTGATGCCTCTGTAGCTCAGTTGGTAGAGCAGGGGACTGAAAATCCCCGTGTCGTTGGTTCGATTCCGACCGGAGGCACCAATATGCGGATTTAGCTCATCTGGTAGAGCGCCACCTTGCCAAGGTGGAGGTAGCGGGTTCGAGCCCCGTAATCCGCTCCAAATAGAAATCCCGAAGCCAAACGGTTTCGGGACTTTTTGTTTAGTGTTAAATGTTGAGTGATGAATGATGAATTAAAAAACCCCATCAACTCAACACTCAACTTTCAACACTATTAAGCAGTTTTTCAAACAGCTCCGCAAAATAAAATCTCACCTCATATTCGCTGTGATTTTCCAGAATGTACAGCTCCTCGTCGGTGAAATAGCCCTTGCTTTCCTCTGCCAGCCCTTCAAAGTCCATAGCTGCGGGCAGACAGAGGGACGGGAACATGACGCACCACCAGTTTTTCCCCTTTGCGTCCCCGATGGTGATGCGCAGGGCGGTGTAGTTCCCCGACGGCATAACAATGTCGCCGTAGGTGCGGTCGTCGAAGTACATTTCGCATATTTCCGCCGAAACGCCGTATTCACAGCCGTTTTCCGAAAGAGTGCGCTTTGCTGTTTCGAGGATCTGTGGCATATTTTCGGCGGCGGCGGCTTCTGCGTCGGACTTGCTTTGGCAGTCCCCGAAAAGCTCGGGGACCTCCGCAAGAACGGCGTCCCTGACCTTTAATTTAAGTGTTTGGTCGGCTTCGCTGTTGGAATTTGCGAGGATATGCAGCCTGAACACGCTGTCCTCAAGGGTTCGTCTGCTTTCTGCAAAGGAGGACACCGAAGTAAGTATAAGTGTGACTGCGAAGCCAATGAGCATAGCAAGAGTCAATGTATCTGCGGAGTTTATGAGCCGTCTTAGTTTCATATTGAACGTTCCTTTCTTGGTGTTTGCAGAGATTATCGCCGCTCTGACGGAAACTATTCAGCTTGAAATGTAAACATTCTGTGAAACACTTGACATTTGCGGAGAAATAGAGTATAATGTTTAATTGTTGGGACAAAACAATATATATGCTGTTTTAGCTCAGTTGGTAGAGCACATCCTTGGTAAGGATGAGGTCGTCAGTTCAAGTCTGATAAACAGCTCCAATTTTAGGCTCTGCGATTGCGCATCCTGTAATTGATTGGGAATGCCGCAAGGCATTTTCACATACCGCTTCTCCGATTCTGCATAAGGGGAGGCGGTTTTTTATTGTAAATGTGGAAAGTGAAAAGTGGAGAGTGGAGTTTTATATTTTTAAATTCATCACTAAAAATTTCACTTTCCACTTTCCACACTTCACATTAATAAAAGAGCATTTCGCCTTAGTTCGGTGAAATGCTCTTTGCTTTTATCTGCTTACGATAAGATTAAGCGGGTCGTCCGTAGCCAGAGTTGCGGGGGTGGTTTCGGTTGCTTTGGGCGGCGGCTCGGGTTCTGTGGTCGTGGGGGTCGTTGTTTGCTCGGTAACCTCGGACACCGTCATATCGGGGGGATTTACGGCAACATATACCACAAGCTCCTCGCCCTTCTCAATGTCCAGAGTTTCGCCGGGCTGCTTGCTTGTGCGGATAACGTAGCCCTCCAGCACATCGACCGTTTCCTCCTGCTCCTCGGTATACTTGATACCTGCGGCGGCAAGCATGGTGAAATAGTCCTTCGTGGGAACGCCAACAAAATCGGGAATAACTGCATATTTAGAACCAAGGCTGATGACCAGCTTCAGCTCGGTATTTTTAGAATAATTTGTTCCCTTTTCAATGGACTGCGAGATGATTATTCCCTTTGGAATGGCTTCATTATAGACATATTCGGGGACGAATATGAGATTATCCTTATAGGTTTCGGAATTTTTCAGGGTGTCGTAGACCTTACCCACAAAGTCACTCATTATATAAATAGTGGACGGCTGAGTAGGGGTGGCGGCTGTAACGGTCGGTTCGGTAACGGGTGGTTCCGTCAGCACGGGCATAGTTGTGTCACTTCCGATGACTGTGACTGTTCCCGCACCCGACTGCATACCGAAACGGCTGTTGTCGTCAAGAGTAATAAGCAGTGCTATCATCAGCCCCAGAATGACCGCTGCGCCCACTATACCGATAATTATCAGGGGTGCCTTGCCCAAATCACGCTTTGCGGGGGACTCGTTTCGGCTGCTGTATTTCAGGCTGTCCCTGTTGAAGGTGATGGTGGCAGAGGTGTTCCCCAGCTTGGTTGACTGGGAGAACTCGGGCTGTTCAAAAAGCCCCGTAACAAGCTCTGTAACCGTCTGAATACGCATTTCGCCCGACATATTAAGTCCGCTCATTATGACCTTTGAAACGTTTTTCGGAACATTTGGGTCAAGTCCCGCAGGCTCGATAAGATTGTCATTGGTCTTACGGCTTGGTGCTTCGGGTGGAACAACGCCCGTGAGCATTCTGTAAAGCACGGCGGAAACGCTGTAAACGTCCGTCCAGGTGCCCTGCCAGTTGTTTGATGAATACTGTTCGGGTGCGGCATAGCCCGAATAGATCTCGGCTGCCAGCCCCGTATTGGCGGTTCGTGCATCGGCAATGGAAAATCCCGTAAGCTTCAGCTCGCCCCGTTCACTCATTATGATATTTTCGGGAGAAATTCCCCTATGGACAAGCCCCGCATTATGCACAAGGGACAGGGTAGTGAAGATGGGCGGGAAAATCTTTTTGACTTCCTCCCAGCTGAGTGCCCCCGCATTGTCCTGGAGATATTCCATAAGCGTGATGCCCTTGACGTAAACCAGCACAGCATAAGCGGTGTTGTTCGCCTGGAACACCTCGGTGCAGCTGACTATATGATTGAGTGTCCGCATTTTGGTGAGCATTTTATTCAGCTCGATAAATTCGGACATATAGGTCTTATAGGGCGCAACGCTTTCCTTATTGGGGGTAATTTCGGGGTTGTCACGCTCTCTTGTGCAGAGGGTATCGGGCATATATTCCCTGATTATCACCTTATTTTCGGTATAGGTGTCATATGCGATATAGTCGGCACCCTCGCCGTTGTATTTAAGAAGCTTTCCTATGAGATACCGTTCGCAGAGCATATATCTCGGCGGCAGATATGACGGCAGATACGGGGTATGCTCGTTATATCCGCACAGCATACAGTTTTCCGCACCGTCCGCTCGGGGTTCCATACAGCCGGGGCAAAGGTTAGCAGTATCGCCGTTCAAGCTTATTCCTCCTTGGATAGATTTCGGGAAATTTTCCTTAGTAATTATAATAACAGCCTGCCGCAGATATGTCAACATAAAAACTCAAACTGTAACCGCAGCGGCATAATTTGTATTCCTTTTGTAACCTCGGAATATAATCTGACATTAAATTATAACACACTTTATTATTAAAGTCAAGAAAAAATCAAATTTAATGTGAAAAGCGGCTCGTTTAATGTGAAAAGTGGAAAGTGAAAAGTGGAGTTTTCGGTGAATCCAACTAAAGCGGTACATAATACTAATTTCGGCTTTTTTTTTTTTTTTTTTTTGCCAAAGGTGGGGGGAACACCTATTGATCAGTATTTCCTTAATTTCACTTTCCACTTTCCACTTTCCACTTTCCACTTTCCACTTTTCACTTTTCACTTTTCACTTTTCACTTTTCACTTTCCACTTTCCACTTTTCACTTTCCACATTTCAAAAAAAGGCGGTCCGCAAAGAGAATGCGAACCGCTATACGACGGCGGAAAAGCCATCGGTGGCTTCTTTATTCTGTTTTTCCTCGGCATCACTGATTATCTTCTGCTTCAGCTCTTCAAGAGTGTTGATGTTTCCCTGCGGAAGTCTGTCAAGATACGAGTCAAATGCAGAGAAAAATCTGCCGTTTATCTCGCCCGAATCGGAACGCACGAATATGGACGGGTCATAAGCCGCACCGCTTTTGATATATTCCCACGAACGCTTAATAAGCCCGCTTATAAGACCTTCCAGCATAGCCTCCAGCTTTGCCTTTTCCTCCGAGGGCGGGGGCGGGAGATAATCAAAATACGGTTCTATGGCGATAAGCTCGTCAAATGCCTTCATTGCCGAGTCGTATCGGGAGAAGAAAACCGCTATTTTCTGGGTGCTTTTTATAACGTTAAGATCGTCGGAGATGGAAGCCCGACGATTTTTTATGTACAGTGCTGCTGTCTGCATAAGCATTTCGGGGGAAACCATAAGCTTTTTCTCGTTTGTTTTCAGCAGAAAATTCTGAAGCCCGATATACTTTTCGCGGGTCTTTAAAGATAAGATTGCCATAGGGCACATATCCTTTCAAAATTTTTTTCTGATACTATATTACCATATTTTTAGGTAAATTTCAATAGTCTTTGTAAAAATTTATAGATTTCATACATTTACATTGATGATTTTGAACAGGCTGCACAAAAAATCTTGCGGAATTTACAGGAAATATGAAACATACAGTCGAATTATGGGAGCGTCATTCACACTGAAAAATACGCCGACGCTATAACTGCGCTTCCTCCTCGGAAAACAGTTCAAAATGCGACCTGTTAAAGCTGAGGACGCCCGAATCCCTGAGCTTGCAAAGTTCTGCGGACATGGCGCTTCGGTCAACGCAGAGATAGTCCGCCAGCTGTTGTCGATCAAAGGGTATAGTGAACGCTGTTTTCCCCTGTCTTGCGGCTTCGGCGGACAGGTAGGCGAGAAGCTTTTCACGTGTGGTTCGGCGGCTGGTGACGGTCATTCGTTCGGTGATCCGTATATTTTTCTCTGCGGTTTCCCGAAGGAGATTTTTGATGAGAATACCGTGAAATGCGCAGCTTGTGCCGCAGCTGTCCAACAGCTTTCGCATATGAAGAAAGAGGACAGTACAGCCTTCGGCGGCGAGAACGTCGGCGTTCATACGGGCGTTTTCGGAGCAGGCAAAGGCTTCGGCAAAGGTGTCCCCCGGGGTTAGCTTTGCCATAATGCTGCGGTTCCCCCAGAAGTCCTCCTGCATAACAAGGACGCTGCCCGAAAGCACTACACCTATCCTTTCACAGCGTTCCCCTCGGCGCATGATAAAGCTGTTTTTCGGGAAATCGGGCATTTCGGCGGACAGGCAGCTGAGGACACTTTCAATGTCCTCCTCGGTCAGTCCGTCAAAAAGTCCTGCCGATGTAAGAACGGGCAAGTATTTGCTGTAAATTTCCTTCAAAAAAATCGCCCCTTTGTTGTATTTACAACAGAAATTAGCTTCTTTTTATACTATAATAAAGTTACGATGTCGGTATGACACGAAAAAAGGAGGAAAATTATCTATGATAAGAAAAATCGTTATGATAGACGAAGAAAAATGTATCGGCTGCGGTGCCTGCGCAGATGCTTGTCACGAGGGTGCCATCGCCATGGTAAACGGCAAGGCTCGGCTTATAAAGGATGATTACTGTGACGGGCTGGGCGACTGCCTTCCCGCATGTCCCACCGATGCCATTTCAATAATCGAGAGGGAGGCGGCTGCCTATGACGAAGCGGCTGTAAAGGCACGTCAGGCGGCAAAAAATGCTCCCATGCCCTGCGGCTGTCCGGGTTCTATGGCAAAGACGATCAAGCGTGAGGCGTGTGCTGTTTCCGCAGAGGAGCGTCCCGGAAGGCTTTCTCAGTGGCCTGTTCAGATAAAGCTGCTGCCTGTGAATGCGCCGTATTTTGACGGTTCCGATCTGCTTATTGCGGCGGATTGCACGGCATTTGCCTATGCGTCATTCCACGAAAAATTCATTGACGGACGCATAACAATGGTAGGCTGTCCCAAGCTGGATAATGTGGATTACGCCGAAAAGCTGGCGGCTGTCATCTCCCAAAACGACATAAAGACCGTTACCGTTGCAAGAATGGAGGTGCCCTGCTGCGGCGGCATTGAGGACGCTGTTCATCGTGCGATCGCGGCTTCCGGCAAGGCGGTTCCCTGCAAGGTATTTATTATTTCCGCAGAAGGAAAAATAATTGCCGAGAGATGATTTTCGGCGGCTGAATTTGGCTCCGTTTCTTCGGGAACGGAGCTTTTTATTCACAAAAAAAGACCGCTTCACAAAGAAACGGTCGAATTTTTAAAATGATCCGCCTTGCCGCCATACGGCGAATAAAACCCGCACTAAGCAGGTGGGCAATAGCCCGCAGTTCTCATGATCCCTTCGTCCTTCAGCCGAGGAACGCAAATGCATTCTTTCAGTCGGCTGTCGGGAGGTCTTCAATACCAAAGCGGAGACTAAATCCCTAAAAAAATGTGTTGGATTATAAAAACCGCACTTATTCGGTCAAGGCAGAATTTTTCTCTTTTCTGAGATTAGTATAACACATATCGCCGAAAATATCAATGAGCAATTTATAGAAAAAGTTTCGTGAAATTTTGGCGAATTGTATATTGACATTGTCTTCGGACAATCGGGAATTACTCCTCGTCCTCGCCGTAAAGCTCGTTCATAAAGATCTCGCCGACCTTGTTGTATTCGTCCTCGTCGTCGATGGTAGCAAGCACTTCCTCGCCGTTTTCGGTAGTCAGCTTGAGAATTACCAGGTCAACGCTTTCGTTGAGGAGATCTTCGGGATTTTCGGTGTGGGGTACAAAGCCGCAGTAAATGTTTCCGTCTACCTCCAGCTCACCCAGCTTTTCAAATTCCTGCTCAACGCCGTCCTCGTCCACAAGGGTGCACAGCTCAAATTCATCATCGTATACGTTTGCCATTTTGACCGCTCCTTTCAAAATCAAGGGGAAAACCCCGTTTCAGACGGCACTTTCGGGCATTTTATCCTCAAATCGGATATGCCGCAAGCACACTCAACATTTTTATTGTACTATTTTTTTAACAAAATGTCAAGATGCAATTGCAACAAAAATAATGCACAAATATTATAGCTTTTTTCTTTGGAAAACTATTGACATTTGCCTATGGGTGTGGTATAGTATATACAAGGAAAAGGAAATAACCCGAAAGCCAAATAAAACCGATGAACGCTTAACTTATAACGACCGTTCGGTTTGCGATGGCAGCTGACGTAATCCTTTGTAAGAGGCGGACAGGCAGCTTGGCAGATGGCAGTAATAATTGCCTGGGGTTTCCGTTCCGACGGTTCAGAGCCGATGAACAGGGCACATCTAACGGTGCAGAACGTTAAAGCTAAAAGATGTTTGCGGCTGCGGCAGTCTGATAAATTTACCGGAGAAAGGGAGCGAGTCCGATGGAGCTCACAGAGTCACAGCAGAATAATTATGGCGGCTTCGGCGGCTCGTCTGAAACTTTTCGCTGAGTAAATTGCGGGAGATTGGATAGTGCTTAGTGCCGGCGTTTAACGCCCCTCCCATATTAATGAATGATTTCATTGGCGCATAAAAGTTAATATACGAGTTTATTCCTGTCGATGCAAAAGGCGCACACCATTCGGTGCAGAGAGTTTTTTGGATAGCTCCTCCCGATGCGGTTACCGCTTATGCGACATAGCTTATAGGACCCGAAGTCCTCCATCTGTAAATGATTGCATATATGCAACTTTACATAAAAAGCTGCTAAGTGAATTTGAAAGGTGAATACACATCTGTTACCCTACGAAAGGCGTGATCGATATGAAAGGTATTCATTGCAGGTTATTAAAATTCTAGCAGATAAGGAGTGAGTCCGCCCGAAAGGTAAGCTTCGACAGGTTATTTTTATATCTGTCAATAGGACACAATTTAATATTCACCGCTAAACGGTTTCAATGACCGGAAAGGACGTGGAGTCAATGATCAAATTACGTCGAGTTTTCCGAGATCTGAATTTCTGATAAATAATGTTAGGGGTGAGTCCAACAGGTTACTAAGCTTCGGTAGATCTTGTATCTGCCAATAGGACAAATGCCGATACGGCATTAAAATATTCACCGCTTAAAGGCTTCGATAGCCGGAAAGGACGTGGAGTCAATGATCAAATTACGTCGAGTATTCCGCGATCTGAATCTTTGATTATCAATGTAAGGGGTGAGTCCGACAGGACAGGTAAGACGTCAGCTATGACGGTTTCAGATAAAAATTTTATCCGGGAGTGAGTCCGATGGCACATTAATTGTCATCAACCATAAAAAATCATACGTCAGGAGATAGTCCGATGGAAAGCTGAATTTGTTTCCGACCAAAATTTAACAAAGGAGCTTATTCCGATGAACTGATTACATTCTTTAATCAAATTCTGATAAAGGAGTATAGTCCAATGGAAAGATAACTTTCTTCACAGACTATTTTAACGCAAAGGAGATTATTCCGATGGCAAGCTTTACATTCTTTACCAAGATTTTATGATAAGGAGATAGTCCCATGGACAGTTTAGCTTGATTTTCGTTTAAAATATATGTTTGGAGTGAGTCCAATGGCTTAACCGCCTTGAAGTATGAATTCAATTTCAGGAAGTGGTGTCTATGAAAGACTTTAGGAGAAGACTTATTCACTAAATGTTAAGGAGTGATTCCACCTAACCGGATTGAGCGGCAGTAATGCCTGTAATCAAATAACGTTTTCGTAACGAGCTGTCATGTCGGGCGGCTCGTTTTTATTTTGCGGTTATGTTGGGCGGTTATTTTTTTGTCCCGAAAACTGCGGCGGACAGGGCGGGAAGTTTTGCGGAATATCCTCCGTTTTCGTTTGCGGATAGGGTAATATTTTCCTCGGAAGTCGAAAAAACGGGTATTCCCGAAAGCTTTTTTTCGGGATAGAAGGTTATCTCCTTTGCTTCGGGCGAAAAATTCAGCAGGATATAAAGCGTTGCTTTCCCGTCGGTACGTTCGCCCACAAATGTTGAACGTATGCCGTCCGTTTCAAGCCATTTGAAGGCGTTTGGGGAGGTTTCATTCTGCCAAAGACAGGGAGTTTCACGGTAAAAGCGGTTCAGTTTTGCGGAAAATTCGGCAAAATCGGGGTTGTGACTGTATTCCTCAAGCCCTCGATTTTCGTTCCATTCTTCGGAAAGGGCAAGCTCATTTCCCATAAAGGACAGCTTTTTCCCCGGGAAAAGATACATATAAAGATACAGCATTTTCAGCGCAGAAAGCTGCCGATCCTCATTCCCGAAAACGGACATTTTCTGCATAAGAGAACCCTTGCAGTGGACGACTTCATCGTGGGACAGGGGCAGAATGTACCGATTATTCGCAAAATATTTTTCGGGACGGGTAAAGCTTTCCGTTTTCATGGCACGGTACCATTGGAGCTGGGTGAAATAGGCGAGAGTGTCGTTCATCCAGCCCAGGGATTGCTTGTAATCAAAGCCAAGACCGCCGTTTTTTGTGGGTAAAGTGGTCAGATTGCCGGGGGTGGAGTCCTCGGCGGTGATAAGGATGTTGGGGAAACGCTTGTGCAGTCCGTCATTCAGATTTGCAAGAAATTGTTTGCCGCTGTCCGTTTGGCATATTTCGGAAACGGCGTCAATGCGCAGACCGTCCCCGTGAAATTCTTCCAGGAAATATGCCGAAACGGAGTTCAGAAAGCTTCTCACATAGCCGCTTTCAAAATTAAACATGGGACTGCCCCAAGGCGAAAAATCGGCACCGAACAGGATATTATTCGGGTGGTCAAGTGCCCAACTATCGGCGGCAAAATGTGCAATGGACAGGTCAAACAAAACGCCGATACTCTGTTTGTGACAGGCGTTTACCAGACCTTTTAACTCGTCGGGCGTGCCAAATGCGGGCTGAACCGCAAAAAATCCGCTTGACTGATAGCCCCATGACCCGCTGTTTGGGTGACAGGTAACAGGCATTAGCTGAATGTGGGTATATCCCATTTCCTTGACATAGGGGACAAGCTCACGTTCCAACCGTGAAAATGTGCAGTTTTTCCGCCATGAGCCGACGTGGAGTTCGTATATATTAAGCGGAGAATCAAAGTTTTTCGGGGGGATTTCGCCGTCTGTCCAAACGAAATGACTTTCGAAAATCTCCGAGCCGTTTTCGGGAATATAAATACTTTTTCGGGCAAAGGGGTCGGGTTTGCGGATAGCTTCGCCGCTGAATGTTTCAACTTCAAGGAGATATGCTGTCCCGTCGGTAATGCGGTCTGTTGTAAGGGAGAAAAAGCCGTCCCCGTTTGGCTGACAGGAAAGCGTTTTTTCGGGGAGAATTATTTTTACAGCGGCGCAGTTTGGTTCGTAACAGCAAAAGTGTGTGAAATTTTCCGTGCTGTGTGCGCCGAGAAATTTGTAAAGCTCAAAGGAATTTCCGCCTAGAATATCAATAATTGTTTGTTCGGTCATGGGTGTTCTCCAGATTTTTATTTTTTCATATTATACAACATTTTTTTGGAATTTTCAATATAACGGTGAATACAATGTGCGTTTAAATATGGCAGAGCGGAAATCTGCGGGCGGGGAAACCCTACTCCTACAATAATTCGTATTATTTCACGATAAATTTAACATTTCACACTTAACTCAACATTCCACACTCAACACTGAATGTAACTGTTCACTAATGATTTACAAAACTTTCGACTGGCAGTAATATTTATAAAGTACACTATAATATTATTGTTGAAATATTGGGAGAAATGTAAAATGAGCAGCTTGACCTTTAAACAGGGCTTTACTCACGGGATACCCATCTGTCTGGGATATTTTTCCGTGTCGTTTGCCTTTGGAATGATAGCTATTGAACAGGGCTTTCCCATTTGGGTGCCCGTTGCAACGTCCGTTACAAACTTTACGGGAACGGGACAGTTTGCGGGGCTGGAGCTGGCTGCGGCTTCTGCGGCAGTTTCGGAGATCGTGCTGACAGTTCTTATTATCAACGCAAGATATATGCTGATGTCCCTGTCCGTGGCGCAGAAGCTTTGCGATGATTATTCTATCGGGAAACGTCTGCTGACCGCTTTCGGTATCACCGACGAGATATACGCCGTTGCTATCCGTCAGACGGACGCACTTTGTCCTCGGTATATGGCGGGGCTGATACTTTGCTCATATTCGGGCTGGGTCGGAGGAACTATCCTCGGGGGCGTTTGCGGAAGTCTGTTTCCCGCATCGGTAATTTCTGCGCTGGGAATCTGCCTGTATGCAATGTTCCTTGCCATAGTAATTCCCCCCGCTTCAAAGTCAAAGCCTGTTGCGCTGATTGCGGCGGGTGCGGCTGTTGCGTCCTGCATAATGAATGTTATCCCGGGACTCAAGGATATAGGCAGCGGCTGGATAATTATAATCTGCGGTGCGGCTTCGGCTGCTATGGGGGCATATTTTGCTCCCGCAAGTGAGGAGGACGAGTGATGACGGGTTATTACATAACGGTTGTGGGGCTGATGGCGCTGGTGAGCTATCTGCCGAGAGTTATTCCTATTGTGCTGCTGCGGAAAAAGATAGAGAACAAGTTTCTGCTGTCCTTTCTGAAATATATGCCCTACGGCGTTCTGTCGGCTATGATTTTCCCCGCCGTATTCACCTCCTGCGCAAATCCCGTTTCTTCGGCGGCGGGCTGCATAACTGCGGTGGTGCTGTCCTTCAAAAGGCTGGGACTGCTGCCTGTTGCGCTGATATCCTCGGCGGTGGTGTTTATCGTTGAGCGGGTAATGGCGGTTTTGTGAAAGTGTGAAAAGCGGAAAGTGAAAAGTGGGATTTAGTGTTTAGTGTTGAGAGTTGAGTGTTGAATTAATTGAAGAATTGTTAGTCAGGCGTTCACTAATAAAGGGCGAACTAAAAAGTTAAGCCTTTTGATTTTGCATATTCCACTTTAAATTCAACACTTATCACTCAACACTCAACACTAAAATACAGGTTTGTTTCGGCTGATTTTCTGTTTAAACAGCCGAATTTGTTTTGTTTTGCTTTACATTTGTGAAAATAGGCTTTATAATGTCTGTAATGAATTTCTTTTGAAAGAGGAGTATTAATATGAAAATGAAGAAAATTTTTGCAGCTTTCCTTGCTGCGGCTTCAATGGCAACTCTGTTTGCGGGCTGTCAGACTCAGGACGGCGACGGAATGGAAAACACCGACACAGCTGTTGCAGGTGAGGACAAGTCCCTCGACAGCATCAAGGAAAAGGGCAAGTTTATCCTCGGTCTGGACGACAGCTTCCCTCCTATGGGTTTCAGAGATGAAAACAATGAGATCGTCGGCTTTGATATTGACCTTGCTAAGGAAGTTACCTCCAGAATGGGCGTTGAGCTGGTGGTTCAGCCTATCTCCTGGGATTCCAAGGAAATGGAGCTTAATTCGGGAAATATCGACTGCATCTGGAACGGTATGTCCATTAACGACGAGAGAAAGGAAGCTATGAACCTTTCCGAAGCATATCTGAGAAATGACATGGTTTTCGTTGTGCTGGATTCTTCCGCATATAATTCTCAGGCTGATCTGGCGGGCAAGAATGTTGCTGTTCAGAACGGTTCCTCCGCACAGGAAATTCTCGAAGGCTCTGAGTTTAAGGGTCAGGCAGGCTCTATTATCGGCTATGACGACAATGTTACAGCATTTATGGATCTGGACGCAAACGGCGTTGACGCTGTTTTCCTGGATTCAGTTGTTGCTAACTATTTCATCACTTCCAAGAACAAGCCTTACAGAATCCTCAGCGACGTGCTTTATGAAGAAGAGTACGCTATCGGTTTCCGCAAGAATGATCAGGCTCTCAGAGATGAGGTCCAGAAGATTCTCAGCGAAATGAAGGCTGACGGCAAGGTTGGAGAGATCTCCACAAAGTGGTTCGGCAGCGATATTACTATCATTGAATAAAATGTCCGCACACAAGGGAAAAGCTTCTCTTGTGTGCGGATTTTTTGCTTTTTCGGGAAATCAGACTATTTCGATAAAATCTGCGCTTGCATAGCCTGTGGTGTTCATATATTTGATAACATACCAGTTTCCCGTCAGACCGTAAACATTGACCGCTGCGCCGTTTGGGATAGACCCGATGGCCCTTGACTGAACGGTGGGGAATGCCCTGATATTCAGGTTTGAACCGTCCGTGACAACTATTCCTCTGCGGACGGGGGACGGCTCCACAAAGGGTATGCCGAAATAGTCGCAGAGGGACTGAACGAGATTTTTTGCAATGGGCGTGAGATTGTTCTTTATCCAAACGGCATCGGCTTCGTTGTCGTGATAGCCCAGCTCTGCCAGGATAGCAACGGCTTTTGTGCGGGTGACTTCGCCCAGAGATGTAGTGGGGAGGGTGTTCACCTTGGCGGGGTCGGGGTAGATGTTTTCAAGATTGTTGGCGGTAATGACTGCAAGCTGTCGGCTGAGATTGCTGTATGGTGAATAGTAGATGTCGATTCCCCGAAGCTTACCCGCAAACTGTCCGCCGCCTGCGTTGGAATGTAGGGCAAGGTGGACGTCGTAGTTTCCCGCATTTGAGTCGGCAATTGCTCCCCCGACGTTTCGGGCGGGGTCATTTCGGGTAAAGGTTATGCCTGAGGAGAGAAGGTAGGGTTCCATTCGGTCGGCGATAAGGTTCATATATTCTTCCTCGGTGCCGCCGTTTATATATTTGTTCCATTCTTGGGTAGATGGACTTAGAAATACGCTTGGCATTTTAGATGCTCCTTTCGGTGTAATGCTCATTAACAGTATATGCAAATATAAAAGTTTCGTCCACCTTTTCAAAGGCAGGCACGGCAACCGTGCAGTCAATTTAAAAGTTTCGTCCACCTTTTCAAAGGTGGCGGGGTCGAGGGGCAGCGCCCCCGTCGCTCTCCGCAGAGAGCGAAATCCCCTAAGCTAACAGAAAAAGAGATGTTACAGAAAGCGCACAAAAGCAACAGCCCCAAAAAGCACCGCACACAAAAATAACAGTAAACCCACAATCTAACGACTATCACAAAAGCCGTGAAAACCATCGTGTGCGGTGCGTCGTGAAAAAGAGTAAGGCGTTTACGCCTTACGAATTTTTCACACCGCCTACAGGCGGCAAAAGGGTACTCACAAACTCAGCAATTCACAGCAATAATTATTCCATAACACGGCAGCGAAAAAATATTTAGATGAAATGACGTGACAAATACATATTAAATACTTGACAAATAAGTAGAATATAATTATAATATAATTATGGAGATACTTAATTTTGAATGGGACGAAAACAAAAACGATATAAATAAGAAAAAGCACCACATATCGTTTGAAGAAGCCCGCACAGTATTCTATGACGATAACGCACTTTTGATCGATGACCCTGAGCATTCTGAAACGGAGGATAGATTTATTATTCTTGGAACCAGTTCGCAAGCAAATCTGCTCGTTGTGTGTCATTGTTATCGACAATCAGATACTGTTATCCGCCTGATTTCAGCCAGAAAAGCAACTAAATCAGAATCCGCTCAATATTATGCAATGCTGTGAGGTGAATTAATCATGAGAGAAGAATATGATTTTTCAAATGCCGTAAAAAATCCTTATGCAAAAAAGCTCAAGCAACAGGTCACAATAAATATTGACAGTGATGTAATCACATACTTCAAGAAAATGTCTGCCGATTCGGGCATTCCGTATCAGACACTTATTAATCTTTATTTGTCAGATTGTGTAAAGCAAAAAAGACAGCTTAATATTTCGTGGAACTCTTAACACGGCTTAAACGCAGCAGTCAGAAGATTGCTGCGTTTTTCGTGCTTTTTCGCCGAATTTTTATTGACATTATCGTTAAAAAACTGTATAATATTTATATAGACAACCATATCGGACATAAATATAAGAAACGGCGTATTACATAAATAAATATATTTTTTCGGGAGGCGTTTATTATGAATATCAACAGAGAAAAACTCACCGCTGCCGCCGCAGAAGCCGCTTTAAGGCTTGCCGATAGGCTGGAGGGCTGCCAAAAGCTGTCCCTGTCCTCTCTGCCCGAGGGGAACACCGCTCTTGTGCTGGTGGATATTATCAATGGCTTCATTAAAGAGGGGGCAATGTCCTGTGCGGAAATTGGCAGGATAATCCCGCATACCGTTTCCCTGACGGAGAAATTTATGGAGGGCGGCAGACCGATATTTGCGTTTGCGGACTGTCATTCGGAAGGTGCGGCGGAGTTTCTCAGCTTTCCCGTGCATTGTCTGAAAAATACGTCCGAATCGGAGATAGTTTCCGAATTAAAGGCGGTGGGCGGCTACACCCTTATCCCGAAAAATTCCACAAACGGTTTCCTTGAAAAGGGCTGGCAGGAGGTTCTCTGCAAAAATCCGCAGATAAACACCTTTGTGGTTTGCGGGGATTGCACGGATATTTGCGTTTTGCAGTTCTGCCTTAGCCTGAAAACGTGGTTCAATATGAGCGACCGTGCGTCACGGATAATCGTTCCCGTGAACTGCGTTGATACCTACGGTGCGGACGGTCACAATGCAGATTTGATGAATCTGGCGGCGTTTAAGATAATGTCCGACAGCGGGGTTGAGTTTGTTTCGGAGATAACGGAGTAAAATATTTTTGGGGGACGTATGAAAAATTATAACATAAAGCTGCCTGCGGGACAGAGAACTATGAGCGGGCTATGCGCAAAAATAACCGAGCTTTACCCCAATATAAAGCTTGACGAAATAAAAAAGTACGGCGACAGCTCCGAAATGGCAAGGCTTTCCGACGGCGAAAACCGCATTACCGCCGAGCTGGACACGGCAAGCGGTCGGGTTACGCTGGCTTCGGATATTCCGCTAAATGAGCTTTACGAGCATTACTATGCTTTGGAAATAGAGTCGGACGACGGCGGCAATGCGGAGCTTTCACGGCATCGTGCGGCGGAACGCTTTCGTCGGCTGCCGTCAAGGTTCTTGGGGCTGTTTAAGAAGCCTGCATTTATAAAATATGCCGTAATTCCCATAGCTTTGATTGCGGCTTGCTCACTGCTGTACGTTGATCCGTTTTTCTATGCTTTGCTTTCCGCAGTTGGGATCTTTTTGGGTTTGGGAGCATTTTTGGGCTGGATATGGTGGCTGCCCGTTATTCCTGCGGCACTGCTGTCCGCTTACGGAAAAAGCGGGTTTGTCACAAAGGCTATAACAATGTCGCTGCTGCCTATGGGTGCTGCTTACTTTTCCGCTGTGCAGTTTCGGACAGGGGCGTTTTATTGGGAAGAATTTCGGATAATCTTATTGGGATTGGGCATTTTCAGCTTCGGTTCGCTTCTGACGATATATATTCTGCTAATGCCCATAATGGCAATAGACGATATTTGTCAGCACCGACGGAAGGTCATTCACGGGAAAAGCTGTTCCTTTTGGCGTTCGGCGGCGGGCTGGGCTTACGCTGTTGTGGGAAGTGCGGCGATAATGCTGATTTCCTTTGCAGTGGGTAATTATGCAGATTCGGCAGAAGTTCAAGTCGGGCAAATGCTGTATGATGCCGAGGCGGTATGTTATTCGACTGTTCGGGAAAAATATGACACGTTTTATGGGGACGATATGCAGGCGGTTGCGGGATATGCCGTTCGATACGGCTGCACCGATTGGGCGGAATGTCCCGACGAGTCCCTTGAAGCATCGTGGACAAGGCTTACCGAAGCGGGGGTATATCCCTATGTGGAGCTTAAAGGCAGAGCGGTCATATTTACGGTAAAGGAATATCAGACCATTTACATAGAAACGGAAATCCTGCCCCGAGAGGAGGACGTCTATGCAGTCTGAGATGAAAAAGTCGGTTATTATTTGCCACATAATGATAACGCTGCTGCTGGCTGCGGCTGCCCTTGGGGTGCAGCTTTGGCTGAATAAGTGGTATTTCCGCAAAGATGAAGCTGTGCAGCCTTCGCCCGTGATAAGCAGCAGTGCTGCTGAGAGAGCGAAAAATCTTACGCTTGAGGAATTTTCGGTGAAATATCCCGGGTATAAGATAGAAATTGCGGGGTATGAGTATTCATATACCGTGCCCGAGGGGAACATAATCAGAGTGCGTGATGTGACGAATCTGCCGTATAAGCAGGAATATACCGCAAATGTGTATGTCAGCAGCGGTTATCCGAAATCTGCCGAGGATTTGGACGTTTTTGTTTTCAATAAGTATGATGAAACAGGGGACGGCGGTGCTTTTTACAGCCTTTCCGAAGGCAGAGAGTTGAGCGGACAGGCTCTGTACAGCCGAAATAATGCGTTTTATGTCAAGGGCGAAACAGCTGATACTATAAGGCTTGACAGGATAAACCGTGACTATTGCTTTTTTATTTCGAGAAATCCTTCGTCGCTTAGGTACATTCCCATGTTGATGGACAGCTCCGGGCACTGCATTTCGGGCGATGATTACGTCAATAACGGGCTGGTGTTTACCTCACGTTACGAGGAAGGACAGATATTTCTTAAAGCGGTGAATGTCACTAAAGATGACTGCGAATGTATGGCAGAGCTTACCTTGAAACGGCTGGACGGTCAGGTCTGGCGGGACACGGGGGCGGTGCTTGATAAGCAGGGCTTTGAGGTTCTCGGATATGAAAGTGCCGAAAGGCGTATAGCTGTTGACCTTGACAGCGGTATCTATAAAATAGGTGTTACAATCGGAAAAGAATATACGGAAACGGAATTTTATGTATGAAGGAGCGATTTAAATGAAAATGAATGACGATGCTGTAAGAAACCTTACTATGCTTGCGGATTTTTACGAGCTGACAATGGCGAACGGCTACTATGAAAACGGGGTTGCGGACAAAATTTCCTACTTTGATATGTTTTTCCGTTCCGTCCCCGATAACGGCGGTTTTGCGGTAATGGCGGGCGTTGAGCAGCTTATTGAGTATCTGGATAATCTGAAATTTACCGATGAGGACATTGATTTTCTCAGGAAAAAGGGCTGCTTTTCGGAGAATTTTCTTGCATATCTAAAGGACTTTAAATTTGAATGTGACGTTTGGGCGATACCCGAGGGAACGCCGATTTTCCCCCACGAGCCAATAGTTACGGTAAGAGGTCCCGCAGCGCAGGCACAGTTTATCGAAACTATGGTGCTTTTGTCGGTAAATCATCAGAGCCTTATAGCCACAAAGGCAAACAGAATTGTCCGTGCTGCCGAGGGTCGGCCTGTAATGGAGTTCGGTTCAAGGCGGGCACAGGGCTATGACGGGGCGATCTTGGGAGCGAGAGCGGCATTTATCGGCGGGTGTGCGGGTACGGCGTGTACCGTTTCCGAGCGTGATGACGGTATTCCCGCATTGGGAACGATGGCTCACAGCTGGATTCAGATGTTCCCGTCCGAGTTGGAAGCATTTCGGGCATATGCAAGGGTTTATCCCGATGATACGACGCTTTTGGTGGACACTTATAATGTGCTGCGGTCGGGCGTGCCAAATGCAATTACCGTTTTCAAGGAGCTGAGGGCAAAGGGTCACGAGCCTAAGGGAATTCGCATTGACAGCGGCGATATTACCTATCTGTCCAAGCACGCAAGAAAAATGCTGGACGCCGAGGGCTTTAAGGACGTTAAAATAGTTGCGTCAAATTCGCTGGACGAATACATTATAAAGGATATTTTGCGTCAGGGGGCTTGTGTGGACAGCTTCGGCGTTGGCGAACGGCTTATCACGTCCCGTTCGGAGCCTGTTTTCGGTGGTGTTTACAAGCTGGCTGCGGTGGAGGAAAACGGTGAAATTATCCCGAAAATAAAAATTTCCGAAAATACCGCAAAGATAACAAACCCAGATTTTAAGACGGTTTGGAGATTGTACGACAACTTCTCGGGCAAGGCTATTGCGGACGTTATCACCTGTGCAGATGAAGAAATTTCCTCGGACGAGCCTTATGAGCTTTTCGACCCCGAGCATACCTATAAGAGAAAGACGGTCATTAATTTCACGGCGAAGAAGCTGCAGGTCCAGCTTTATAATAAGGGTGAGCGGGTCTATGAGTCGCCGAGCGTTTCGGAGATTAAGGACTATTGTATGGCGGAGCTGGAAACTATTTGGGACGAGGTAAAGCGTTTCGAAAATCCGCATAGGTATTATGTTGACCTGTCCAAGAAGCTTTGGGATAAGAAGCAGGCTCTGCTTATGAAGGAGAATATTTAAAGGCGGAATGTGAAAAGCGGAAAGTGAAAAGCGGAAAGTGAAAAATTAAAAGTTTCGCCAGCCTTTTCAAAAGGCTGCGGGGTCGAGGGGCAGCGCCCCCGTCGCCTCCGCAGAGGCGAAATCC
>CAMCRP010000055.1 GCA_945877315.1 uncultured Ruminococcus sp. | reverse complement strand
CGCATAAACGGCGGTTTTGTGGGAAACGGCTGCTATATCGGTGAACGTGCCTCCGTCAGCGGCGGATATATCTGCGGCGGCGCACGGCTTATGACGGGAGCGTCCCTGTTTGAGGGGGCAGCCGTGGGCGAAAAGGCTGTTGTGGGCGAAAACGCCGTTATTGAGCCAAATGTGAAGATCTGGAGCGGGCGTGAGGTAGAAGCGGAAACTCTTGTGTCCTCGGACGTGAAATACGGCACGGGAAAGCCCGTAACCATCGGCGAGGACGGCATTTGGGGGGACAGCGGCGGTTCGGTGGACCCCCAAAGCTGCGCCGTAACGGGAAGTGCCCTGACAGCTGCCGCCGCTGAAATTCGGGGTAAAAAGCGCATAGCCGTGGGATATCGGCAGAGTGACGCTTCAAGGGCGCTGGCATTTTCGGTAATGTCGGGCATTTGTGCGGCGGGCGGCGAGGTCTGGGCCATGGGAGAAGCCACCGCCGAGGAAACCGCCTTTGCGGTGCGAAAAGCCGAGCTGTCAGCGGGCTGCTATGTTGACGCAGGCGTTACTGCAAGGGTTTCCCTTATCTCCTCGGACGGTCTGCCTTTAAAACGCAGCGAAGAACGCATTGTAGAAGCGGGTCTGAACAGGGGAGATTACCCGAAAAACGGGTTCCCGCGATTTGGCGGAATACGTGATTTTTCTTCGGCGGGGGAGCTGTACAAGCTGCATATCTCCGCACTTTGCAAAGCCCCGCTAAACGGCATAAGGGTGCGCATTTCCTCCTCGGACGACAGGATTTGCAAGCTGGGTGCGGAGCTGCTTGCCCCCGTAAATTCCCCGAACGGCAAAGAGATAGTTTTCAGCATTTCCGCAGACGGACGGAAGGCGTCCGCATTTTCCGAGGAAAGCGGTTATGTTTTCCGAGAACGGCTGGTAATGATCGCCGCCATAAAGGCATTTTCCGAGGGGAGAACGGTTTCTCTGCCTTGCGAATTTCCGAAAGCCGCAGATACTCTGGCAGAAAAATACGGCGGGACTGTACTTCGGTACGGCTGCTGTCCCACGGACAATTCGGACGATAGGGCACGTTCGGCTGCCTTTGATTTCCCCGAAGCGAGGGACGGTCTTGCGCTGGCTCTCAGCGTTTCCGATTATCTCAGCCGTGAGGGGATCTCCTTGAAACAAGCGGAAAAGCTTCTTCCCCAATATGCGTCGGCGGCAAGATTTATCCCCATAGACCGCAGTTCAAAAGCGTTTCGGGGACTGTCCGACGTAAGGAGTCCCCAAAGTGCCGACGAGGGGATAATGCTGGACGAAAGCGGTTCAAGGGTGTTTATCCGTCCCGTAAAAACGGGCCGAGGGCTGATGATGTATGTGGAAAGCATGAGCATTGAAGCGGCTTCGGAGATATGCGATTTTTATGAGGAAAAGTTAGTCAGGGAGGATAAGCTTGGAAGTGTTTAGATGAATGTGGAAAGTGAAATTTTTTATTACCCTGCTGTCTTTTGTAGGGGGGGGGTTCCCCGCCCGCAGATGCCTATTAGCACTCTTTGCCGACTTCTGCTTGCACTCTCACTCTCAGAGTGCTAATTTTCATCATATTTTCACAATTTCGCTATTGTATCATCAAATACGGGGGATATAATCATAATCACAATAAAGAAAGAGAACAGGAGCTGATACCATTGAACCGAGTTAGAATTATTCCCACAAAAAAATATCCCACAAGACCGGAGGAATTATTTATGATGAACATTACACCCTTTGAAAGAAATTTTAACGTTTTTGACCCCTTTGCAGATTTCGACAGATTTTATGACGGCAGACAGATGCCTTCCATAAAGACCGACATTAAGGATAACGGCGACGCTTTCGAGCTGTCCGCCGAGCTGCCGGGCTTTAACAAGGAGGACATCTCCATCGACATTGACAAGGACAGACTTGTAATCTCCGCCGAACATTCCGAAAATAAGGACGAGAAGGACGAAAACGGCAAGTATATCCGCAGAGAGCGTTCCTACGGCAGCTTCACAAGAAGCTTCGACATTTCCGCTGTAAACGCAGCTGCCATCTCCGCAAAATACGAAAACGGCGTTCTTACTCTGGATCTGCCGAAAAAAACTCCGGAACAGGAAGGCGCAAGAAGACTTCAGATCCAGTAAGCACCGACTTTTCCGATAACATAAAAATACTAAACACCCATTAATCACGGGAATCTCTCGGCGTAAAAACCCATAAACGCAAGCTTTTTACGCCGATTTCTTCTCCGTGATTTAAATGGTGTTTAGTATAACAGGGCGGCTCATCTCTTTACGGAGGTGAGCCGCCTCTGCGGTGTTGAGTATTAGTGTTGAATTAAGTGTGGATAGTGGGGGGTTAATGTAGAGAATGCCCCGAAATCTTATGAAATGCACCTTTACATCTTGACAAACACAAATTATGTGGTATAATAAAATCAGAGAATACGTTGGATAGACGATAGCTCTCAACTTCATAGTTTAATAATGTACACTAATCCGTCTACTGCGAATAGACGGATTAGTTCTTTTTGTTATGAACTGCTATATTGATAACAGTATCGATAACCTTGCAAATGCAAGTAATACCGGCAATTATAATCGCTATAATTTCCATAGTATCAACCCCCCACAGATAAAATCCGCAAGGGTCAGAACTGCTTTCCTTTTATGACCCTGCGGTCAATCGGGAGAGCCACCGTCTATTTTATACGTCTGAAAGAAAAACGCCAACGTATCCTCTATGCAAAATTATATCATTATTGTCGTAATCTGTCAATAGCTGCGTTCATAAAATCACGGAAATCAATTCTTAGAAAATGCTGAATTCTACGTCTTTTATTATCTGAGTGACGTATCTATAGCAATCCACAAAAATAACGTTAATGCAGGTTTTCTACAAGTGTGTCAGGATATTATTGTAATAAACACTATTTTAATAATTCCACACTAAAAACAGCAGCCTGTCGGTAATCAAACCGACAGGCTGCTTTTATCTCTGGTTGTATCTTGTTTTGTTTTCATCGTAAACCTTTTTATCCGAAAGATTCATAGTATAATAGGCTTCGATGGAATTGTTGGTTATCAGCTGGAAACAGCAGAAGCCGCTTATGATAATGGCGATGCCGTACATTACCATTGTAGTGTTGAAGTTCATGGAGTGCTGCTCAACTGCCACTGCCTGCTTGACAAGCCCGGGTCCGATAAGAATAATGGTATTCAGCGTAAACAGCAGTATTTCCAGATTTCTGATAAACTTTGCCCTTATCATCAGCAGGAAGGAAACGGCAAAAAGTATTACTGCATACTGCATGGAAATGTAGTCATTATCGGGATTCAGGGTGCTGATAAAATAGATGACGCCCGCATCGATAAAGCCCAGTATCATTACAAGGATAGCCAGACCGAAGCCCTTCTTTGCGGATTTCAGCTTCTTTTCCTCCATCAGCTTGTTGTACATCTGAAGGCTTTCCTTCTTGTCAACGGTGGTGGGGGTGCTGTTTATTTCCCTTTGCAGCTGCTCCTTCAAAAGCTCCTTTTCGGTTTTTTGAAGCTTTGGCTGGGCTGCCAGGGATTTTGCCTTGTCATATGTAGGCTTTATATCCTTACTCAGGTCCTCTATCTCGGGGGAGATGTCATCGTCGTCCATGAAATCGTCATCGCCCAGAAGGTCGCTTTTTATCTGCTTGGCGGTCATTTCCTCTTCGCTGCCGAGGTCGTCCAGCATAATGCTGCTGACGGAGGGCTCGCTGTTTTCCTCAAGCTCCTCGGGAAGTGCTCTGAGTCCCGAAGAATTGGTTCTTTTGGGTATCTCACTAAAATCTATATCGTCCAGCGAGGGGGCTGCGGGCTGGTCGCCGCCTCGGAGAATGCTGTCTTCACTCATTAATGTGACCATCCTTTCTGAAAATTGCTTTTCCCTTCAATGCAAACTAACCTATATTTTAACATACAAATTGTGAAAATGCAAGAGAAAACTTCACTTTCGGCATAGAATTTGTTGATTTACACAGATTTTTCGGGAATTTTAAGCAATTCGCACAATTACTCGGTTACAGAAATGGATTCGGGGAAGATATTCGAAGAATTTTCCTGGAGGAAGGTGGTGTTTACATAGCCCTGAATGGTGGCACCGTCCAGAACGGTAATGGTGGAGGCGGTAATATTTCCGAGAATAACGGCGTCGGTCTTGAACTCAGCCTTTCCGCCGACTTCAACATTGCCCTTGATCTTTCCGTTAAGGTCGAGATAATTTGCGGTAATATCGCCCAGCTGAATACTGTCCCTGTCCATCTGCACCTGTCCCTTGGAGGAAATATTTCCCTGCATCTGGGAGCCTGTCATAATGGCGTTGTTGCACTCAATATCTCCCACGACCTTGCCTGAAACTGCGATGTTTTTGGTAATTCTTACATCGCCCTTTACGGTGCCGTCAATGTTGATATTTGCAAAGGAGCGGATATTTCCGTCGATAATGGTGTTATGGGAAATGATGGTGGTTTCCTCCGCTTCATAGCCCGAGCCGCCCGAACCGTTTCCGCCGCCCGAGGAGGGAGGAGCGTTGTAATATCCGCCCATATTTGTGGGAGGAACTGCGCCCTGACTGCCGTTGAACTGCACACCTGAGCCAAAATCCGAACGTCCCGTGCCGTAGGAAGGCGGGATAGGCTGTCCTCTGCGCTGCTCAAAGGCATCTTCACGCTCTGTCCTTCCCGAAAAATCGGCAGAAGCTGCGCTGTATCCTGCGGTCTGACCGTAGCCTGCGTTTCTGGCTGCTCTGGCTTCCTCTCTGTATTCCTTTGCAAAATTTTCATAGGCGTTTTTGGAATCGCGGAGCTGCTCTGCTGCTGAGGCTGCCGCTTCGTCACGCTCCTTTTCTGCGGGACGGGGAGCGGGTTCGCCTTCGCTGTCGCTGCCGAAAACGGCGGAGGGAGTGCGCTTTTCGGCGTCCTCACGCTCGTCGGAAACAGGGTCAAGATAGCGGTCAAGCTCGGACTTTTTGGGAGGCTCGCTGCCTGCCTTCTGATTGAGAATTTCCTTTAATGCCTGATTAAAATTATCCTTTAAACTCATTTTTCTGCTCCTCTTGGTTTCGGCTTAATACTTTACTATCTGAGTAGGGGGGACGGTGTTGTCCAGCTTGTCGAAGCTGTAACCGTCCTTCATAAGCTCAACGATAATGTCCTCAACGGTGGTAACTGTGACATACTTGTCTGCGCTGTCGTGCATAAGGATTATCTGACGGTTTGAGGTGTTTGCCTTTACTCCGTCCAGCACGTTATTGTAAATATAAGTCCAGGTGGGCTTCACAACTGCGTCCTGTGCGCTGACGTTCCAGTCGTAGTAAACGAAGCCGCGCCTTGTCATTTCCGCAACAAGCTCGTCGTAGACCTCATGGTTATAGTCGTTATAGCTGCCGCCTGCAAAGCGGAAGATATTCGGGGACACTCCCGTGGCGTCCTTGATGATGTTGTATGTATTGTTGAAATCGTCCAGAAAGCTGTCAACGCTTTCGTATATTTTTTCGTAATCGTGGGAATAGGAGTGGACGCCTATGGCATGTCCCTCCGCAGCCACCTGTTCCATAATAGCCTTGCCCTTTTCGGTAGTGCTGCCGCTCATAAAGAAGGTAGCCTTGATATCGTATTTCCGCAGAATGGAAAGTATCATCAGGGTATTGTCCGAGGGACCGTCGTCAAAGGTCAGGTAGACGGTTTTTGTGTCCTCTCCGAAGCTTTCGGGATATTCCGCATACAGCTCGGGGTAAAGCTTTGTATAAGGCTTGTCCTCCGAGGAAACGGGGACTTCCGTTACGCTTTCCGACGGCTCTGCGTCCTCTGCGGATACGGTCGTTTCGGGTGCTTCGGTGATGACCGCTGTTTCTGCGGCGATGCTGCCGTAATTTTCCTTAACGAACCTGTCCACCGCATCTTCATCTGTCTGTCGGAGAAATTCCATAATATCCTCGGGACCGTAGCCCTTGGCTGCCAGTGCGAGATAGACCTGTTCAACGGTGGTTCCGTCGGGGACATTCAGCACTCCGTCCGACGAAACGGACACAACAGGCTCGGAGGGTTCTTTTTTCTTTTCCATATTATATTTTACACCAAAGAACACCGCAAAAAACGTCGAAACAGCTATCCAGCCGAAAACTACGGTGAGTATCAGGTGCTTAAAAAACCTAACGCTGCCAAAGTACATCTGTAACCAAACCTTTCTCCGTATTTCGCATAAAATACGGCTATCGGGAAACCCGATAAAGCTCCGAAACCGACATTCGGGGCGCAATTACCGATAATTATCCTATAATAATATATAATACACCTTTTCCAAAAGATTGTCAATAGTTGATTTTTGCTTAACACGGAAATCAGTTTTCATGCAATACCAAACAAATATGCTTATGTAGGGGCGACCATTGGTCGCCCGCAGTGCCGCAGAAAGCCGAAAAAACAGCGTATCTGCGGGCGGTCACTGACCGCCCCTACAAAAATTCGTTGAAAATTTTTTCCCGTGTTTGCTTAATGTGGAAAGTGAAAAGCGGAAAGCGGAATTTTCAGCGTTTTGTGTTGAATTTATTGTGAAGAGCGAAAAATTGAATTCTGTGTTTTCGGAATATCATTATTGAGAGTATGTGAAATTTCACTAAAAAATATTGTAAAAATCTATCATATTCAATTTATATCATATAAATTCATAAATTCTTATTGAATTTATTTTGGGCAAAATGTTATACTTAAATTATGGAATACCCTGTGACAAATTCCGTCAGAAGAAAGTATAGACATTTTTTCCCGGAGGGATATTATGAAATTCAGTCTTTCTGTATTCAAATTAAAACGGCAAAGCCTTAAAACAAGGCTTTTTGCGTATGTCAGCATAATGCTGCTTACTACTATAATCATATTGGTGGGTACAAATATTTGGTCACTGACCTCTGCCATTACCCGCACCGTTGACGAAATGGTGCTGCCCCTTGCAACGGAAACCTCCTCTGAGGTCGGCACAGGCATTGAAACGCTGAAATCCGACGCTCAGAGGGCACTGCTGAAAAGTATTGCCAGCAACACCATCGGCGCAAAAATGTCTGCAAAATCCTATATGGAATCGGAACTCAGAGGAACAGGATTCGTAAGATACGGTCTTTTCAAGGGAGATGAGCTGTATCTCAAGTCGGATAAATTTACCGAAGAAGAAGCACAGCACTACCTTGAAACCGAGGAATACGCCTATACAAAAAAGAAAAAAGTCCCCGTCATGACAACTCCCGAGATAAACGCAGACGGCTCGGCTTCCGAGTTTGCCATTATCTCGGCGGAAACTGCGGGTGCTACCACCACTACATATGTCCTTGTGGTAATTTACGATGATGATACTCTCAGCTCCGTTGTTTCCGGCATAACCTTCGGTGAAACAGGCGGTGCATACATTATCGATGAAACGGGAAGAACTATTGCAGACAAGGATCAGAGCAAGACTCTTTCGGGCTTCAACGCTATTGAGCTGGCTCAGTCCGACAGCAGCTATCAGCCCCTTGCAGACGTTTACGGTAAGGCAATGGCAGGGGAAACAGGCACTGTTACCTGTACGATAGACGGTGTGAGCAGTCAGGTCGCATATGCTCCTATCGAGGGCAACGGCTGGTCTGTTATTATGACTGCGCCTTCCACCGAGTTCAGAGGACCTCTGGAGGACAGCGTTCCCGTAATGCTCATTCTTGCGGCAATTATCCTTGTTGTGGCAGTTATCGTCATACTTGTGGTAATGCACAATATCGTTTCGCCTATCGAAAGAAGCATCAAGCGTCTTAAACTCCTTTCCGAGGGCGATCTTCAGACACCTGTTGAAAGAATTCTCCGCCGTGACGAGGTGGGCGTTCTTGCGGAATCCATCGGCGAAACGGTGGACAGCCTGAGATTTTACATTGACGAGATCTCCAACGCTCTTTCAAGGATCTCCGAGGGCGATCTTGCCTTTGAAATGAAGGGCGGATTCAGGGGGGATTTCGTTCAGATAAGGACAAGCTTCAACGAAATTCTCCGAAATCTGAGAGAAACCTTCGGGCAGATAGTTTCTGCGTCCGAGCAGGTTGACATGAGCGCAAATCAGGTGGCTTCTGCGGCACAGAATCTCAGTATCGGCTCAAACAATCAGGCGGAGGCTATTTCCGAGCTGTCCGGTCAGGTTGCGGACATCAGCGTAAAGGTAAGCAGAAATGCGCAGTCTGCGTCCAATACCGACAGGCTTGTAAGCGATATTTCCGTAAAGCTCAGCGACTGCAACGAGGATATGCAAAGAATGTTACAGTCCATGAACGAGATAAGCACTTCCTCCGCAGAAATTTCCAAGATAATCAAGGTCATCGACGATATTGCGTTCCAGACAAATATCCTTGCGCTGAATGCCGCCGTTGAAGCTGCCCACGCAGGCAATGCAGGACGGGGATTTGCAGTTGTTGCCGACGAGGTAAGAGGTCTGGCGGCAATGAGTGCCGACGCCGCACGTCAAACCACCGAGCTTATTGAAGGCTCACTGGCAAAGGTTGCAAACGGTACCGAAATTGCCAAGACTACCGCTTCCGCACTTATGGAGATCGTTGAAAGCTCCGCACATATGAGCAGCGATATCAGCTCCATTGCAGAGGCTTCGCAGAATCAGTCGGATACCATTACCAAGATAAATGAAGGCGTTTCCGTTATCACAAACGTTATTGCGTCTAACTCCGCAACTGCCGAGCAGAGTGCGTCCGCTGCCGCTGTTATGACAACCCAGTCGGAGATGCTCCGTGAAATGGTAAGCAGGTTCAAGCTGGAGGGCGATTTCTCCAATAATGATGAAGAGAACGAGGACGAGATAGACCTTTCAAATTACGGCGTTTCCGATGAAGATATGACAGAGGAAAGCGTTGTTGACGAAATTGTTCCCGAGGAGAATGAGGAGCCTGTTTCCGAGGATATGCCCGAAGCACCTATTGTTCTCAGCGATTTTGAGGCACAGCCCGAAAGCGTTCCCGAGGAGGAAAAGCCCGAGAAAACTGTCCCCGAAGCGTCCGAAAACCCCTATTCTGCGGCAGCTTCGGAAGATGATGATGATGAGTTTGAAGCCATCGAGTTTGACCCGAATAATCTGCCCGATTTCATCAATTTAGATGATGATGACAAATACTGATTAATTTGCCCCGTCCCCACAATAGTTCGGACGGGGCTGCACGTTAAAAAGGAAATAAGGAGACCACCCGATGATAATACGAAAAGCGTCCGCAGACAGCGAAAGGGATATTGACATATTAATACAGTTTAGAGTGGACTACTTCTCACACGATTTGAACCTGAATCACCTGTCCAAGGAGGAAGAAGCCGCTATGCGGGCGCAGATGCCCGATTATTTCCACAGACATTTGGGCGTCGATATGACTGCGTTTATCGCTGAAATTGACGGAAAGCCCGTGGGAACGGCGTTCCTGCTGGTAGTGGAAAAGCCCGCAAACCCCGTATTTTTAAACGGCAAAACGGGAATGATGCTTAATGTGTACACCTCGGCGGAATACCGACTGAGGGGAATTGCCACAAAGGTCATGGAGGCTGTTCTGGAGGAGGCAAAGCGTCAGGAGCTTGTGTACATCGAGCTTCTGGCAACTCCCGCAGGGCGGAAGGTCTACGAAAAAATGGGATTTTTCGAGAATATCCCCGAGAATGGCAAGACGAATATGAAAATCTATATTTCGGATAAAAGTGAAAAGTGAAAAGTGGAGTTATTTAATGTTGAGTGATTAAAGTTGAATGATGAATTTAATGGAAATCCGACAATAAATAACACCTAAAACGCATAGGAGGAATTTAAATGATAGCACTTGTAACAGGAGCAACTTCGGGAATTGGCAGAGATATTTCCCGTGAACTGGTGGCAAGGGGGATAAAGGTCGTTCTCACGGGCAGAAACAAGGAAAGCCTTGCAGAACTGCGCAAGGAGCTTGGCAAGGATATGACCGCCGCTATCGCCTGCGATCTTGGTGATGAAAAAGCCTGCATTGCCCTCTATAATAAGCTGAAAGAGAAAAATATCGACATTCTCATTAACTGTGCGGGCTTCGGTGCATTCGGCGAATTTCTGAATGTTCCCCTGAAAACCGAGCTGGATATGATAAACGTGAACATTAAGGCTGTGCATATCCTGACAAAGCTGTTTCTGCGGGATTTTGTCAAGAGAAACAGCGGTTATATACTGAATGTTGCGTCCTCGGCGGGATTTTTGGCGGGACCCCTTATGTCAACCTATTACGCAACGAAAAGCTATGTTATCCGCCTAACTCACGCTATTTATGAGGAGCTCAGACGCAGAAATTCCGACGTTTATGTGGGCGTTTTCTGTCCCGGACCCGTTAAGACGGACTTTAACAGACGTGCGGGGGTGCAGTTTGTCACCGACGGTATCGAGAGCGAATATGCAGCAAGATTTGCCGTTGACAGAATGTTTGACGGTAAGCTGACCATTATCCCCGGAATGATGATGAACCTCGGAATATTTGCGCTAAGGCTTGTACCCGTGAAAACTGCTCTGAAAGCGGCGTACCATCTCCAGGGAAGAAAGGGCGAGCCGCCTCAATATGAGGAAGAATAAGTGTCCGTCAGTGGAATACAAGCGTATTTCACAAACGGACGGCTTTAAATTTAAAAAATGTTGTTTCATATATCAATTGATTATTTTTACCGATTGATATATAATAAATAGAGTGCCGAAAATACTAATTTCTAATCAAAGTTTCGACAAAAAATCTGCACAAAAACCATATACGCAAGTTTTTGCACAGATTTTTTGTAAACTTTATGATAGGAAATTAGTATAGCACTCTATTTTTGATTTTAATAATGGGAGATTATTTATATGAAGCAGATCAAAGTCGTAAAATTCGGCGGAAGCTCACTGGCTGACGCAAATCAGTTCAAGAAGGTCGCAGGCATCGTAAAGGCTGACCCCGACAGACGTTTCGTGGTAGCGTCCGCACCCGGCAAGCGTTTTTCCGAGGACACTAAGATCACCGATATGCTTTACAGCTGCTATGAAGTCGCTGCAAAGGGCGGTGATTTTGAGGGACAGTTCGCCGCTATCGAAAGCAGATACAATTCCATCATCAAAGACCTTGGTTTGAATGTTTCCCTTGAAAAGGAATTTGCACAGATAAAGAACGGCTTTATCGGCCGTGCGGGACGTGACTATGCAGCTTCAAGAGGTGAGTACCTTAACGGAAAGCTGCTGGCTGCATACTTAGGCTTTGAGTTCATCGACCCCGCAGGATATATCTTCTTTAACGAAAGCGGCGTTTTCGACCTTGACAGAACTACCGAAGTCCTCAGCGAAAAGCTGGCTAAGACAGAATATGCCGTTATCCCCGGCTTCTACGGCTCTATGCCCAACGATACCATCAAGACCTTCTCCAGAGGCGGTTCGGACGTAACGGGCTCTATCGTTGCAAGGGCGGCTAACGCTTCTATTTACGAGAACTGGACGGACGTTTCGGGATTCCTTATCTGCGACCCGAGAATCGTTGCAAATCCCGAGGGTATCACCACCATTACTTACAGAGAGCTGAGAGAGCTTTCCTACATGGGCGCAGGCGTGCTTCATGAGGACGCAATTTTCCCCGTAAGAACTGCGGGAATCCCCATTAACATAAAGAACACAAACGCTCCCGAGGACGCAGGCACAATGATCGTTGCCGATGCGGGAGATACACCCTGCAAGTACACCATTACGGGTATAGCGGGCAAGAAGGGCTTCTCCGCTATCAATATCGAAAAGGATATGATGAACAGCGAGATGGGCTTTGTAAGAAAGGTGCTGGAGGTCCTTGAGGACAACAAGGTGAACCTTGAACATATCCCTTCGGGTATCGACACCATGAGCATTATTGTCAACAGTGCGTCAATTCAGGGCAAGGAAGAGAAAATCATTAAGATGATACAGGAAGAGGTTGCTCCCGACCACATTGATATTGAGCACAACATTGCGCTTATCGCAGTCGTTGGACGCGGTATGAGAAAGCTGAGAGGTACTTCGGGACGTATCTTCTCCGCTCTGGCACATGCCCATGTCAATGTTAAGATGATAGATCAGGGCTCTTCCGAGCTGAATGTTATTGTTGGCGTGGCTGAGGAGGATTTTGTTACGGCTACTAAGGCGGTTTATGATATGTTTGTGCTGACGGCGGAGTGATTCGTTGAATGTGAAAAGTGAAAAGTGAAAAGTGGAATTTTTTCAGCGTTAAGTGTTGAATTTTAGGCGAAAATCTGCACTTTCTGTAGAATAATTGTTTAGCCGCAGCTGTATGGATAGCTGCGGCTTTTTTATAGTGCTGAGTGATGAATTACAAGAAAATTCCACATTAAATTCAACTCTTAACTTTCAATATTCAACACTAAAAACTCCACTCTCCACTTTTCACATTCCACATTCAATTCAACACTCAACTCTCAACATTCAACACTAAAAACTCCACTTTCCACTTTCCGCTTTTCACATTACATAAAATTGCACTAATCTTTGAATGGCAATTGTAGGATTTCACAAGATTTTCAGCCGAATTCACAAAAAATTAACACACCGAGTTGAATTTTGTGGTATAATCTTATTTAAATAGAGTATTGTACCTGTTTGTCCGAATATATACGTAAATATTTGAACGTGCCTCTGACACGGCACATTATAGAAAGGATTGACCGTTAAATGTCAAACAGACTTTTTCAGGGACTTATTCATCAGATGCGGGATACTATGGAGTGCACTATCGGTGTTGTTGACGAAACTGCTACTATCATCGCATGCAGCGAGCTGAGCAAGATCGGTACTACAAATGAATTTGTTTCCCTCGACCTCAGCGATTCTCACGATGTTTTCGTAAGGGACGGTTATACATACAAGCCCTTCGGTTCACATATCAAGCCCGACTATGCCGTTTTTGTCGAGGGCACAGATGAAAATGCCGCTAAGTATGCAAATATTATGGCTATCACTCTGTCAAGCATCAAGCAGTATTACGACGAAAAGTATGACAGAAACAACTTTATCAAGAATGTTGTGCTGGATAACGTCCTCCCCGGAGATATTGTCGTTAAGGCAAGAGAGCTTCACTTTAATGCGGATATAAGCAGAGTTGTTCTGCTGGTGCGCATTGTGTCCGCAAACGACGTTTCCGCTTATGACGTGATACAGAACCTCTTCCCCGACAAGAACAAGGACTTTGTTTTCAACATCACCGAAACGGACATTGTGCTTGTTAAGGAGGTCAAGGCAAATGTTGAGTCCAAGGATCTGGAAAAGCTGGCACGCTCCATTTCCGATACACTGAGCGGCGAGTTCTATACAAGAGTAAATGTTGGTATAGGCACCGTTGTTATGGGCGTTAAGGACCTTGCACGTTCCTTCAAGGAGGCGCAGATCGCTCTGGAGGTCGGAAAGGTGTTCGATACGGACAAGACTATCGTTTCCTACGATAATCTGGGTATCGCAAGACTTATCTACCACCTTCCCACAACCCTCTGCGAAACATTTTTGCAGGAGGTATTCAAGAAGAATTCCATCGAATCTCTTGACCATGAAACTCTTTTCACTATACAGAGATTTTTCGAGAACAGCCTGAACGTTTCCGAAACTTCAAGAAAGCTGTTCGTTCACAGAAACACGCTGGTTTACCGTCTTGAAAAGATAAAGAAGCTGACGGGACTTGACCTTCGTGAATTTGACCATGCTATCATCTTCAAGATCGCACTGATGGTCAAGAAATATCTGTCGGCAAATCCCACTAAGTTCTGATTTTGTGGGTATTCGGCAAAAATAATCGGAGGGGCAGAACGATGTGTCTGCCCTTTCTTTCCTTATAAATTTTGATAATTGTTTTTAGGCGGTGTACTTGTGATAGAATTAAAAGGTGTGTCCGTAAAGTATTCAAACGGTGTGGACGCTCTGAATAATGTCGATTTAAAGGTCACTGACGGCGAATTCGTGTTCGTTGTCGGTAACTCGGGTGCGGGTAAATCCACGCTTATCAAGCTGCTGCTTCGTGAGGTTCAGGCTAACGAGGGAGAGGTTCTGGTAAACGGCTTTAACCTTACTAAAATGAGAAGGGGAAAGATACCTGCGCTGCGTCGGACTATCGGCGTTGTTTTTCAGGATTTCCGACTTATCCCGACGCTTAATGTTTACGACAATATCGCATTTGTGCTCAGATGTACAGATGCTTCTCCAAAGGTCATCAGGCAGAGAGTTCCCAAGGTTATCGGTACGCTGGAGCTGGGAAACAAGATAAAATGCTTTCCCAATGAGCTTTCGGGCGGTGAACAGCAGAGAGTTGCGCTGGCAAGGGCTTTGGTAAATGAACCGAAGCTTATTATCGCCGACGAGCCTACGGGTAATATTGACCCCAGGCTGTCCTTTGAGATAGTAAAGCTTTTGCAGGAGATAAACGATCAGGGCACCACTGTGCTTATGGTCACTCATGAGCATGACCTTGTTAGAGAGTTCGGCGGCAGGACCATCACGCTAAAGGACGGTTCTATCGTGTTTGACGACTACATTTAATGGCGATTCGGCTTTGGAGGATTTGTTGAAAAATGAGAATAAGCAGCTTCAGATACCTGTTAAAGCAGGGATTCAGAAATATCTGGACTAACAGAATGATGTCCTTTGCGTCCTTCTGCGTGCTTCTGGTTTCTATGCTACTGATAGGCTTTTCGTTGCTTTTCATAGCTAATATAAATATGTTCATCGGCAGCGTTGAGGACAGAAATGAGGTAATCATATTTCTGAACGATGATGTTTCCGACGAACGCATTGAGGAAATGAACAACACCCTTGTGCAGATGGACAACATCTCAAAGGTGTCCTTCTATTCAAAGGAACAGGCGTGGGAGGATATGAAGGCGGACATTCCCAATGCAAACGAGCTTTTTGCTTACATAGACGGCGAGGGACAGGAAAGCCCTCTTATCGACGCTTTCAGAATAAGAGTTACGGACATTGACAAGATGAGCGCAACTCTTATGGAGATAAACAAAATGAGCGATATTTACGACATTCGCTCCCCCGGGGATTTCATTGACATTCTTTCGGGACTGAAATCCATGATAGCGATAATTTCCGTAATAGTGCTGCTGGCACTGCTGGTGGTAAGCCTTGTTATCATCTACAACACTACGAGAGCAAGCGTTGATTTCCGTAAAAAGGAGATCAACATTATGAAATATGTGGGTGCTACCAACACCTTTATCAAGATACCCTTTTTCATCGAGGGTATGCTGATGGGTATTCTGGCGGGCGGCATTGCTACGCTGCTGACCTGGCTGGGCTACCGTGAACTGACCGAGCTGCTTATGAGGGACACCACCATTTGGTCGGTATTCAACGTTTCATCCTTTATTCCGCTGGAGGGGACGCTGCTTATTGCTATGGCACTCTGTTATGTGGCTTCGGGTGCGGTCATCGGTGCTATCGGTACTGTTATGAGTACGGGAAAGTACTTGAAAGTATAATGTGAAAAGTGGAAAGTGAAAAGTGGAATTTTTCGGAATTCTTATGTACTCTTGTAGGGGACGGGTTCCCCGTCCCGCAGACCCTCAGTTGGCTGTGTGTTGCTACTGAAACGGTTAGTTTGTGAGTACCCTTGCCGCCTATCGGCGGTGTGAATAAATTTAAGGCGTGAACGCCTTAAATTTATTCACGAAGCACCGCACACGGTGATGGTTTCCATGGCTTTTGATGTTGTTGATTGGTTTGATGCTTTACTGTTTTGTTTGTGTGCGGTGCTTTAGGGGATTTCGCCCGTTGCGACGGGCGACAAGGGTGGCGCCGCCCCCCTTGACCCCCCGCCACCTTTGAAAAGGTGGACGAAACTTTTATCTTTTTTCTTTTATGCTTTTGTTTTTGGAGGTTTTATCTTGTCTGCAAAAAATATCCTTAAAAAAACAGCGGCTGTACTTTGTGCTTTCGCTGTCTGGACTGCTTGTCTGACATATCTGCCAAACAGCGCAAATCTGCTGACAGTTTCCGCAGGAAAATCACTTTCCGAGCTGGAAGCCGAGAAAAAACAACTTGCCGACGAGAAAAAACAGGTTCAAAACAAGCTTTCAGAGCTTGAAAAAAGTGCCGAGGAGCAGGAGCAGTATCAGGTATATTACGCCGAGCAGATAGTCATTCAGGAAAAGGAGCTTGACATTGTAAACGCTCAGGCTGCCGAGCTGGAATCCCAGATATCCGACCTTAACGGCCGTATAACACAGCAGAAGCAGGACATTGACAAAAGCATTGAGATGTTCCGTGACAGGCTTCGGGCTATGTATATTGCGGGAGATACAAGCTATGCTTCGGTAATTGCGGGTTCGTCCGATTTTTACGATGTGCTTGCCCGTCTGGAAATGGTAAAGCGTATGTCCGTCCGTGACAAGGAAATGATAGATGACTTAAACGCTCAGCTTGACACATACAACATTGACTGTGAAACCCTTAACAACCGTCTGTCCGAGCAGAAGCAGACTATCTCCGAGCAGGAAACGCTTCTTGCCGAGCTGCAGGACAGCTACAATAATTCCGTTGAGGTCCTTGAAATGATAAACAAGGAGGCGGAGGATTACGCCGCACGTTCCGAGGAAATTGACGCCGAGGAGGAAGAGGTAGAAAAGGCTCTCCAGGCGGAGATAAAGCGTCTTGCTTCTCAGGAGAAGGTGTTTGTGGGCTCCGATTTTACATGGCCTGCACCGCAGGTCCACAATCTGTCCGACGGGTACGGCTGGCGTGACCTTTTCGGAAAGCAGCAGTTCCACAAGGGCGTTGACATTACAAAGCCCGGCTGTGCGGGAAAGGATATCGTTGCGGCTCAGGCGGGGTCGGTAATTCTGGCGCAAAAGACTTACACCCCCGGTTACAGCTACGGCAAATACGTTATAATCGACCACGGCGGCGGATATACTACCCTTTACGGTCACTGCAGCGAGGTTTACGTTTCTGTGGGTCAGACCGTTACAAAGGGGCAGAAAATTGCCGCCATCGGCAACACGGGAAATTCCTACGGAGCACATCTCCATTTTGAGGTAAGAATAAACGGTCAGCATACCGACCCGATGAAATTTTACAAAAAGCAATAGTTTTCGAGGTATACTATGTTTAACAAAAAAATATCCGTCGGCATAACCGTCAGCTTAATGGCGGTCACGGCGGCAGTCACGTTTGTTATTACAAATAATTACTCTTTGAGCCTGTTTAATTCAAAGGTGCAGAGCGTTACCGAGCGAGAGGAAATTTATACCAAGCTCAGTGAGCTGGACAGCTTTGCGAGGACGAAATTCTATAAGGATATTGACGAGGAATATCTTATGGAATGTATCGCAAAGGGCTATATTTTCGGCTTGCAGGACGATTACGCAGAATATTACACCGCCGAGGAGTACGCAAAGGTAACTCAGAAGGATTCGGGCTACACCATGGGTCTGGGCTTTACCTTTGAAAAGGAGGAAAGCGGCTACATCAAGGTGACCTCCGTTATGGTAAACACCGCCGCCCATGAAGCGGGAATGAAGGCGGGAGATGTTATCCTGGCGGTAAACGACACGGACGTTATTGCATACGAAGGCGGCTACAATGAAGCTATTGCCCTGCTTGACTGCGCAGAGGGCACTAAGGTGCGGCTTGCTGTCCGCAGACGTGTTGAGGCTGAGGGTGCGGAAGCTACCGTTCCGCCGCAGTTTTTGAATTTCGAGCTGGTTTCCAGGCGAGATGAAATTGTCAGTGTTACGGGACGTATGATAGACGACCGTTACGCATATATAAAAATATCCACCTTTAATTCCAAGACCGCAGAGCAGCTGAAAGCAAAGCTTGACGAGCTGACGGCGGCGGGTGCAGTGGGAATCGTTTTCGATGTCAGAGATAATCTGGGCGGACTGGTAACATCTCTCAGCGACTGCCTGAACCTTATTATCGGCGAATGTGACCCCGTTACCGCCGAGTACAAGGACAGGACGGAGGTTACTGTCCACACCACCGCCGAAACAGAGATTAAGCTGCCCATTACCGTGCTGGTGAACGGAAAGACAGCAAGCTGTTCCGAGCTTTTCGCCCTTGCCCTTAGGGACGAGAAAAACGCTCAGCTTGTGGGAACGACGACCTATGGAAAGGGCGTTATGCAGACCACTCACAAGCTGCGTGACGGAAGTGCCGTAAAGGTTACGGTGGCTGTTCTCAAGACCAAAAACAGCGGTGAATTCACGGGCGTAGGCGTTAAGCCGAACTTTGAAATGGAGCTGCCCGACGGCATTGATTCCAAAAATATCACCATTGAGCAGCAGCTGAACGGGCTGGACACTCAGCTGTCCAAGGCGTTGGAGGTGCTTGATACCACTCTCGGTCAGCAGCCTGCCGCAAAAACGGAATAATTCTCGGAAAACTAATCAAAAAATAATTTTCGGAGGGATATACAATGGCATTAACCTTGAAGCAAACCATCTACAAACGCAAAAGCATCAGAAGCTATGAAGCAACACCTGTGGATCAGCAAACGCTTTTGTCCATACAGGATTTTGCGGAAAACAAGCTAAAGCAGCTGGACGACGAAAATCCGCTGAAAACCGTTGCAAGGCTTACCACCGCCACAAGCATCAAATCCATGGCACGCTGGAAGGCTCCTCACTATTACGTTCTTTTTGCCGATACAAGTGACAGCGACTATGAAATGAAGCTGGGCTTTATGTATCAGCAGCTTGACCTGTACATTCAGAGCCTGGGCGTCGGCACCTGCTGGCTGGGCTCGGCAAAGCTTGCCCCGGGTGTTTGCGGTGAGGACGGTTTGAAGTACTACATAACTCTTGCATTCGGCAAGGCAAAGGGTGAGATGTACCGTTTTACAGATGATTTCAAGCGCAAGGAAAGAAAGGCTATCTCCGATGTTGTGGATTCCCGTCTGGAGCCTGCAAGACTTGCTCCCTCCGCAAATAACGGTCAGCCCTGGTATTTCCTCCATGACGGAAAGTTTATGGACGTTTACAGCTCGGGTGCGGGACTTATGTCAAAGGTAACGGGGGATTTTTCCAACTTTGATATTGGCTGTGCGCTTGCTCATATGTACGTGGACAATCCCGAAACCTTCCGCTGGGTGAAGATAAAGGAGCCTAAGACGGTCAAGGGTCATAAGTATATGGGTACATTCAGAATGTGATATTTTTTAATGGGTGTTCCCCCGTCGAAGGCGGGGGAACACCTATCTGTATATGTCACTTATACTAATCTTCTATCAACATATAGACTATTTTGCAAGTGTATTCCTTTGGTGAG
>CAMCRP010000054.1 GCA_945877315.1 uncultured Ruminococcus sp. | reverse complement strand
ATCAGGACGACGTTGACCGTGAAGCTATCCAGCTCGAATTTGATCAGCTGAACGATGAGCTGAATCAGATCGCTGATACCGACTTTAACGGTGTTGTTGCTCTGAATGGCGGTCAGATGGCTGATGGTCTTAAGGCTGTAAACGGCGAGTTCAACTATGCAAATGCTGAAAGAGATGCTCAGCAGCTTGGTACTGTAGGCGGATTTATTACAGCTGTTGATACAGGTGCATACGCTGGTACAAACAACGAAACTGTTACCTTTACATATGCTAAGAAGGATGACGGAACATTTGAGTGGAACAAGACAGCTTCTCCTGATGCTAAGGGCACAGTTACTTCTAATGCTAACGGTGGCTTTTCTTATGATGGTGCTGTATTTGTAGTAGACACAAGCAAGCTTGTTAATGGTGATACAATTACTGTTAATTTCTCCAAGGCTGTAGCTGCTTCCGGTAAGGGTCCTGCAACAACAGGTTACAATATCGATGGTGGAGATACAGGCGTTGTAAAGCTTGACAAGAATCCTCTTAAAGCAGCTGCCGCAGATGCAGTTATAACATCTGAAAAAATCGCTAATGCTGCTAATGCACTTAACGGATTAAAGCTTACTTATACTGCAACTGCTGGTGATACTGCACTTACACTTGCAAAGGTAAATGGCGTTGCACCTGACACAACAAATGGTGTTACAATTGCTAAGATTAGCGATAATGAGTCCCTGTTCCTTGAAAAGGACGGAACAACCATCAATTACATCGGTGCAGACGGAAATAAGGTTAAGGTTGGCGAACTTCAGACTGTAGCAGCTTCTGCTAATGCAGCTAAGGCTGGAAACGTTACTGTAGAAGTAAACCTTGCTGATGGTTCTTACACTCCTGCAACTAAGAATGCAGTAAAGATTGTTGAACCCGAGAGCACAGTTTCTCAGTCTAACTCTAACGATGCTTCCACAGCTATACTTACCTATACAGACAACATCACTCTCCAGGTTGGTGCAAGAACTAAGGACAGCGTAAACTTCACATTCTTTTATAAGTCCGATGAACTTGGCGTGCTTAAGGCTGACCTTAACTGCTCCTCTAGGGGTCTTGGAACCGATAAGCTGTCCCTCGCTACTCAGAAGGACGCTAACGCAGCTATCGACAAGATTGATAACGCTATCAACAAGGTTTCTATGGTTCGCGGCAGCTTCGGTGCTATGCAGAACAGACTTGAACACAAGGTAGACAACCTGAACGTTGCTTTCGAAAACCTGACAGCAGCAGAGTCCGCTATCAGAGATACCGATATGGCAAAGGAAATGATGAACTTTACAAAGTCCCAGATCCTCAGCCAGGCTTCTCAGGCTATGCTTGCTCAGGCAAATCAGCTGCCTCAGGGCGTTCTCCAGCTCCTCCAGTAAGCTTAATAAACTTACCAAAAAAGGAACTGACAGCGGCTTGACCGCCGCATAACATAACAAAAGCGCTTGCCGCCGCTCTCCTGTGTGGAGGACGGCGGTTTTATTTTTGCATACTGTTGAAATTTACGGGGATATGTGGTATAATACAATTAACATAGAAATCTGCAAAAGGGGAGAGGGCTATGAAAACAGCCGTTGTGACGGGCGCATCAAGAGGAATAGGTGCGGCGGTTGCCGAAAGGCTTGCCGCCGATGGCTATGCGGTTGCAGTAAATTACAATTCTTCGGAAAAAGCTGCCGAAAATATCTGCCGAAGGATAAATCTTTCAGGCGGCGTAGCGATGCCCTTTCGGTGTGACGTTTCCAAAAGGGCAGAGGTGGATAATATGTTTGCCGCTGTCCGTAATGAACTGGGAACTATTTCCGTTTTGGTCAACAATGCGGGTATTGCCGAGCAGTGCCTTTTTACAGATATTTCCGAGCATATGTGGGACAGACTTTTTGATGTGAACGTCAAGGGCGCATTCAACTGCTCACAGGCGGCTTTCAGGGAAATGATATCCGCAAAATCGGGAAATATCGTGAATATATCGTCAATGTGGGGACAGGTGGGAGCCTCCTGCGAGGTGCATTATTCGGCGGCAAAAGCAGCACTTATCGGGTTTACAAAGGCACTTGCAAAGGAACTGGGTCCGTCGGGGATTCGGGTGAACTGCATTGCCCCGGGGCTTATTTCCACGGAAATGAATTCACATCTTGACGAAGATACAATAAACGCTTTAGTAGATGAAACGCCTCTCTCACGGGTGGGAACAGCGGAGGACATTGCAAACGCGGTGTCATTTCTCGTGTCGGAGAAAGCCTCGTTTATTACAGGGGACGTTTTATCGGTGAACGGCGGAATGGTGATATAATGAACAGTCAGGAGCTTGCGGGGGCGGTGTCCCGCTTTGGTGCAATGATGCTTTCCTGCGGCGGCGAAATTAACCGTGTTGAGGACAGCATTGCACGTATATGCGCCGCATACGGATATAATCACGTGGGCGTTTTCGCTATCCCGAGGACGCTTATTATAACGGTGACGGAAAATGGTGTCCCCGTCACCCGATTGGAAAACATCAAGGATAAGACGGTAAATCTGGATAGGGTGGCAAGGCTGAACGCTCTTTCTCGGTTCATCTGCCGTGTTCGTCCCGATGCAGACTGCATTTCAAGGCGGCTGGACAATATAGAAAAGTCACCTGTTTATGGACGCTATTCGATAATTGCGGCATACTTTCTGTCGGCGTCTGCCTATGCTATGTTTTTCGGCGGAGGGATAAGAGAGGCTGCAGCTGCGGGCTTGGCGGGAATTGCGGTTCGGCTGATGTCCCGATTTTCGTCAAAGACAGATGCGGGTGTTTTCTTTGAAAATCTTTTGTGCGCTGTGGTAATGTCAGCGTGTGCCATGCTTCTGGCGGCGTGCGGATTTGCGCCGAGATACGACAAGACCATTATCGGTGCGCTTATGACCCTTGTTCCCGGCGTAACGCTGACAAACGGTGCAAGGGACTTCATTGCGGGCGATTTTTTTGCGGGAACATACACCCTTATCGAAGCCCTGCTGACGGCTCTGGGAATAGCTGCGGGTGCGGCTGTTACCGTTGGTTTGCTTCGGGGCTTGGTGGTATAGGAGGCGGCTATGGAAATAACTTCTGATATGCTTATTTCGGGCGGACTGACCTTTGCCGCTGCTATCGGGTACGGCATCTGCTTCAACATCAGGGGAGCGAATCTGTTTGCGGCAAGCTTCGGGGCGTTTATCTGCGCATTTATTGAAGCTGTTATGACAGAAGCAGGCTATCCCGAGATTTTTGTGTGCTTTATAGCGTCTACGGCGGTGACGGTCTACTCGGAGATACTTGCAAAACGTCTGCGATGTCCCGTTCCAATGTTTTTGATAGTTTCCATAATACCGCTGGTTCCCGGGGGCTATATCTATTATGCTATGATGTCCTGCATCAATGGAGATTTGGCGGATTTCGGAAAACGTTCCGTGTATACCTTTGAAATAGCGGGAGCAATTGCACTCGGGATATTCCTTGTGACATTTATTATTAAGATTATGAAATCCTTCAAAAAAAATCCTGCAAAAAAGAATCGGTGATAGTATGAAAAAGCATGAGCTAGTGCTTAAAAGAATCGTTCAGATCTCGCCGTTTGTGGTAATGGCGATCATAATCATTGTGTATCTGATGTGTTTTCGTGATCTTTCGGTAGATGATATAGTGAATTTCACACCCGAAAATTTGCTGGCTGCGTTCGGACTGTTTATGCTGCTGTATGCGCTGAAATCGCTGTCAATATTCTTTCCGCTGGCGGTGCTGAATATTGCGGCGGGGACTATTTTCAATATTCCCTTTGCAATTCTGGTGAATTTGTGCGGGGCTGCGGTGATGTCTACGGTGCCATTTTTTATCGGGAGATATTCTCAGCGTGAGTTTGTAATGTCCCTTGTGAAAAAGAACAAAAAAGCGGAGGATATTCTGTCCATGAATATGGAAAATCAGGTGTTTTTCGCCTATTTTCTGAGGGTGATAAACTGTCTGCCAATAGATATTGTAAGTATGCTTCTCGGTTCGCTGGGATTTTCCTATAAGAAGTACATACTCGGTTCGCTGCTGGGCTTTGCGCCTATCATTATCGCAACGACCGTTCTCGGAAATGCCGTTACCGAGCCGGGTTCGCCGCAGTTTATCATATCTGCATGTGTAATTGTTGCTGTTTCGGTAACATCTGCTGTTATCTATGCTAAAAAAATCAAAAAAGAAAGCAGAATGTGATTAAATAATCTTTATTTGTCAATAATACTGTTCGGAAACATTTTCTGTTGAAAGGAAGATATTATGAGCAGTATTTACATTGAAAAGGTCAAGGCAAGGGAAATTCTCGATTCAAGGGGAAATCCTACGGTAGAAGCGGATGTTTTTCTGTCGGACGGTTCCTTTGGCTCGGGTTGTGCTCCCAGCGGGGCAAGTACCGGCGTTTTCGAGGCTTTGGAGCTTCGTGACGGTGATGAAAACAGGTTCTGCGGCAAGGGCGTGCTGAATGCAGTCAACAACGTGAACACCATCATCAGCCACACTCTCAGGGGACTTGACCCTTACGATATTTACAGCATCGACAGGGCAATGCTCACCGCCGATGGTACGGAGGACAAGTCAAACCTTGGTGCGAACGCCATTCTTGCCGTATCTCTGGCAGCTGCAAGGGCGGCGGCAAATTCCCGTAAAATGCCGCTGTTTCGGTTTATCGGCGGGATAAACGCCTGTGAAATGCCCGTTCCCATGATGAATATCCTGAACGGCGGTGCTCATGCGGCGAACAACATTGACATTCAGGAGTTTATGATAATGCCTAGAGGTGCGAGCAGCTTTCACGTTGGAATGAGGCGTTGTGCGGAGGTTTATCATAATCTGGCAAAGCTTCTGAAATCCAAGGGACTGTCCACGGCGGTGGGTGACGAGGGCGGTTTTGCGCCCGACCTTGCTTCGGCGGAGGACGCCATCGAGCTTATTCTGGCAGCTGTTGAGAAGAGTGGTTACAGGGCGGGAACGGACTTTGTTATTGCGCTGGACGCTGCATCAAGCGAATGGAAGGGCGGTTCTGCTGGCAGCTATAAGCTTCCGAAAATGGGGACGGAAATGTCCTCAAACGAGCTGATTTCCTATTGGGAGAAGCTTTGTGGGAAATACCCCATTGTGTCCATCGAGGATCCTTTGGACGAAGAGGACTGGGACGGCTGGTGTGAAATAACTGCCAAAATGGGCAAAAGTGTTCAGCTGGTGGGGGACGACCTTTTTGTTACCAACAGCAAGCGTCTGGAACGGGGTATCAAGGATAAGTGTGGGAATGCTATTCTTGTCAAGCTAAATCAGATAGGAACCCTTTCCGAAACTATGTCGGCGGTGCGAATGGCTCAGCGAAACGGCTTCGGTACGATCATTTCCCATCGTTCGGGGGAAACCGAGGACCCATTTATCGCCGATCTGTCGGTGGCACTCAATGCAGGACAAATAAAAACAGGCGCACCCTGCCGCTCCGAACGCACTGCGAAATATAATCGTCTGCTGAAAATTGAGGAGCTTATCCACTAAAATATAAAGGGGTACAGCTGAAAAAACGGCTGTATCCCGCTTATTGGGAGAGGTAAAAATGAAGAAGGAAATATCCGTGAGAATTGGCGTAATTGCGTTGTTTGCGGTGGCTTTGGCTGCTGCTTTGCCTACGCTTTTTTCGGGACATGATGCGAAACAAGTTATGAATGAAACGCCCGACCTGCCATATGCGGAGGTGCAGACCGAGGAGAAAACAACGCTTTCCGAAACGACGGAGCTTACAACGGAAACGGTTTCCGCTGAACCCGAAACATCTGCCGAGATCACCGAAAATGTTGTTGATACATATTCCGAAACGCAAACACAAACGGAATCTCCAAAACAGGAAACAACCGCTCCCGAAACTACACGCTACATTGTCACAAGCCGTCCCGAGTATAAATTTGACGATGTTTCCTGTTATATTGATATGGAAAATGTTCAGCAGAATCCCGAGCTGCCCACAGGCTGTGAGGTGACTGCCTTGACAATTCTTCTGCGGCACTGGGGATATGATGCGGACAAGGTTGATATGGCGAAAAACTACCTTTACAAAAGCTGGGGAAATGCGGAATTTAGGGACGGTGAAAAGTACGCCGACAGCTTTTTTGAATACTTTATAGGCGACCCGTTCGGCAGGGGCTACGGCTGCTTTGCTCCCGCTATCGTCAAAACTGCCAATAAGTATATCTCCGAAAATGGTGGCGGTCATCAGGTGATAGACTTGAGCGGCTGCGATTCGGAAACGCTTTACAATTATGTTGCTGACGGTATTCCCGTGCTTGTCTGGGCGACAGACGGAATGATTCCGCCCGAATATTATGAAACCTGGTATGACCTGGAAACGGGCGAGCGTCTTGACTGGTATTTGAATGAACATTGCTTTGTTCTTGCAGGCTTTAATCTTGATGCGGGAACTGTCACTATGAACGACCCAATCAAGGGCATAATCGACTATAATATGGCGAAATTTGAGCAGCGTTTTGCGGAAATGCACCGTCAGGCTGTGGTAATTCTGCCTGTGTGAGGTATTAATATGGATATTGAGATAAAGAAGTTTGACAACCTTTGTGATGATGCAAGGGCAATTAGAACCGCTGTTTTTGTTCGTGAACAGGGCTTTGTAAATGAATTTGACGATATTGACGGCAACGCTGTGCATTTCGTTTTGTATGTTGACGGAAATGCGGCGGGGACTTGCCGTATTTACAAGGGTGAGGACAAGGAATTTCATCTGGGACGGCTTGCTGTTTTGTCTGATTACAGGGGAATGTCCCTGGGGAAAATGCTTATTGATGAAGCGGAACGTTGTGTTTCCAATATGGGGGGTGAAAACATTTCTCTGTCGGCACAAGTAAGAGTGAAGGATTTCTATGAAAAATGCGGCTTTTCGGCTGTGGGAGAAGAGTATCTTGACGAAGGCTGTCCGCATATAAAAATGGTCAAAAGGCTGTCATTGCCAATATAGATACAATATGAATATTATGAACAGAAAATGCAACTTTATATTTCTAAAGTTGCATTTTTAATTTGCTTTATGTATTTGATAACTAAAAAGCGAGCAAATTTGCAAGTTGAATAGTTAAAAATTGCATAAATTTCAAAAAAGTGCTTGACAAACGCTTTGAAATGTTATATAATACAAACATAGCAAACAGCAATGGCGCTGAGTTACACAATGGAGTGTAGCTTGGCGCCTTTTTGTTAGCTGAAAAATTTTTTGACCGCACAGGGAGCGAAACATTACTTCGTTTTGGAAACAGCGGTCGGTACCTTGGGAGGGGTAAATATGGATAACTCAATCTTAGACACGGTACTGGGTGAGGTATTCGGTATATGGTTCCTTGTCGGAGCCGCACTGGTATTCTTCATGCAGGCAGGATTCGCAATGGTAGAAACAGGCTTCACAAGAGCCAAAAACGCCGGAAACATTATTATGAAGAACCTTATGGACTTCTGTATCGGCGTTCCCATGTTCATTCTCATAGGCTTCAGCCTGCTGCTGGGCGAAGATGTTGTTGGTCTTATCGGAAAGCCCGGCTTTGACATCTTCACTTCATATGAAAACTTTGATTGGTCCGGATTTGTATTTAATATGGTATTCTGTGCAACAACTGCTACTATCGTTTCCGGTGCAATGGCAGAAAGAACAAAATTCATTTCTTACTGCATCTACTCCGGAATCATCAGCGGTCTTATCTATCCTATTGAAGCGCATTGGATCTGGGGCGGCGGCTGGCTTGCTCAGCTTGGTTTCCACGATTTCGCAGGCTCTTGTGCAATTCATATGGTAGGCGGTATCTCCGCTCTTATCGGTGCAAAGATCCTTGGACCCCGTATCGGCAAGTTTGACACCGATAAGGACGGCAAGGTAACAAAGGTAAACGCTATCCCCGGACATTCTCTTACACTTGGCGCACTCGGCTGCTTTATCCTCTGGTTCGGCTGGTACGGATTTAACGGTGCAGCTGCTACATCAGGTCCTCAGCTCGGTTCGATCTTCCTGACAACTACAGTTGCTCCCGCAGTTGCAACAGTTGTTTGTATGATATTTACTTGGGTAAAATACGGCAAACCCGATGTTTCTATGTGCCTTAACGCTTCTCTGGCAGGTCTTGTGGGTATCACCGCAGGCTGTGATGTTATGGACGCTTTCGGTGCTGCAATGGTCGGTATTGTTTCCGGTCTGCTGGTAGTATTCGGCGTATGGCTCCTCGACCACAAGCTTCACATTGACGACCCCGTTGGTGCTGTTGCGGTACATATGATGAACGGTATCTGGGGAACTTTTGCAGTTGGTCTTTTTGCAACAACTACTGCTCCCGACTGCACAATTAACGGTCTGTTCTACGGCGGCGGTGTTGATCTTCTCGGCAAACAGTGCCTCGGTATCGTATCTGTAGCTGCATGGACGACTGTTACTATGATCATCGTATTCCAGGCTATCAAGCATACTATCGGTCTGAGAGCTTCCGTTGAGGAAGAGGTAAGAGGTCTGGACATTACAGAGCACGGCCTTGCCTCCTCTTATGCAGACTTTATGCCCGCACCCGTGCCCTCAGTTCTCATGGGCAGCGTTCCCGCAGAGGTTTCCGGAGATGTTCCCGTAGATGCAGCTATCCCTGTAACTGTTACAAAGCGTGCTGACATCGAGAACGATCCCGATGCAAAGAACAAGTACACAAAGGTTTCTATTGTCTGCAAGCAGAGCAGGTTTGAGTCCCTTAAATCCGCACTTAATGAGATCGGCGTAACGGGTATTACCGTAACACAGGTTCTCGGCTGCGGCGTTCAGAAGGGTGCAGGGGAAATGTACAGAGGTACTCCTGTAGAGATCAATCTGCTGCCTAAGATCAAGGTTGAGGTAATTGTCTGCAAGGTTCCCGTTGAAACTGTTATCGAGGCTGCCCGCAAGGCTCTCTACACAGGTCATATCGGTGACGGTAAGATCTTCACCTATGATGTTGAAAATGTTATCAAGGTCAGAACGGGCGAGTCGGGTTATGCGGCTCTCCAGGACGACTAACTCTACAAAATGTTTTGCCCCTCTTTGCCAAACGGCAGGGAGGGGCGTTTGCTTTTTACGGGAGATTTTCCGCATAATAGGGTTGTATTTTTGCATCATACCGAAATTCGCTTGATAGTGCCGTTTTAGTGTGATATACTGCTTTACGGAAAGTGAATTATTGTTTAGCGGGAAATCTCAAAAACCTATTGACAAATAGAAAAATATCTGATATAATGTAGCAAGCGATTTAAAACAATAGGTTTAAAACACACGATTTAAATCGTGTTGCAAAGGAGAGATAATATGCCGCCAAAGCCAAAATTTACAAGAGAAGAGGTCGTCGATGCAGCACTGAAAATTGTCGCTGAAAAGGGAATGGAAGCACTTACCTCCAGAGAACTTGGCGCAGTTCTCGGAAGCTCGGCAAGACCTATATTTACCGTGTTTTCAAGTATGGAGGAGCTTTGCAAAGAGGTGCGGAATGCTGCCCTCAGACGGTTTGAGGAGTTTACTGTTGTGACAGATGAAAATATGCCGCCCTTCAAGCAGTTTGGTATGAAGATGACAAAATTTGCTACAGAGCAGCCCAGACTTTTTCGTTTGCTGCACATGTGCGAAATGGACGAAACGGGCAGCTTTGAAATGATATTCAGAAATCTTGGTGATACCGCCGACAGGTGCATTAAGACACTTCAAAAGGATTACGGTTTTTCTATTGAGGATTCAAAATTTATCTTTAAGCATACATGGATATATACCTACGGCATCTGCGTACTTATAGCCACGAAAATGTGCAGTTTTACAGAGGAGCAGATCTCCGAAATGATTACATTTGAATTTCAAAGCATAATCGCAAGAGCTAAGTCGGGTAATAGCGAGGTTTTCAAACCGTATAGCCCGACAGTTATATAGTATTGGAGGGGTAATTTATGGGACTTTTAAGTGAAAACGAAAAGAGTGCAAACCGTGCTGCCGCTCAGGTTATGAGAGTTACCATGCTGGTATTTGCAGCGGTGCTGGTGCTTGATATTGTGGGAATATTTACAGTTCGTCTGCCTGTAATGATTACAGCTTTTATAATTGGCTGCGTGCTGCTTTTTATACCAACACTTCTGGTGAACATTTTTAAGGCAGATGGAAACTGGGTAAAATATGCGATTGTCGCTGCGGCGGTACTCTTTACGGCGATACTGACAGTTACGCTGGCTTATCATGCTGTTATTCTTTATGTCTATCCGATAGCAATTGCCAGCCTGTACTTCCTGAAAAGGCTCAACAACTTTACAGTTGTGCTGACTTTGGCAGCGGTTTCGGTGGGACAGCTTCTGGCGTTTAAGTATCAATTTGTGGGTGACAAGAATTTTGATTCGGTAAAGACCTGTGTGCTTTACGGTATCCTTCCCCGTGCAATGGTACTTATATGCGTTTCCGCTATCTTTACAATGCTCAGCAGCCGTACCGCTTCAATGCTCGGAAGCCTTATGGGAGCGGAGCAGCAGAGGATAATGCGTGAAAAATCCCTGGAGGTTTCCGAAAGACTTATACAGACCGTTTCCGAGCTGGACAGCATTTCGGCGGCTGCTGCAGAAGCAAACCGCAGTATCGCCAATGAATCTGAAAATGTTATGAAGGATAGTGAAGCCAATCTCACACACATAAAGTCGGTTGAGGAGAGTATGAATCTTATCTCCGATAATCTCCGTGAGCTTTCCGAAATGAGCGCACGTATCGCCGAACTGACTAAGCGTGCAGACGAGATAACTGCGGATAATGACAGAAAAATGTCCGCAGCCGCCGCTAGTATGGACGAGATCTGCAAGGGTACTGACGAGAGCAAGAAGATCATTTCGAAGCTTTCCGAGCAGTCCAAGAAGATAGTTGAGATCGCAGAGGTCATTTCCGATATTTCAATGCAGACAAATATTCTTGCGCTGAATGCTTCTGTTGAAGCGGCTCACGCAGGCGAACACGGCAGAGGTTTTGCGGTCGTTGCGGGTGAGATAAAGAAGCTTTCCGAGCAGACAAAGGCTGCCGCTTCGGAGATAGGCGACATTATTGCCGATGTTACTCACAATATTTCGGGAACCGTTGAGGCTATGGAAAATAACGCCGTTCTTACCAGGGAGGGTATGAACAGCATGGAGGAGATGAAGGCATCTGCCGAGCTTTTGAGTCATTCCAACAGCGAAATATCCTCCAATATAGCCGATATGAACTCAGTTATAAAGAATGTTGCGGACAGCGGTCAAAATGTTTCCGGGAAGCTTGTCAGTGTAAGCGGAAATATCGCAAACAACTGCGGTGCAGTCCAGCACGTGGCGGCGGCTATTCAGGAAAACAGCGCAGGCACGGAAAATCTTGGCTTTATGGTCAAAAATATCCGTCAGATGGCAGGAGAGCTGGAGCAGCTGACAAAGTAACAGTTTCTACATACGAAAGGTCGCAGTCTTATGAAGGACGCTATCATCATTATAATACTGACGTTTATTGCTGTGGTTCTTACAGGCTGCAGCAGCGGTGAAAAGCAATATACGCCTGCTGCTATGAATTGCGAAGTGTTTACTGCAGAAGACGGCAGTTCTATGGTTCGGAAAAACGGTGAGGAATACAGCAGCTTTACCGTTCTTGAAGGTGAAGCTGTTGAGATAGCTGTTATTGTCAACCGTGTGAGCGGTGTCTTGAATATCACCATTTCTCAGGATGGCGGAGCTGCAATTTACGAGGGAAATGACGTTCCGACCTCGGAGTTTTCGGTATATGCAAAGGAAAAGGGAGAGTACACTATTTGCGTAATGGCAAAGGATTTTGTGGGGGATTATTCGTTTGAAATTTCAAAAAATTCCCCTTAAAAAGGAGAGATAGAAATGAAAGAGTTTAAGAAAATCGGTTCAATAGCGGCTATCGCAGCAATTTTGCTTTGCGGCTGCACATCGGCAGACGATGACGGAGGAGCTTCTGTTTTGACACCCGAAACGCTTGCTTCTCAGCTGACGGAAATGCCGTCTGAGGAGCAGACAACTACAGAAGAATCGTCCGAAGCTGCAACAGATACTACCGAGGAAACTGCAACAGAAACAGAAGCACAGTCTGCATCGATTGACGAAGCCGTTATCCGCAGTTTGTTTGATGAAAACATCTACTGCTTGAGAAATCTTTACGGTGCAACTTCTCTGTACCCTGTGGGTGACCCCGTTCGGGACGACCACATTTACAAGGCTGATACCGACAGATTTTCGGATTATGCCGAGTTTGAGAGCTACATCAGAAGCGTTTTCTGCACAAATGAGGCAGAACGGCTTTTGTACAACAGCCCTTATGAGGGTCAGCCTATGTATGTAAATGTTGACGGAATGCTTTGTGTTGATACCTATCTTGCGGGCGCAAAGGGCTATTATGTTGACTGGAGCGATTATAAGCTGGAGATAGTTTCCACAGATGACAGCAGATGCGAATTTATCGTTACAGGTCAGATCGAAGAGCCTGCGGAAGTTCCCGTTAAGGAGGATTATTCTGTAAACGGTGCCGCAGTTTACGAAAACGGCGGCTGGCGTCTTGAAAAACTGGTATTATAAAGGTGAATAGATTGAGAGTTGAGATCAACACGCTTAACGCAGAGCTTTTTTTGAAGCTTTACACTTCGGTGGGCTGGGAACCGCCTGCTTTAGAGCAAGCAGAGATCGCTTTGAAGCATACCACGGCAGCCTTTACCGCTTATGACGGCGATAAGCCTGTGGGTATGGTAAGGCTTCTGGGGGATATGGGAATGTCCTTTTATGTGAAGGATTTTGCCGTTGTTCCCGAGTATCAGTCAAAGGGTGTCGGTTCGCTGCTTATCAATGCCTTAGAGGGTTTCATAAGGGAGAATATCCCGAAAAACCGTGCGGTAAGTCTGGAGCTTATCAGCACAAAGGAAGCGGTGGAATTCTACAAGAAAAAGGGCTTTGAAGACCGTCCCTGTGAATGGGACGGTCCCGGAATGTTTAAGATGATAATGTGATATGGCTCCCGCAAAATCGGTTTTGCGGGAGTTTTTATGTTGTGGGGAGAAGTTTAAATTCGCTGCAAATGAATTTATCGTCCAGAATATCAAGAAGCAGGAAAAATATCCCGCAGGCGGCAATGAAGGCAACTGTACCATAAACAGGACGGTTTATCCCGAGAATATTCACCAGAAGCTTTGCACCCTGAGAGCAGACCGCCGAGTAAAGGCAGGGCTTCATCAGATAGGAGAATATGTCGAAACGAAGCTGTTCGGTTTTCAGTACCATGTAAATTCGGGCGATATTGCTTGCGCAGTTGCTGGCGTAATAGGAGATCACAACGCCTGTAAAGCCGTACAGCTTGACAAATATCACAACACAGGCGATACGGATAATATACTCCGCAAGGGAGTTCAGGGTAGAAAAATTTTGCTTTCCCAGCCCCTTTAAAATGCCCTCCATTACGATTTCAAGATAAATGAACGGCACAACGGGGGCAAGCCGCACAAGGGTTTCTCCCACAAGGCTTTCCGAGCAGAAAAGTGTGCCTATTTCCTTGCCCTTGCACAGGAGAATTCCCACAATAAGCAGAGAAAATGCAAAGCTTTTGCACATTGCCTTGTGTGTCAGTCGGCGGACACGCTTCATATTTCCCGAGGATGCCGCCGACGCTATTTCGGGGACAAGTATCACCGCAAGGCTGGACAGCACCAGCGACGGATAGAATATGACGGGGATTATAAACGCTTCAAACATTCCGTATTCGCTTAGTGCAATATCCGAAGAACCGTAATGCTTCAGCAGCGTTACGGGCACTAAGGCTTCGTTGGCGCTGCTCATTATCATCTGAACATATCCGCTTAAAAGTATGGGAAATGCTATTTTGATGAATTGCCCAAAGGTCGTAACGGTGGGATTTTCGGCGGGATTTCTTGAAAATCTTCGGTATTCTCCTATGTAAGCTGTTGTTAAAAAAGCGCAGGAGGCAAGCTCCCCGATAAATATAGAACTGGAAAGAAGGCGGTAAATGCTTTCTTCCGTGAAAATTATCCCGCCTGCAAGTATGCCGTTTTTTATGAGAAATTCGGCACAATCGGCGATACAGGGTATCTTCACCTTTCTGACGGCGTGAAAATATCCCTTGATACAGGAACCGACCGAAGCAAGGGGGAGTGACAGGGCAAGAACTCTAATGGCAGAGCCTGTTTCCTTGTCCCGCAGAAGATTTTCCGCAAGCGTTTCCGACAAAGCCGCCGAGCCTGCTGCAAAAAATACGCTGAGGGACAGTCCGAAGCCCAGACAAAGTTCCATTACCCTTGATGGGTTGGGATTTCCTCTGCCTGTTTCCTCGGAAACTATCCTGCTGGCACAGGTGAAAATGTTGCCGTTTGCCAAAACCATAATAAATCCGAAAAATGAGAAGATAAGGGACATTATGCCTACGGAAACGGTTCCTAAACGATTTGAGATAAAGGTGTTCAGGGCAAGTCCCGCAGTTTGCAGAAAAAAGGAAACGGCGGTGAGCTTTAAGGTGTCTTTGGTAATGCTTGGCTTCATTTCAGTCAGTCCTTCCGAGGTAATTTGCGAAATTTATCATAAAATATCAGAAAAAATAGTTGCTATTTCCTGTGAAATCGTATATAATATATTTGTATGTGCATGTTTCGGTGCAAATGATATTTTCAGAGAAATGAGGAATAATTTATGCTGCCGACTGACAGATTTTTTCAGGGTCTTAAAGGAAAAAAAGTTGCTTTTATCGGAACGGGTGTGAGCCACAACGATCTTATTATGATGTTCCTTGAAAAGGGAATGGACGTGACCGTATGCGACCGCAAATTCAAGGAACAGCTGGGTGAATTGGCTGAAAGCTTTGCAAAAGCAGGCGCAAGGCTTGCCCTCGGAAACAGCTACCTTGATGAAGCCGCAAAATGCGACGTGGTTTTCAGAACTCCCGGAATGTATTTCAATAATTCAGATATTGCGAAAATGCGTGAAAATGGCGTTGTGGTTACTTCGGAAATGGAGGTGTTCTTCGACCTTTGTCCCTGTAAGATATACGCTGTTACAGGCTCGGACGGAAAGACTACCACCACTACACTTATTTCCGAATTTTTGAAGAAACAGGGCAAAACTGTCTGGAAGGGCGGAAATATCGGAAAGGCACTGCTGCCTGAGGTGGATAAGATGTCTGTCGATGATGCGGCTGTTGTCGAGCTTTCCAGCTTTCAGCTTATCTCAATGAGAAAATCTCCCGATGTTTCGGTTATAACCAACATTGCCCCAAATCATCTGGACGTTCACGGGACAATGGAGGAGTACATTGACAGCAAGAAAAACATTCTGCTTCATCAGAACGCATTCTCAAAAACGGTGCTCAATCTTGACAATGACATAACAAACGGTCTTTCTGGACTTGTCAGGGGAGAGCTTGTAAAGTTTTCCAGAAGGTCAATTCCCGAAAACGGCAGTTTCCTTGACGAGGAGGGCTGGCTTTGCTATAACCGTTTCGGAAATGTTGAAAAGATAGTTCATAAGGACGATATTCGCATAAGAGGTATTCACAATGTGGAGAATTATCTCACGGCTATTGCTGCGGTTTATGGCGAGGTCGATGCCGAGAACATTGTTTATACGGCAAAGAATTTCAACGGTGTTGAGCATAGAATTGAGTTTGTCAGGGAGCTGGACGGCGTTAAATATTACAACGATTCTATTGCAACAAGTCCCACGAGAGTTATTGCAGGACTGAATTCCTTTGACCAAAAGCTTATTGTTATCGCAGGCGGTTATGACAAGAAGATTCCCTATGAACCCATGGCAAAGCCTGTCAATGAAAAGGTAAAGACGCTGGTTCTGCTGGGTGCTACTGCGGATAAAATAGAAAAGGCAGTCAGGGAATATCCCGAGTATGACCCCAACGAGCTGAAAATTATCAGAGTTTCCACCCTTGAAGATGCGGTCGATGCGGCACGGGACAGCGCAGTCCCCGGTGACATTATCACCCTTTCGCCCGCAAGCGCAAGCTTTGACCTTTACCGCAACTTTGAGGAAAGGGGAAATCATTTCAAGAGGATAGTAAACTCCCTTGAAGAAAGAGGTTCCGAAAATGCTTGATGTTAAAAATACCGTGACCTTGCTTGCCGACTGCGTTGGTGTTTCGGGCGGTGAGGGTTCTGCCGCAGAAGCTGCAATGGGTTTGCTTTCGCCTTATGTTGATGAATGTTCCATAGTAAACGGAAATGTTGTCGGACGTTTGGGCAGCGGTGAAAAGCGTATTCTCATTGATGCGCATATTGACCAGATAGGATTTATTGTCACAAATATCACTGACGGAGGATTTGTCAAGGTGGGAAATGTTGGCGGCATTGACCGCAGATTGCTGCTTGCACAACAGGTGGTCATTCACGGTAAAAGTGATGTTATGGGAATTATATGCACCATACCGCCGCATCTTTCCAAGGACGAAAGCTCTGTTCCCGAGATAGACGATATTTACATCGACACGGGGTACGGCGGGGAAAAGCTTCGGGAGATAGTTTCTATTGGTGATCTTATCTCATTTTCGGGGAAATGTGTGCCGCTTTTGGGTAACAGATTGACGGGACATTCCCTTGATGATCGCTGCGGTGTTGCTGCTTTGATATACGCTGCTTCGATTTTATGCGATAATAAGATTTTACCTAACAACTGTTCGGTATATTTTATGTTTTCCGTTCAGGAGGAAATTGGTGAGCGTGGTGCGCATTTCGGAGCGTTTGATGTTGACCCGCATATTGCCGTTGCAGTTGATGTAAGCTTCGGTCTTACAAGCGGTGAAAAACCCGAGCATTGCGGTGAATTGGGAAAAGGTCCTATGATAGGCATTTCTCCGTCACTTAGCAGAAGATTGTCAAATCTTTTCATTGATATTGCAAAAAGAAGGAACATTCCCTACCAGCTTGAGGTAATGAACAAACTTACAGGCACAAACGCTGACCAATTTTCCGTGAACAGGGGCGGCTGCGAGGCTGTTACGATTTCCGTTCCGCTGAAATATATGCACACTCCCGTTGAGGTAATTGACTGCTCGGACGTTGAAAACACGGGCATTCTGCTGGCAGAGTTCATTAAGGAGGTCTCCGAAAATGGATAACAGGCTTTACACATATATTAAGGAGCTTTGTGCTATTGGCGGTATTTCAGGGGACGAGGGCAGAGTGCGTGACTATATTAAAGAGAAGCTGGACGGACGGTATGAGCATTTTACCGATGCTTTGGGAAATCTGATTGTGACCGTCAAGGGCAAAAATCCCGCAAAAAATAAGCTGATGGTATGCGCTCATATGGACGAGGTGGGAATGATAGTCACATCTCTGAAATCGGACGGAACGCTGGGTATTGACTGCGTTGGCGGCGTTGACCCGAGAGTTTGCATAGGCAGGCGGGTCACTCTGCACGGCGGAGAAATAAACGGTGTTATCGGTGCAAAGGCGGTTCACAATCTTACCGACGAGGAAAAGAAGAAGGCTCCCGATTTTTCGGGGCTTTATGTTGATATCGGTTCGTCATCGAAGGAGGAAACGGAAATGCTTATTTCTTTGGGGGACAGCGTTTGCTTTGCTTCGGATTTTATTGAGCTTGGCGACGGTTTCATCAAGGAAAAGGCGATTGATGACAGGGTAGGCTGTGCGATAATGCTGCGTATTCTGGACGAAATGCCCGAGTACGATTTTACGGCGGTTTTCACCGTTCAGGAGGAGATCGGTCTGAGAGGTGCGGGGGCAGCGGCTTACACAGTCGCTCCCGAATGTGCGCTTATTCTGGAAACAACTACGGCGGCGGACATTCCTTCGGCGGGAGAAGAGCAGAAATGCTGTTATCTTGGCAAGGGTGCAACAGTTCCGTTTATGGACAGATCCACCGTTTACGACAGGGAGCTTTTCAACCTGTCTAAGCAAACAGCGGAGGAGATTTCGGTGGGCTGGCAGACAAAAACTACCATTGCGGGGGGCAATGACGGCGGGGCAGTTCACAAGTCCCGTGGGGGCGTGAAAACTCTGGCGGTTTCCGTTCCTGTGAGATACCTTCATTCACCTGCTTGTGTTGCCAAACTGTCCGATATTGTGGACAGCTACAAGTTGGCGGGGGCAATGATAGAGAGGATATGCCGATGATATCCCTTGCGGAAAATGCTGATTTTGCCGATAAACTCAGCAAAACCTATTACGGAATGAAGATCCGCTCCTATCTTGACGCTTACGGTGTGGGGTATGATTTCTGCCGATTTTACGTTGGTTCGGGGGAGAGTGACGGAGTTTTGCTTTGCTTCAACGGTTCAGCAGTTTGCGACGGAAGTATTTCTAATGAGGATTTGTGCAGCTTTCTTGGCTTCTGTCGTCCGCATAATCTTGAAATATCGGGCGAGGAGCGGAGCTTTGTGGGATATAAAGCGGTAAAGCGGGTAATGTTTGGCTTTACTGTTCCCGTGGACTTTATTGCAGAGGAAATAAAATCGGACGATAGTCTTGACAGCCATTTTCGGATAATAAAAAGTGGTTTTCCCGAAACAGACTATGAAAAATGGCTGGTGGATATTTCCCATCGAAAACGGCATGGCGTTTCAAAATTATTCAAATTTAAGGAAATTGCTTCTGCAACCATGCAATTTTGCTTTGATAATTTTGCATTTTTCTCGGAGATAGCCGTTCTTCCCGAATGTCGGGGACAGGGTGCTGCAAGGCGTATGCTTTACAGCATTGCAGCTGAATTTGCTAAGAAGGGGATAAACTGCGGACTGTTCGCACTGCCCCATAGGGTTGGCTTCTACCGTGAAATAGGCTTTCGGGAGATTTTCGAGGACAACATATATTATAGTATTGGAGATAGTTAAATGAACAGCTTTTTTAACATAGACAGCCGAATCGCCGAGCTGGGACGGCTTGCGGAAAAGGCGTGCAGACCGCAGTTTGACGAGATCGAAGCCATTGCTGACTACAACGGACAGAAGGTTCTTTCCGCATTTATCAACAACAGAGTCAGCGAAGCCTGTTTGAAAGGAACAACGGGTTACGGATATGGCGATATTGGAAGAGATACGCTGGATGCCGTTTACGCAGAAGCCTTCGGCGGTGAGGACGCTTTGGTGCGCCACAACTTCGTCAACGGCACTCATGCGCTGTCAACGGCGTTGTTTGGAATACTCAGAACGGGTGACAAGCTTGTTGCCATTACAGGCAGACCTTACGATACTTTGGAGGAGGTTATCGGAGTCAGGGGCGAGAAGGGAAACGGTTCGCTTACTGACTATGGCGTTGAATATGACGAAATAGCGTTGAAGGAGGACGGAAGGGTTGATATTGCTGCTATTCCCGAGAAGATAAAGGGAGCAAAGGTGGCTTATATCCAGCGTTCCAGAGGATATTCGCTTCGTCCCACGCTGACTGTTGAAGATATTGTTGAGATAGTGAAGGCTTGTCGTGCTGCCGAGCCGAATATCTGTATAATGGTAGATAATTGCTATGGCGAATTCGTGCAAAGGTATGAACCTTTACAGGCAGGTGCTGACCTTATTATCGGCTCGCTCATAAAAAATCCCGGCGGTGCAATTGCCGAAACGGGCGGTTATATCTGCGGAAAGGCAAAATACGTGGAATTGTGCAGTTATCGCCTTACCTGCGTGGGTATGGGTAAGGAGGTTGGCTGTACTCTCAATCAGTGTAAGCCCATGTTACAGGGATTCTTTATGGCTCCCGAGGTGGTTGCGGCTGCTGTAAAGACCGCAACCTTTACATGTGAAATTTTCAACATGCTGGGATTTGAAACCTTCCCCAAGCGTGAGGACAAGCGGGGTGACATTATTACCTCTGTTCTGCTGAAAAATGAGGAAAATCTGACGGCGTTTGTTCAGGGTGTTCAGAAGGGTGCTCCTGTGGATTCCTTTGTATCTCCCGAGGCGTGGGATATGCCTGGATATGAAAGCAAGGT
>CAMCRP010000053.1 GCA_945877315.1 uncultured Ruminococcus sp. | reverse complement strand
ACTTCAGCAGCTATGCCCTTAACGTCATTCCTCATTGAATATGTTCTCTGCCAAGATATATTACTTACAAAACATTCAGAACCGAAAATTTCATCACATAATAATTTAAGCTGAGATTGTTCATTATCATCAACAGATATGAAAATTACACCTTTATCCGAAAGCAAATTTCTTGCTATTGACAGTCTTTTTGACATAAAAGAGAGCCATTTACTATGTCTGAAGCCATCTTGATTATCTACAAAAGCGTCATTGTATTTGAAATCCTTATTTCCTGTATTATAAGGCGGATCAATATAAATAAGGTCTATCTTACCCTTATGTGTCTTTTCAAGCAGATAAAGGCTGTGCAGATTATCGCCCTCCAGAAGAAAATTGAAATTTTCTCCGGGAAGTGCTTCTATTTCCCTGCTTTCATCTTCCGTAAATACGGGTATGTGAGTTTGCATTTTCACATCGACAGCTTCTTCATGTTCCTCCCACACAAGTCCGTACTTTTTGGAATTAAGCTCATTTTCGATCTCGTTTATAGCGATAAGAGTGGCATCATCGTCCTTGTGTTCCTCTCGGATAGCAGCAAGAAATTCAAGCATTCGCTGCCTTTTCTGCTGAGATAGATTCATACAGATCCTCCTTTGTGTCTTTCGGTTATAATAACAGGCACTCACGCACCCAAACGGGGATGAGTGCCTGCATAAATTATCGGGCTATTTTAATTTTCTCCGGATCGTAAACATAACAATTCGGGCAATGCTGTGAAAGCTGATTGAAGAACACCTTTTGATAGAACTCATTTATAAAACCAAGTTCTGTATTCTCAATGTTCAGATCATCAACAATTGTGATAGATTCACAATATCCGGCATTTTCCAAAATGGAAGTAAACCTGTCTTCAGAATTCGCCTTCAGTAATTCCGACATCAGTATATATCTGTTATGACCATAGCAATAATCCATAAGATTGTACTCATCGAATAAATGCGTTTTGGTATCGATGTTATCAGTATATACAATGTCATACTGTGGATTATCATTTTTATCTACAGCCATATTTTCAAACCATACGCTTTGTTCAAGTACACACATTTTCAAAAATAAAACCCCACTGCAGTATTAAGTTCTTTAGCTTTTCCCATCATCTCAAGCAGCCTTTTGCCAAAATCGACAACAGCTGAATCATCAGTATTATCAAGCACGTTTTGTACCAGTTCAATCGCCGAATCGAGATTTTCAGCTGAGATAACATCTTCTTCATACATATTGATGAAAAGGTCAAACTTATCATTTAATGGTCTGAAGAAATAGTCTTCCATAACGTAAAATGTGTCTTCAAAGAATTTAAGGCACAAAAAATCCGAACGGATCTCTTCGCCATCGTAAAACTGATAACGATACATTTTTTCTTCTGCTTCGTCATCAAGTGGTACAAGAATGAAGTAATTATGCGACAGGTCAAAATCACCGATTTTCTTTACAGGAATTCGGTAATCTTTTATGTCAAAGATCACAACGTTTGTATTCTCCATATTATACAGTCCCTTTCTTATAGGTCATCGCAAAGTGTGTAAGCCTATTAAATTCAGCCTTCGCAGCATCTTTGCGTAAATTTCCCGGAACCTTTGGCGGCTTTAAGTCTATTCCTACATATTCAAAGCCATGACGATTTCCTTTGCTGTCTGTATACGGCTGCCTTTGAATGCGGAAATACTGTCCGCCCACAGCACATACGATCTCGTATTCATATCCGTCATCACGGAATTTAATTTTGCGTCGGTTATCGGATACATTATATGTATCGCTTGTAATAGCATTTTGTTTTACAAACTTATCCATAAACTCATCCAGATTAACTCTCCGCCAGTTTGAAACATACTCGTGAAAGTGTTTGTAATCTGTTAGCAGTCCTTTAACCTCATCCGGATCATTATTGAGAACTATGTCGTTTATCAACTTATTTCTCCGGTCTGTGTATACAGCTTTAGCTCCCATAATGCACACCTCCGTCTGAAAGATAATCATCAAGCGAGGTTTTTCTTATGGAAACGCCGTCCCAAACTATAACCCTTGATTTCTTGTGGTTATAGTATTTATCTCTTGCTGATGGAAATACTACAAAGTCCTGAGGTGTTCCGCCGCAAATACGTTTTATGTCCTTATTGGAGATTCCACCGTAAATGAACATGACCGGCGGAGCAACACTCTTCATAATGATGTGAAGCTGATAAAGGCCATAATTTTTGAAACCATTTCTGTTACAGCCGATTTCTCCTGAAATAATATTGGTATATGGAGGAATATTCCTTATTACAGACATATTAGCAAGGTCACCCACACGACAATTTGGAAGTACCTTTACCCCATGCACCGCTACATAGCAATTGAACAGCGCACTTGCAAGCAGGCTAAATTTCTGCCGTGGCTTTAACATAGTAACTGCTGGACTCAGATCAAAGCCACATATTCCACCATATTCGCACAATATAGGAAGCTCCTCGTCAATTTTATACATTCTCTGTATCAGACGCTCATCTTTGCTGAAATAGCAAATCAAAGATTGACGGCGAATATTCTCCGGGATTTTATTTCTAAACTGAAATGATTCAATCGTCAACGGTATGTCCGTATAATAGGCTTCCTGAGGTAATATAGGGAAACCATCTTTGAAAGTAATACCTGCTTTTTTTAGGTATGTGATTTTTTCATCGCACCATTTAATAAGTCTATCCATAAAAAGTCTTTCTCTGTCTGCCCGGACAGAATATTCTTCGGGCAAAATTTTTGAAGAATATTTTGTGCAATGTGCGAATTGACAAAGAAAGCAAAATATGTTAGAATCACAAATTGGGATTGGTGTGTATTCTTATACATATCTTGCTATAACGCATTGGCAAGTTGCTGGTAACAACTTGTCAGTGCGTTTTCTTTGTCATAGTTCGTACAATCAATAGACATCACCGCCTTTCATATAATCAAGCCTTAATCCCTGATCAAAGCCATAAGGTCATAGAAATAAAAATTTCTGTTTCGCTTTTTCCCGTCTGTGTAGATAATCTCATCTTCCAAGAAGGTATTAAGATACCTGTTTACTGTTGCCATTGGCATATCAGCTTCACTCTGTATCGTTTTTGCATCAAATATCGGGTATTTGAACATTAAATCAACAAGTTTTATAACGCTGCTTGATGATTTTATCAACTCACAAGCACGTTCTTTGGTTTTATCATATAACTTGTTTATCTCGGTTATAATACGAATATTTTTTCTGCATTGCTTTGCAACAGTATCAAGGAAAAACTTTATCCATTCATTCCATTTGCCTTCTTCTCGAATATCCTGAAGCAGCTTATAATACTTATGCTTATCTTTTTCAAGAGCTTCGCTTATAAAAAAGAATGGTAAGGGAATCTGGTTTTGTGCATACAAATACAAAGGTATCATTATTCTTCCTACTCTTCCGTTTCCGTCACCAAACGGGTGAATGGTTTCAAACTGAGCGTGAATAATGGCAATACGGATAAGCGGTCTTTCTTTGCATTTTGCATCGTTCATATAGCTTATGAGATTATTCATAAGCGGCTGAACAAATTCCGGCTTTGGAGGAGTATATACAAGCTCACCGTCATTTCTGCCGATGTAATTCTGTTTTTCACGATAAGCTCCTATGGTATCGGTATTCTTCCTGACATTTCCTGACATCAGTTCTTTATGAATTTCAAAGAAAAGCTCATTATCAAAATCGCCACGTTTCAATCTTTTCATTCCGAGAGCAGTTGCACTGACATAATTAACAACCTCGTTAATGTTTTTGTCATCATCACTCGGAGAAATCTGATTTATAAGAACGCCGTCAAGCGTTGCCTGCGTTCCCTCCATCATTGATGAAGAAAGAGCTTCTTTGTTTTGTAACATTGGCAGAAACCAACTGCTGTCAATTTTACTGTCACTGATTTTTTCCATATATACTTCCAAAGCCGCTGTTGCTTCAACAAGCTCGTCCAAAAACTTTGAATAGTCAAGATCACCAAATGCTTTCGGTAATTCTTGCGGCATATATGCTTCCTTCATAACTCATTCCTCCTGACTTTTCATATTATAACACACTTAAAATCATTTGTCAAGTGTTTTGAGCTTAATTTGTATAAAAAGTCTTTTTAATATCATTTGAATCTATTATACCAAAAAAACTCATCCTATATCTTGTAGTGATATAAGGTGAGCTTTTGTTTGGTTATTATTCAATATATTACGGCTTATTCAATTGTGTTTTCGGATGTTCCGTATAAATTATTCTACTGAGTTTGCCGACAAATGGGCGTATTATAGCTACCGTATTTTATCCATCGGTTAAATGATTATCAGTTATTATAATCTAACAAAAACACGATACCGTCTTATTATTTGACTGTATCGTGTCTTTAACAACGTAAAATCGGCATTCCTGACCGTAAATAGCCTGTTTCAACGGGCGTGCCCGAAGCATAAGTCTGTCCCTTGCCGCCTGTAATCTCATCCATATACTTGGACTTCATAAGCAGATTGAAGGAACGTGCCGCACCGCCGCTGCCGAGTCCCGAAACATTGTGCATTTTTGTTGCTGTGGCGAGATTCTTATACATATGGCACTCATCGATGAACAGCTTGTCAAAGCCCAGCTTTTCAAAATCTATGAAATCGTCCTTGACCTGAGCATCATTGAGCTTATTGAGCCTGTCCTGATAGCTTGCAATAGCGTTTTCAATCTTCTTGACAGAAAAGCTCTTTTCTCCATATTCAGCAGCATATTCCAGCTCCTCACGAAGCTTTTCAAGCTCTGCCTTTATGTATTCCTGCTCACGCTCGGGAGAAAGTCCCATGCGGTCGAACTGCGTGTGACCGACAATAACAGCATCCCAGTCATTTGCAGCGATCTTAGCAAACAGTTTCAGACGGTTTGCCTTTTCAAAATCTTTCTTTGTAGCCACAAGAATATTGGCATTGGGATACAACCTTCTGAAATCATTGCCCATCTGCTCCGTAAGGCTGTTGGGAACGGCAAACAGCGATTTTGTATGCAGTCCCAGGCGTTTGCCCTCCATTGCTATGGCTATCATTTCAAAGGTCTTGCCCGCACCAACGGCGTGAGCAAGCAGCGTATTACCGCCGTATAACGCTCGGGCAATAGCGTTTTTCTGGTGTTCCTTGAGCGTAATATCGGTGTTCATACCTACAAAATTGAGATGAGAACCGTCATACTCTCTCGGACGGATAGAGTTATACATTTCATTGTAGGTCTGAACAAGCTTTTCTCGTCTTTCGGGATCCTTGAAGATCCAGTCCTGAAATTCGGACTTTATGAGATTTGCAACCTGTCTGACCGCCTTGGTTTCTTCCTGATTTACCACAAGAATATAGTTGCCCTTTTCATCACGCATATCATAGCCGTTCTCGTCCTTCTTGTGATCCTTTACCTGTAGATCGCTATTGTTCAGAATGCCTTCAAGTATCTTGTATGCATGCATACGGTGTGTACCGAAAACATTGGTAGCCGTATAATTCTTCTTGGAAGCTGCATTGACATCTTCTATCTTCCACTCGCCTGCTGCCTTGCTGTACTGAACGGTCATATCCCGCTTTGCATTCCAGTCGGGATTGAATTTTTCGCAAATAAACTGACGTATATATTCGGAAGCTATCCAATGGGAACCCAGCTTTACGGAAATGTCCTTTGCTTCAACTCTGGTCGGAATTGCATTTTCAAGAGCTGCCCTGTTTTCCGAAACGTCCATACCCTCGGGAGCATTATTAAGCTCTGCAATTTTCTTGCGTATATTACCTGTCAGATATTCATCGGCAGTAACATACTTTTCCTCCGCCTGTGGGAGCCTGAATATCTGTCCCTTGAGGTCGGCTATCATGCTGTCCTTATCCATACCGCAAAGCTCGGACATGAAATCGAAATCAACCTTTGCTTTTTCCGATACGGAAATTATAAGTGCTTCCTGTGCTGTTTCAACATGTTCGGCTATGGTCTTGGGCTTTACTGTGTTATGCACAAAGATGTCTGCTTTTGTGTATGTGCTGTGTTCCTTATCCTCATTTTCCAGTGCGGAAAGAAGCTGGTAATCATCGTCACCCTTAAATGCGTCCTTGTTCTTCTTATCGGAAACAAAACCGTATTTTGCCACAAAAGCATCATATATTTTGTTGAGCTTGGCTCTGCTATCGGAGATACTTTCATCAAGGGAGCTGTCGGAATTATTCATCTGTAAATCAAGCAGTTCTCTGACCGTATCACGAAGCTCAACCATAGCGACCGCACGGGCAATCTTGTCCTTGCCCTTACCCTTGACAGGGACCTTTTCCATAGTGTCCCCCGCTTCTCTGTAATAGAGTTCGCCGTTTACCGCCTGGAAGCTAAATTTACGGGATTCGGCAGGTGCAGGGATAACATCGGCATTTATCTCCTCAACAGTTTTCATAACAGATGCAGCCTTGTATTCGCCACGAATATTCTGTACCGCTTCGGAGAGAAGGCTTTTCAGCATACTCGGATCATCAAGCTTTACAGTAACCTCATTACCGAATCTGCCGCTTACCTCCTTGAAATCGCCAATTACCATTTCGGGGTGCTCGGCAAAATAGTTGTTCACATCAAAGCCGTCAGCGGATACGCCCAGCTTTACCCAGCCTTCCTTGTCTGGGTCAATTTCGATAGGTCTTTCACGCTTCTGTAAAAACAGAATATCCGATACGACCTCTGTACCCGCATTTGCCTTGAAAGCTGTGTCGGGCAGACGGATAGCACCTAAAAGCTCCGCTCTCTGTGCAATGTACTTGCGAATATCGTCATTTTCCTTGTCCATTGTTCCCTTTGAGGTCACAACAGCAACTACTCCGCCCGGGTGAACCTTGTCAAGAGATTTTGCTATGAAATAGTCATGGATAAGAAAATTGTTCTTATTGTAGTCCTTGTCGTTCACCTTGTAATTTCCGAATGGAACATTTCCGACAACCACATCAAAACTGTTATTCTCAAATGTAGTCTTTTCAAAGCCCTTTATCTGAATATCCGCACCGGGATAGAGCTGCTTTGCAATTCTTCCCGTAAGGTCATCAAGCTCAACACCATGAAGCTCGCTGCCACGCATACTCTCCGGCATTACACCAAAGAAATTGCCAATACCCATTGCAGGCTCAAGGATCTTGCCCTTTTCAAAGCCTATGTTTGCAAGTCCCTCATAAATCGCATTGATAACTACGGGTGAGGTGTAATGAGCATTAAGGGTAGAACGCCTTGCTTCGGAATATTCCGCATCATCAAGAACGGTTTTCAGCTTTTCATACTCATTTTTCCAGTCATCATTTCTGGGGTCGAATGCCTGCGGGATTGCTCCCCAGCCCGTATATCCCGATAGTATCTTCTGTTCCTCGGGAGTAGCGGTTCTGCCCTCTGCTTCAATGGTTTTCAGAGTTTCCACCGCTGCTATATTTGCATTAAACCTCGCCTTCGGTCCGTTTACTCCCAGATTTTCATCGGTGATTACAAAATTATTGCTGTGAGTATCCACTGGAGACTTGACCTCATCAGTCTGAACACTCTCCCGAGTATCCACTGGAGACTTAACCTTTTCGGCAGGCTCTGCTTTTTCTACAAGTGCATATCCACGATTTATAAAGTCAGCAAGTGTCATATTTTCCGATTCGTGGAACAGGCTCGATGTTTCTTCAAGGGTAATTATGTTATCGGAAATATCCGAAATACGGAAAAGCTCGTCGTCCTTTTCCAGCAAGTCACCGATAGCAGGCTCATAGCCATAGTCGGTTCTGCTGTTTTCGGCATCAATAGCTGCGCCAATTTCATCAATAGGAATCTCGGGAAAATCCATTGTTTCAGCAATGACCTTGCTTTCCTCAATTACAAAATCGAAGAAATTATTATCAAGAGTACGCACATTTCCGTCACGATCGGTAAGCTCGATGTGATAATCTCTGCTCGATACCCCTTTACGCATATTTTCAAGATGCTTTGCAATATCCGCAAGCATATCTTCGGAAGATACGCTGTTTTCTTCCTCCCATACATCAACGTGAATGCTGTTGGTTTTGTTGTAAGCATACTTTGTGAAGGAACCGTCCTCATCGGGAGTGTAGCTTTCGGTTATTTCCTCAAAAGCAGGGTTTTCATCGTCGCTGAGGTCTTTATCGTTCCATTCTGTTCTGCGGACAAGGCGGATATTATCATAATCATTTACATTGATTCTCTCCTTTTCCTTGCCGAGAAATCTGTCCGAAACATCGACAAAGCCGTAAGAATCAACATAATGTGCTTCGTTGTTCATAACAATAATGTCGCTGACGGAGAGGGAATGTCCCTTGAAATCCTCGGGACGGTCAAGGTTGAATTTTGTGTATATAGCTTCCAGCTTGTTGCTATCCTCAAAATCATCAAGGCTGCCCGTATATACAAGGTCATAGTTTTCGGGCTTTGCAGGCTCCCCGTAACGCTCGGCATTGGTAAAACCTTCAAAACGTATAGCGTGATTTTCGGGTCCTTTCTTAAGCTGATATATCTTGTATTCATTATCGGGTTCTGGCTTTTCAATGCCGTATTTCTGCAATATTTCATGAGCATGGATAAGCCTTGTGAAATCTGTATTTTCATTCGCATTATCTACTACAACCTTTGCATAGTATATGCGTCTGTCAATATCATTCTGAGTAATGTATTTATCATTATCAATAAGGTCGGAAATGACCTTTGCAACCTCAGCCCAGGTATATGTTTCCTTTCCGGATGTTGTTGTGATCTCAATTCCCTTGGAATCATAGTCTGCAAACCTGACGGGACCTTCTCCGCTGTGACCGCCTATGCCAAACTCCTTCTTTAAGAAATCGACAAAATCCTTCTTTGCGGGATTGGTCTTATAGAATTCCTCCACTCTGAACTTTCCATCTTCAAAGCCTGTGCCACGCATGACCTCATTATGTATGAGATTTTCACGGGAAATATTATTCTCGTTTGCAATGAGATACATAAGTTCCCTTGCATGACCCCATACAAAATCGGCTTCACGATGTGACGCTGTGTCCTTGACAGTAAGGCTGTCATCGTGCGGCTCAAATTCAAGGGTGTAGGTATATCCCATAAGAGAAATATCCACACGTTTCAGAGCATTAAAGATCTCCTTTGTATCTCCGACAGTAATATCCTCAGTGGGAGTAAGTCCTGCTGATTCAACGATCTCACGAAAAACTGCCTTCGGATTGTTATTGAAAAATCTGTTCAGGGTATTGCTTTTCTTTGCAAATTCTTCTCTTTCCTCGGGAGTAGGCTCGGTGATATTTGCAACGATGGAATCAAGGATCTTTTCATCACGCACTGCGATGTATTCATCTATATTATCCGCAAAATATTCTTCCGCATCTGCTCTGCTCAAAAAGCCTGAAAAATCCTCGTTGATAGGCGCATAATACGTCTGACCATGATGCCTCATGTTTTCAAATTCGACATTATATTTTCCGTCCCCATTTTCGGAAATGAAGAAAATTTCACCTCTGTACTTGGTTGAATAACTTGTGGGGGTTCCGTTATCGTCAGCAGATTCGGGAATGGGAGTCCACTTTATTTCGCTTTCCTCTACGGGATCACCTTTATTTTCAAGTGTATCGGAAAACTCAGGCGATTTGTTATGCTCTCTTTTTTCAACCATATCGGTAAGAGCAGCAAAATCTATTTCCTCAAGCTCGTTATATACACGCCCATCATCAAGGATATTTGACAAAGCATTACGGATAGTCATGCTGTCATCATCATAAACGCCGCTGTCGATCTCATCATAGCTTTCGTTGTAGATAGTATAATCATATCCCTCATCGGAACGTTCAAAAATGCTGATATATCCGCCATTGGGCATTTTGAAAGCAAGCTCGGTTTCAGCTTCTTCATTCATCTCCTCATAATCATCAATAAGGAACTGGGGAGAACGAACCGAATATGTTTCCGATTCAAGGCAGAATGCGTCATTGTGGGACATCACTTCCTGCAAATGCTCGGAAATGTATGCACATTCCCTATCATCGGCACTTACCGATTCATTGTCACCGCCGATCTGATAAAATTCGACAGTTACATCGGCATACTGCTTGCCTGTTGCGGCAATGTATTCCTGATAATCTTCAAGTGCCGTAATATCGTCTTTTCCAACATACGAACCTGTTACAAAGGGCTTTTCCCCTTCTATCGTAATTACGGAAAAGTTTATCGTGTTGTTTTCAAGGTCAAGAAATGCCGCTATTTCATCAATGCCATTTATCTCGGCAAATGATGTTATGGGCTTGTCCGCACCGTAAACGTGCATGGTCTGCTCGTCAATATTCACATCAATGGCTGTCACACCCTCGGTCTGCGAATACTTTGCAAACTCAGCTTCGGTTATCTGTATGCCGCCGAGAGTGCATAGATCCATAAACAGCTTATCCGAATTGGCAATTACATTCTTCACAGCTTCTTCGGTAACATCATTTGCAATGTAGTACCTGTTTGTGTCATTCTGAGAAACCGCAAGAACTACGCTTACAGCAGCCGCCTTTTCTTCAAGGATTCGGTCAAGCTCGGTTGTGCCCACATGAAGCATATCCTCAAAGCTCAACACTGATAAATGATCACGATTCATCTGTTCAAGCGAATCATATTTTTCTGTCTTAGCAAGCTCATTGTCAATGTAGTAGGAAACGGAAAAGCTCTCAAGGTCTGCCTCCATCTGCAAGCTGTGATCGCCCTGTTCTTCCGAACCGATCTCGGTATATCCGATAGAAATATGCTTCATATCCGAAAAATCTGCTGTGCTTGAAAACTCCGTATCAAGGAACTCCTCGATATATTTCTTCGCCATATCCAGCTCGGATACAACGGTCTTTTCACCGTTTCCGAGATATACGCCGTTTCTGTGCAGCTCATATTTGTCTACATTAGAAGTAACCGCATATTCGGTGCTGCCTGAACGCTCCCTTTTGGAAATACCAACATCATTGGGATATACGCCCTTCATTGATACGACCTCAACATCTGCACCCTTGTATCTGTATTTATCACCAACGGCAATATCTTCGGCAGTTCTTTCGGGAGCAGGCTGCTCCTGTTCCTTTTCAATGCTCTTTGCTTCGTATTCACGAACAGTATTTGCAAACAGATTAAGCAGTCCCGGGTGAGTGGTAAGGTAATTAGCGTTAATTCCCATACGCATATTTTCGGAGAGCTTTCCTATAATTTCATTTCCCCAGTTATAGTTTTCCTTTGAAATGCGTCCGTCAAAATCCTTCTTGTAAAGATTTGCAGCAACAACTACCTGAATTCTTTCAAGGGAATATCTCTCCAAAAGCTCTGTCAAAGCGGCATTGCTGTCAAGAGAGTTATTGTTGTAGTGCTTGCTCAGAAACGCATCAATATCATGCGCACACGCAAGGTTCTCCTTTTTGAAGAGCATAAGATTTTCTCTGTCAATAGCTTCATTTATCTTGTCCGCAGTCAAGGTCAGCAGTTCTGCCACATCGGAATAGCTGTTGAGATATTCGTCACTTGTCCAATCATCATATAAATCGGCAAGAGTATTCTTTGAGGAAAGCAGCGCATTTATCTGCTTTTCGGTAAGACTGAGCTTTTCTTCGGTTATGTATGTCTGAATGTTATCCTTTGTGCTTATCTCATAAGCAGACTCAATAAGCACAGCGGGAGATTCCTTCTTCATACCCTCAAGAAACGCCTTCCATTCGGCAGTAACCTTGTTTGCAAGCTTTTCCTCGGGAGTGAGATTATCATACTTTTCGTGATAGTCAGAAAATCCGTTCCACGCTTCATCAACAAGTACATTTCTGTCCTTGTCTATGATGATACCAAAGGTTTCATCACCATAGTTTTCATTTTCAAGCAGGAACAGCTCCTTGCCGTCAACGGTTTCAGTATCAACAACATACCATGTGCCTTCATAACCGTCGATTATGAGTTCATCGCTGTCAGCGGTAATTTCGCCTTCAATGGACTTCTTCGCCTTCTGTACAGCGGGAGTGTGTTCCTCCAGATATGCCTGAATAGTCTGTTCCTGATATCTTCTTACAACATCATTATTGGGGTTTATGTAAGCATTTGCATAATCCTCAAAATATCCCGAATGTGTATCTATAATATTCTGCTTGCAGTTCTGATAGATATATTCAAGAAAGTTTTCCGAATTGTATGCATCAAGAACATCATCTTCGGTAACGGTGATGTCTATAAATTCACCATCGCCGCCGTCACCTTCCTCATTGAAATATACCCATGAAAATGCTTTGCTGTCAGGGTTGTAGATTATATCATTGGGATAAAGATTGTCCACATGAGGAAATCTCGTCTGAATGATGATGTTATTTTCATATCTTTCCCTGTCGGCAGCACGTTCTTCATCATCGGCTCTCCAGTGTTCAAGCTGATTTTCGGTGTTGGTATAATCAATGCTGTGAGCAGCTGCATAATCAAGTGCTTCGTCAACAGAAGAAAATGTGGGACATCTGCCCTCATCATCAAGATATACAGCTCTTTCCTCATTTGTTTCGGGGTCATATTCGGAAATGTAATAGTCCATATTCTCCTCGTCGGAAACGATGCGGAAGAAAGAGTTTTCCTCAATGCGGATCGCTGTGGGGTGAAAGAACTCGTTATCGGGGTCAAGGAACATATTCCTTGCTTCACGCAGACTTTCAAAACCGGCAGTTTCCCCTGTCTGCATATTGCGGATATTCACAAAGCCGTTGGTGTCGGCAATGCGTTCATATCCCTTTTCACGCAGCTCATTCACAAGATCCATATTCTGAATATTATCAATAATCCTGCGGACAGTAGCAGCATTTTTCTCACCAACTACCGTAAGAGTTGCACTGTTTCCGCTTATCCTGCCCGAGAATTTCATAGATGAATCCCCGGCAATGATATTTGCGACCTGCAATGCTGTTTCGGTATCGGTATTTATATACTTTCTCTCGGAGGGCGGCAGCTCCTTATACGGAACATTGCCTATAATTCTTGCCGTGCTTCTGTTCTGATCCGAAAGAGAATTTACAATAGCCAAAGCTCTCTCCCTGTCTGCCTTGCTGACAGTAATGGTGTTCTTGTAGCCGACCGTTGCGGAAAACAGTATATTCTCTGCATTGAGCCTGTCCATAACTGTCCTGATGTTCTGTGCGGAAAGATTAAGAAAGCTGCGGTCATCGGGTGCAAGCTGTCTGTAATAGTCCTTGTTTACATATTCGGGCATAAGTGTCATCCTTTCTGAATTTTATTCATCGCCTTGATGTCTGCGATAGTTGCTCCTTTGGGATAATCCTCGAAATACTCAATTATTTCGTCATAGGTGAAATTTCTCTCCGCACAGAACTTGTCCATTTTTACAACTTCTTCTGCGTGGATCTCCTTTGCCACCTTTGCCATCTGAGCTTCGATAACCTTTGTCCTGTTGGCAGCGGTTTTCTCATTCTCAATAGATTTTGCGTGCTTTTCTTTGAGAAGGTCACGCTTTTCAATGAGCTTTTCCATACGGCTGACGGAGATATTGTCTTTTGTGGTTTCAGACTTATCTTCCTCGGCGGGTGAAGCGTGCTCCAGTGGAGCACGAACCTCACCTATCACCTCGTTTTCTCTCATAAATTCATTCATAAAGCGTTACCCCTCACACTTCTTCGAAATCGCTTAAATCGTCATAAACGGGGCTGTTCTGTTCACTGTTTCTGCGGAACTTATCTCCTGTGAAATAAAAGTCCCTGACAAAAACATCTGTGGTAAACCTGCGGATATTGTTCCTGTCGATATATTCTCCTGTGGTAAGGCTGCCGCTGATTGCGATCATGTTACCCTTAGTGAGATAAGTGCAGATCCTCTCGGCAGTCTTTCCCCATGCGGTGCAGCGGATGAAATCAGTGACCTTTCCGCCGCCTGCATATCTGTCAACCGCCACTCTGAAATTAAGCACCACACCTGCCGAACTTCTGACAGGTCTGAGTGTAAGGTCTGTTGCAATTCTGCCCATGATATTTACGCTATTCATATTCATACCTCCTGCGTTATCTCGCATTGTTATCTTTGTTTTTATTGGTTTCTTGCATATTTTCCTTGTGCTTTTCGGAATACTTTACCCGAACCTTTTCAGCCCATTTGCCGATGTTCTCCACCGCATCAATAAATGCCTTGTCCTTGACTGCATCAAGGGTAATGGTTGCCTTGCCCTCGGAGAACTTGGCAGATACGGTCACACCCTCCTTCTGAGCCTTCTGAGTGATGTCATAAGCTGTTCTGGAATCGGTGTTTATGTATGCCTTGTTCTGAATTTTGCTGTACTCGTTTTTGTTGAAAAACTTAACAGTCTTTTCGGTTGATTTTTCTGTATCGGGAAACTTGGCGGCAATCTTTTCCGCTATTTTATTAGCTGCCTCTGCAATATGGGGATTCTGCTCCGCAACACCCTTTAACGCTTCGATCACTGTGTTATGATTCTGATCGGCGGTTTCGTTCACAAGGCAGGAAACAGCATAATTTTTCATTGCATCAATAAGCTGCCTGTTATCTCCGCACATAACCTCTGCCGCTTTCAGAGCAAGGTATTTCAGATTTGTAGTTTCATCTTTTGAAACAACCTTGTTTCGGCCCGTTTTCTTAGCTTCATAAACCGCATCATCTGCGTGCTTAAATTCATCATCGAAAATACGCCTTGCATTTTCGGGAGTGACTGCTTCCTTCGGCTCCATTGTGTGAACACCCATTGATACAGTAACCTTTATATCAACAGGCTCACCGTCATTTACAATGCTGTGCACCTTGTTTTCAACGGTATCTCTCAGCCTTTCGGCAATATCCAACGCAACCTCGGGTTCGGAATTTATGATGCAGACCATTTCCTCGCCGCCCATTCGGAAAGCACAGTCCGCACCGGCTCTTGTACCCTCCTGCAAAACATCGGCAACGCCCTTGAGGATAATATCTCCCGCATCATGTCCGTATGTATCGTTCACATCTTTAAAGTGGTCAATATCGCACATGATGATGTTTACGGTCTGTCCTTCGTTCAGATTGCCGCACATGGTATTGGAAAGATACTCATTGAGTCCCTGACGATTTTTCAAATGTGTAAGCTCGTCGGTAATCCTGCCCTGATGCTCAAATTCCTTTTTCAGAGCAAGCTCAACAGTATTAACTATCTGACAGCCCTGACGGAAATTGTTGTAGTCGGCGGGAGTAAAGCCCTCCGCCTTTTCCGCAACGATAACGCCGACGGACTTTCCTCCCGAAGATACAAGAGGAATGACCGCTTCTTTGTTATCGCTGAGAATATCCTTGCTTTCAAAAGCGTTTTTCAGCTCTCCTGCGCTCTGTTCGTCCTGCCAATTGCGGTAATCTCCATGCGAAAAAAACTTGTCATTTGTATTGTCATAGCAATAGAATGTAGCCTTGTCGCAGTTTGTGAGCTGCTTTGTTACAGATTCGATCTCGTTCATGGTGTTCTCAAGGGACTGGCTTTCGGTTATTGCGGATATGAACTTGTTGACCGTATCCACCTGTGTTTCAAGCTCCTCGAACTTGCTTTCAAGCTCGGCATTTTTTGTTTCAAGAGCAGCCACTCTCGCAAGCAGCGCCTGTAATTCCTGTTCGTTCATTTACTTTTCCTCCCGTCATACAAGATATTTTTCATATTCAAAGCAGTATTCCTCTGCGGAATTTTCGTCGATAAGTGCTTCTGCAATGGTATCAAGAGTTTCCTGAAGAATTTCAAGATACTCGCAGAATTTATCGAATGCCGCCCTGCTTTCAAAGGTGTAAACACCCGTTGTGCCATATTCGGCACGTTCTTCCTCTGTGGTGGGATATACGCAGGACATATCAACGAAAACAGCATCGAAAAATTCCTTTGTACGCTGTTCTCCTCCTATCCCGTAAATGCGTATATGCACATCACGTTTTTCCTCACGAATGAAAACTCTCATGCGTTATTCACACCGTCCTTTCTGTTATTTTTGCTGTTTTTGAAATCAGCTTTTTTCTGCTTTATTTCCTCTGCCTGTGCCTTCTTAGCTTTAAGCTCGGATTCGGCATTGCTTTTCAGCTCGCAGAGCTTCTGCATAAATTTGTTCTTGCTGAGCTGCTCTTCCTTGAGCTGAACCTGTTCCTCAAGCAGCCGCTTTGCATACTCTCTGTCCTGCGGCTTTATCTTTTCCCACTCTGATTCGGGAGTTACGATTATCTCGGGTTTGCCGCTAACAAGCTCCTTGCGGATCTTTTTATCCCTCGACCATTCGGAAATGGTTGTCCATATATCATCGAAATCGAAAGGAATTTTACGGAAAGAATCGTTATCCAGGCGGTCATATTCCTTGTCAGTTTTCATAATGAAGAAATATACATTTTCTCCATGAGTTATTTCCAGAACAGTTTCGGGAATCATGGCACGGCTTCTGAGATACCTGTCAAGTGCAATGTTCGTGAGCTTTTCGTCCGCATACTCAACTTCCTTGCCCACCACTTCGGTAAGGTCTATCTCCAATACCTCCTGCGCCTTATTGTCGGGAACATTGTAGTCAAACCAACAAGGAAATTTTGTGCAGATCTTACGCCGGCGGGGATATACTCTGATAGTGAATTTCATCTTGCACTTATGAACGTATTCATCGTATGCTTCAATAAACTTTTCATTGAAGGGTATATTTTCGGACTTAACATATTTCAGAAAATCCTTATAATACGGCTTCTTATACACTGCTGTCAGATATGCAATATCCTTTATGTCAAGGAGAACACAGTCCTTTATGGAAAGCTCGGAAGGTTTCTCACCCTTCATGAGTCTTTCCACATATTCCTTCAGATCATTGAAATCACCGTTATCCAAACCATTCTGTATATCAAGCTTCGTCAGCTTTTCAAGTGAAATGTTTTTGCCATCGGTAATTACGGCAGCAAACTCAATGTCATTCTCCAGCAGCATACCGAGAAATTCCTTATCCTTCAGATGAACAAATCCTTCGGAGATTATTGTGTAGCTGCTGTCATAAAGTGCAAGGGCAGACTGAATATCTATCTGCTGCATTTCATCAAATTTCTTTGAGTATGCCGCACACAAGAGAACATTCTGAATGATCCTGCCGTTGTATCTGTCCTCATCTTCGTCATTGCCCTGCTCCACAAGAATTTTTTCCACCTCGGCAATTTCATCGGAATAATTCTCACAGTCGGGCATAATTCTGATAAATGCGTCATCATCAATATATCCGCCGCCGTAAAGGATAAGCAGCGATGCAAGTGCGGGTGAAAACTCCTTACCGGATATTCCTCTCTTTATGATGTCCGAAAGCCTTCGCACCTCAATATCCTCGGGCATATCCACACCGAAAATGTGAGCAATGAACATATCCCGCCACAGCTTTTCCTTCATCTGCGATGAGCCGCAGTATGTAAAAAGATTGACCTCTTTCGGCATTATTCATTAGCCTCCTTGAAATTTACATATTTTCCGTTTATGCTCATAACATACTTTATTTTCAGAGGATTGCCGCCTACCTGTTTCTTGACCTTGTAGAAAGGCTTGCCATCAAGCACGTCCTTAACATTGGCAGCGGTTATGGTTATTGAGTTGAATCTATCTTCCTTCCAAATGGAAAAATCGCATTTATCCCTGCCTGCACTGCAATAGAAATTCTTTTCGCCCTCATATACATCGCTGCCGCATTTGGGGCATTTTCCGAGAGATACCTTTTCTGCCTTCACCCTTTTCAGATTGACATATTTTCCTGTGTCCTCAAGGTTGTATTCTGCGGCAAATACTTTCCCGTCCTTCGCTTTTGCTCGGAGCTTTACGGGCTTATTTGAAAGAAGCATTTTCATATGCTCGGGAGTAATACTATCCTCGATAAACTTGTCATTCTTCCAGACAGTAAAGCCGCAGCCGTCCTTTCCGCTTTCACAGTAGAAATTTTTCTCACCCTCGAAAATGTTTTTTCCGCATCGGGGACAGGTCCCGAGAGTTTCTCGCTGCTTTGCTTTGGGATTTTCATATTTCAGCGGTTCTCTATGCCTTGACGGACTTTTTTCATAATTCACAACAGATGTGACAAACGCCTTTATCTCATCAATGAACTTGTCAGGATCGAATCCCTTTTCCTTAATGTTATTAAATGTCTGCTCCCACTCTGCCGTTCTTTCAAGGGATTTAAGGCTTTCGGGAAGGGAATTTATGAAATCTCTGCCCAAGGGAGTTGATACAATATTCTTGCCTTTTCTCTCCGCATATCCCACCTCAATAAGCTGCTCAATAACATCGGCTCTGGTAGCTTCTGTGCCGATACCCTTGCCTTTGACCGCCGTTTTCAGATCTTCGTCCTCAATTCGGTTATCTATGTTGTTCATTACGGATAACAGGCTCGCATCTGTGAAATGCTTTAAAGGCTGCGTTTCACATACCTTGATATGAATATCCCCGGGGATAAATGTGCTGCCCTCTGCGCATGAAAAATCGGAATTATTTGCTTCATCGGTTTCGGTATCGTATGCCTTCCAGCCCATTTCCAAAGGCTTTACTGTTTTCAACTTATATGTAACATCATTGCACCAAAAATCATAATTGGTTTCCGAATATGTATAGGGCTTATCCACCGCACAAAGCAGCCTGTTCACGATGAGATGATAAACATTGCGCTCCCGTTCCGTAAGCCTGTCAAGGCTGTCCGTATTTTCCTCGGGGATAATAGCATGATGGTCATGTCCTTCCATTGCCTTGTTGTTTATGATTCTGCTGTCGAAATTGAGAGCCTGTCCCAGCAGCTTTCTGCTGCGCTCGGAGTATTCCTCACGATCCACCATTTTGCTGACTACGGCAATGACCTTTCCCCGCATATCCTCGGAAATGTAGTTGCAGTCTGTTCTCGGGTATGTGGTGAATTTCTTTTCATAAAGGCTCTGTACCGCTTCAAGCACTTCCTTTGCGGTATATCCGTACACCCTGTTTGCCTCCTGCTGGAGTGTGGTCAAGCTGTGCAAAAGAGGTCTGTTTTTGCTTTTGTTTTCGGTTATAGCTGACTGCACATTGGCATCTGTACCCTTGCTTGCCGCAAGCACCTTTTCCGCTTCTTCCTTTGTGGCATAAACCTGTTCGGATAAAGCACCATTATCCATTTCAAGGCGATATGAAGTCGTTTTTGAAAAGCTCTCTATCTCCTTATCCCTTTGAACGATAATTGAAAGCACAGGTGTTTTCACTCTGCCTACTCTGTGGGGATAGTTATCCATAACACCATAAAGACGAGATAAATTCATACCGATAAGCCAGTCCGACTGTTCTCTTGCAAGTGCGGATTTGTACTCACCATCAAATTCGCTGTCGGGAGGAAGGTTTTCAAGGCACTTTTTTATTGCTTCATCAGTCATGGAATTGCACCACATTCTGTAAACAGGCTTTGTGCATTTATTAGCGTTGTAGATATGACGGAAAACAAGCTCGCCCTCACGTCCTGCGTCTGTTGCACAAATTATAGATTCCACCTCGGGCAGATTTATGAGCTTTGCAATAATTCTGCGGAGTCCGTTTGTACTGTCACATTCGGGGAAAAGCTCAAATGTGGGAAACATGGGCAGCTCGTCCAGTCTGTAAACCTTACTGTATCCGTAATCCTCGGGCATTCCCAGGCTATACAGATGCCCTCGGGCATTGACAACGTAGTAGCCGTTGCCCTTGTAGCAGAACTCCTTTCCGTCATATTCTTTATCTGCTGCGCCCACAACTGCCGCTATGATTTTGGCTGTGGATGGCTTTTCGCTTATGATAAGCTGCATTTTTATCAGTCCTTTCTTGATTTTTTGAATCTGTCAACGGCTTGCTGACGATTCTGCACATACTGATAGAAACGTTATTCGATTGGTGAAACAGTGTTTCACCAATGTCAGAATTTCTCTAATTTGAAAATTATTACTTTTTGAAATAGTGAAATGTTTTCAGTCTGATTATTTCAAGGTGAAGCATACTTTTTGAAATAGTATTAATGATTTTCAATTCTTATTTCAGTTTATTGTTGACTTTCTGAAATAAGCAGGGTATAATATATATAGTTATTTCAAAAACTATGGGAGGAATTATTTATGAACAGAGCCGGCGAATTCGTAACAAACCTCAGCGGTGATTCAAGCTATTCAAGCTTCAAGCCAAATCCTTTGCCGCCCGAACCGGCACTTGTAATAGACAGTAATATGGTTTCAAAGCTCGTTGAAGCCAACCGTGAATTGGTAAAGCTGGATACAGCTGCCCGATTTATTCCTAACACCGACCTTTTTATTTCCATGTATGTCAGAAAAGAGGCTCTTATTTCCTCACAGATCGAAGGAACACAGTGTACTCTTGACGATGTATTAGACCCGGAAATCGACACAAACAGTAATCTTGATGTAGCCGACGTCATTAACTACGTTCACGCAACAAATTATGCGCTTGAACGCCTGAAAACGCTGCCGCTATGCTGTCGTCTTCTTCGTGAGATTCACAATGAACTTATGCAAGGTGTAAGAGGTCAGGAAAAAAATCCCGGAGAATTCCGTACTTCTCAGAACTGGATTGGTCCTGCAAATTGCTCGTTAAAAGATGCAAGATATATCCCACCTAACAAGGACGATATGATAACAGCTATGTCAGATCTGGAAAAATTCATGAATGAGAATGAGGATTATGACGCTCTGATACGAATTGCTCTCATTCACTACCAGTTTGAAACCATTCACCCATTTCTTGACGGAAACGGCAGGATCGGCAGACTAATGATTCTTCTTTATCTTATGGAGCAAAAGCTGCTTTCCTATCCCGTAATATATATTTCATATTTTTTGAAAAAGAATCAGATTGAATACTATGACAGAATATCCGATGTCAGACGTTCCGGTAATTATGAGCAGTGGGTCATATTTTTCCTTGAAGCAGTTTCAGCTGCCGCAAAGGATTCTCTTGCGACCATAGAACAATTATCTGCACTGCATGATAAAAATATTGCTCTTCTGCCCAAAACAAACCGAAAAAAAGATAATGTCAGAATTCTTTTCGACTATATAGAAAAGTATCCTATGAAAACATATGGGAAGCATTATTTCTATGCCATCAATTGTTCAGGGCG
>CAMCRP010000052.1 GCA_945877315.1 uncultured Ruminococcus sp. | reverse complement strand
GCTCCAACCATCAAGGTGTATAACTCAATGCTCAGCTATGTCAGCGTAACTTCCACCGTTTCATAATACATAACCATAAAGAAAGGACTGTAAAATATGTCTGTTAATCTTCAAAAAGGTCAGAAGGTTGACCTTACAAAAGGAAATTCATCTCTGAAAAGAGTTATAGTAGGTCTGGGCTGGGACGAGGTCGCTCAGAAGAGAGGACTTTTCGCCCCTAAGCCTCAAGATATTGACTGCGACGCCTCCGCACTTCTCCTTTCCGCAGGCGGCAAGCTTGCAAACAAGGACGACTATGTTTTCTATAACAATCTTAAACATAAGAGCGGTGCTGTTCAGCATATGGGCGATAACCTGACAGGCGCAGGCGACGGTGACGACGAGCAGATAATGATAGATCTGCGGGACGTTCCACAGTACTGCGAGAAGATCGTTATTGCAGTAACAATCTATCAGGCAAGAGAAAGAGCACAGCATTTCGGAATGATACAGAACGCATTTATCAGAATTGTTGACGCAGATACCAACAAGGAGCTTTGCAAGTACAATCTCACCGACAATTACAGCGGAAAAACTGCTATGATATTCGGCGAGGTTTACAGATACAACGGCGAATGGAAATTCAGTGCTGTCGGCGAAGGAATCGACGCAAACGGTATTTCCGATGTTGCTAAGCGTTATATGTAATAAAGGGGTTGAATAAAAATGGGTGTAAATCTTTCTAAAGGACAGAGAGTAAGTCTTGACAAGTCAATGACAAAGGCTCTTATCGGTCTTGGCTGGGATACAAACAGCTATGACGGCGGCTACGATTTTGACCTGGATGCTTGTGCTTTCCTGCTGGGTGAAAACGGCAAGGTTTTAAAGGACGAGGACTTCATCTTCTACAACAATCTTTCGGGATATGACGGAGCAGTTGTCCACACGGGAGATAATCTGACAGGCGAGGGCGAAGGCGATGACGAGGTTATTCTTATAGACTTCAACAAGCTTCCTCAGAACATCGCAAAGATCGCTATCACCGTTACTATCCACGAAGCTGCTGCTCGTCACCAGAATTTCGGACAGGTTTCCAACGCTTTCGTAAGAGTCTGCAAGCGTAACAGCGACGACGATATGAACGGCGAGGAAATGCTCAGATACGACCTTATGGAGGAATTCTCCATTGAAACCGCTCTGGTTGTCTGCGAGCTTTACCGCTATAACGGCGAGTGGAAGTTCAACGCTGTTGGCGCAGGCTACAGCGGCGGTCTGGAGGCTCTTTGCAGAGCTTACGGCGTCAACGTTTAATATTTCATTTTTCGGCTCTCCCGTTCCTTTGGGACGGGAGGGCTTTTTTTGTGAGAATTTCCAAAATTGCCCTTGATTTTCTTTTCATAAAATGTTATAATGTTAATGTATGCGATACTGAATGAAAAGTATCAAAAAATAGTGCGAAAGGGGGAAATAATATGGCAGATACGGTGGACGAAATTTTGAACAACGTCCCCGCAGGCGGTACGGCTTTACTGCCTTGCGGCGAATTTGAAGGACCGTTTGTCATTGCAAAACAATGCACTGTAACGGGGAACAATACCACTCTTTGGGTGAAAAGCGGCACAGTGCTGACTGTTTCCGCACCAAATGTCCGCCTGAAAAATCTGCGCATTGAGCTGACAGGACAGCCCCGTGACAACGCCTCCTTCGCCATCGTCTGCACCGCTCCCGGAGTTACTGCGGAAAATGTGGAGATAATCGGCGCTGTCCGAGGAATGGGAAATGAGGACGGCTACTGGGGTGTTCCCGTAAATATTAAGCTGGGAAAATTCCCTGACGGACAGAAAAACACCTTCAAAATGGAGCTTTGCGTCCCCTCGGAAACGGAGATAATCTCCACCGCAAAGGACGTCAGCTTCTCACCTGCAAAAATTCCCGCAGGTGCTTCAACAGTCACCATAACCTCCGAACCCCTGCGCAAGGGTACATACCTTTATGGAGATGTTATCTTCAAATCGCAGCTGAACAGGCGTGCGTATATTTTCGGAACGGCTGACGGAGATGCGTCCTCCTTTACTGACGGTGCTTCCGTGTTCAAGGCTGCACCAAATATGACACCCATACCAAGCGAGGGACGCTCCGTTGTGCTGACAAGAGATCAGCTTTTGGGCTACAACAAGGTGTCCCGTCCGTCGGAAAAGACTGTTCCCACGGGAGCTAATGTCCCTCTTGCAAGAGGTCAGCGGATCTCTGCGGCGGATTATCTGGGAAACAAGGTTGAAATAAGCTTTTCGGCAAATTTCCCCGCCGATATGGAAATAGATGCCTACACATTTTTGCTTGACAAAAACGCTAAAGCCACCGAGGACGACTGCCTTGTGTTCTTCGGGAACACCCGCTCAAAGTGCGGAAGTATCAGCTATGACGACAAAAGCCCGTACAGAACGGTCACTGTGGATTTCTCGAAAATTCCCGAAAATATCGAAAGAATTTCCCTTGCCTATTCCGTTTACGGGAATGACCCCCGACAGAATTTCTCAAAGGTCAAGGGGCTGACATTCACCCTAAAAGGCAAGAACACGCTGGTTTTCTCCCCCGATAATCTGCTGATGGAAACAACTATCGTCGCCGTAGAATTCTACCGATACAAGAACAGCTGGAAGCTTTGCTGCGTAGGTGCAGGCTACCGTGACGGACTGCGAAGGCTCTGCGAAAGCACAGGCTTGCAGATAGTATAGAAAGGACAACGTAATGGACTCAGTAAATATTAGACCTTCCTCTTCAACAAGCTTTACAAAGCGTTCCGAAAAGGCGCATAACGATAAATTCGTGCTTCAATACGCCCTCGGCGGACTTCTCTACTGCCCTGCCCTGAACCCCAAGGCTTCGGACTTTATCACGACCAAGAAATATGCGGGACTGCGTTCCGTTTCCCTTTGTCTGGAGGACAGCGTGGGGGATAACTTTGTGGAAAAAGCTGAAAACTGCCTTTATAACACCTTTGAAAGCATCTATCGGGAAATAATTCTCGAAAATGTCCGCAAAAGCGAACTGCCGCTGATTTTTGTAAGGGTGCGTTCCGCCGAACAGCTCCTGCGAATTTACGAAAAAATCTGCGATTACGAGCTGCTCACAGGCTTTATTCTGCCCAAATTTGACCGCCGCAACGCCGCTTCATACATCGAAGTTATGACGGAGATAAACAGCGGCAAACAGAATATTTACTGTATGCCCATTCTCGAATCCACCGAGGTCATCGACCTGAAAAGCCGTTTGCAGGCAATTACCGAGATAAAGTCTGCCGTGGACACCATTTCAAAGCTGGTGCTGAATATCCGTGTGGGCGGCAACGATTTTTGCAGCCGATTCGGTTTCCGCAGACCCGCAGACCGCACCATTTACGATATAACCGTTGTGCGGAATACTCTTGCGGATATTTTCAATGTTTTCGGACGTGATTATGTGGTTTCTGCGCCTGTTTGGGAATATTTCGGAAACGATCCCGACGGACAGTGGGCAAAGGGACTTCGTGCGGAACTTGCGCTGGACAGACTTAACGGCTTTATCGGAAAAACCGCTATCCACCCCACACAGCTGCCCGTTATTAACGAATCCCTCACCGTTTCCGAGGAGGATTACAAGGACGCTCTGAGCATACTTAACTGGAATGACGGGGACGGTCTGGCAGTTGCAAAAAGCCCGTCGGGAGGACGTATGAACGAGGTCAAGGTCCACGAAAACTGGGCGAGAAAAACCGTTACTCTGGCATCAATTTACGGCGTAAAATAAAAAATCCCCGCAAGGTTTATATAAAGAGGTAAAAAATGAAAACTGTAAGAATCTGGCTCAACCACTGGTTCTCCACCGCATATCATATCATTAATCTTATAAAATTGGACACATCTATGGATTTTTATGTCATAGGCACCAACGAGAACTTTGACTCCGTTATCAAGCTGGCGTGTGACGAATGGTACAAGGAACCGTCCATTTCCGACGACGACGAATATGTAAACTACTGCCTGAGCTTCTGCAAGGAGCATAAAATCAGGCTGTTTCTTCCCCGCAGGAAAATGACTGCCATTATCAGACGTGTGACGGAATTTGAGGATATTGGCGTTTCCGTGCTGGCTGATTATGACTATAACAAGCTGATGAACCTGTCCGACAAGGACTGTACATACCGCCTTTTCAACGAGTTTGCCCCCGAGGTAATTCCCGAAAGATACGTTATCCGAAATGTTTCGGAATTTAAGGACGCTTACGAAAAAATTACCGCCCAAAACGACCGTGCCTGCATAAAGCTTGCCCATGATGAGGGTGCTGTCAGCTTCCGTGTTATTGACGACAGAATGGCGGGCTACAACGGGCTTTTCGTCCAGCCGGGAATGAAAATTTCCTACAAACAGGCTGTTGAAGCCCTTTCCGAGCGGGAAAGTCTGCCCAATTTCATCGTAATGCCCTATCTTGACGGCTGCGAGGTCAGTGCGGACTGTCTGATGACTGCCGACGGAAACATTATCATTCCCAGATTCAAGACAGGCTCACGAATTGCCGAAATTCGCTATGACCACACCATTATCTCCCTTTGCGAACGCTTTTTCGAATACACGGGGCTGAAAACTCCCTGCAATATACAGTTCAAATACCACAACGGCAACCCCTATCTGCTGGAGGTAAACACCAGAATGTCGGGAGGAATACAGCTTTCCTGTACGGGCGCAGGGGTGAATATCCCCAATCTTGCGGTAAATCAGCTGCTTGGCATTGATAAAAAGTGGATGCTAAAGCGTGTTCCGTCAAGGGTCGCTTATGTGGAAACACCAATGGAGCTTCCCGAGGACAGCGAGGTGACAGGCTTTGAAGCTTCTCTGTAACAGATCGTCCTTTGAACCAAAACAGCTTGCCTGCGTTTCAAGACGTGAAAACAACGCAAAGAGGAGCTTTATCCTTGTGGATAAGTGTCAGGGAAAGCATTTTCCCATCTCCCCCGACATTCCGCTGAAACTGTTTGCGGAATTAGCCGAGGAGGTAAAGAAAAATGTTTCCGAACCGTCCGAAAACATTTTGTTTATAGGCTTTGCGGAAACGGCGACCGCTGTTGGTGCTGCCGTTGCAAGGGCGTTTCACGGCTCACGATATATCCACACAACGAGAGAAAAGCTCACAAACTGCGAATATGCTGCCGAATTTTCCGAGGAACACTCCCACGCCACCGAGCAGACTCTGCAATGCAAAAGCACTGCAAGGCTGTTTGACGGCGTAACAAGAGTTATCTTCGTTGAGGACGAAATAACCACGGGCAAAACCATCGTAAATTTCATAAACGCACTAAAAGCCAACCCAAAGGTTCCCGACAATATCACATATTCCGCCTGTTCCATTTTAAACGGAATGTCCGAGGAGAGGACGAACGAGCTTGCCGAGTCGGGATATGATTTCTACTGGCTTATGAAAATAGATATGTCCGATTATATGGACAGTTTAATACCCGAGCCGCCGAAGAATATCCCCTTGCGGAAAAGCACTCCGAACTGCGAATATCTCCGAATAAAGGGCATGCTTGACCCGAGAAGCGGAGTTTCTGCGGACGATTATTCCGCCGCATGTGACAGCCTTGCCGAACAGCTTCTGCGAATTTTGGAACGAAAAAACATCGAAATTTCGGGGAAGAAAATAGCAGTTATCGGCACGGAGGAATGTATGTACCCCGCTATTAACGCCGCCGAAAAGCTGCAACGGCAGGGTGCGGAGGTGTACACCCATTCCACCACACGAAGCCCCATCGAACCACATTTCAAAGAGAATTACCCGCTGTTTTCGAGAATCAAGCTTGAAAGCTTTTACGATAAAAACAGAACTACCTACCTTTACAATCTCGATAAATACGACATTGTTATTGCCGTGACCGACAGCCCGAAGAAGGACGGTTTTGCGCAGCTGACCGACGCTTTTCCCGAAACGGACAGCTTCTTTTTCGTCAGCTGGGAGGCGGCAATGCCCTGCTCCTATTCCCCGTCGGACGTTACCGTTCTGCTGAGGGACATAACGGGTCTTGTTGAACCGCTGCCCGCCGAGGAACGTCAGCGGCGCATTGAACAGGGCGCACACTATTCGGAAATGCTGCCCCTGGAATACCGCCCATCGGAGAAATATTTGAAGGAATACAATGACGCTCTGGAGCGGTGTGCATTTGAAACCGCCCAAGCAGTAGTTTCCGTCTGCAACAGGCTTTGCAAGGCGCACCCCGACGGAAAAATTGCCCTTGTGTCCCTTGCCCGTGCGGGAACGCCTGTGGGAATTTTGATGAAACGCTGCCTGCTTGCCCGTTTCGGCATCAATGCGGCGCATTACACCATTTCCATAATCAGAGGTATCGGCATTGACAGGAACGCTATGTCCTACATTCTCACGCAGCACCGCCCCGAGGAAATATGCTTTGTTGACGGCTGGACGGGAAAGGGGGCAATTCTGGGCACTCTCACCGAAGCCCTTGCCGATTATGACGGCGTGTCGGGCAGCCTTGCCGTGCTTGCAGACCCCGCAAACATCACCGAGCTTTGCGGCACTTACAAGGATATTCTTATCCCCAGTTCCATTCTGAATTCCACCGTTTCGGGGCTGATAAGCAGAACCTTTCTGCGAAGCGACATTATCGGTGATGAGGACTTCCACGGTGCGGCTTATCATTATGATCTGGAAAAGGAAGATCTATCCATTGAATATATCAATAAGATAGAAAACGCTATGCGCCTTGCCCTCGCCGACCTGCCCCTTGAAGCACGTCCCGAAGGAACAGGCATTGACGAAGTAAAACGCATTGCCGCCGATTTTGACATTGACGACATTAATCTTGTAAAGCCGGGGCTTGGAGAAGCCACCCGAGTGCTGCTGCGGCGTGTCCCCTACTGTCTGCTTATTGCGGACAATTTGGAGGACGAAAGCTGTGTCAGTCACCTTCTGCGTCTGGCGGAGGAAAAGAACGTCCCCGTAAAGCGTTATCCTCTCACACGATACAAGGCTTGCGGAATTATCCGAACCTTAGGCGAAAAAAGTCACGGTGATGTGTAATGAAGGACGGAATGTTTTTCATTGTCGCCGCACCTGTATGCTTTCTATCTCTCATATTATCTGTCCGTCTGAGAAGGACATATAATAATAACGGCAAAGAACGTTTCCGATATGCCGCAAATGCTTTTCTGATGATTTTTGCCGTTTCCCTGACAATGATAATTGCCCTGCTGCCCGATTTTCTGAAATGAGGAGTTTTTTATGATACTGCTGGCTCTCGACCTTGACAACACGCTTATCCACAGCTACAAAAAAGCCGAAAACTCCCATATTTGCGTTGAAGAGGGAGATATTCACGGCGTTTGGAAGAGGCTTTCCTATATGACACCCGAAGCGGTGGAAAAGCTGAAAGGTCTGTCCTCGGGGATTCTCCCCATACCCATAACCACCCGATCGGTGGAGCAGTTTCGGCGTATATCGATTTTCGGAAATGAACCGCCCATGGCTGTTACCACAAACGGCGGGACGCTCCTCATAAACGGCGTTCCCGACAGGCAATGGAGAACGGAATCCGAACAGCTTATAAACGCCGCCGCACACGAACTTGAACGGGGCAAAAACCTCCTTGAATCGGACAAAAACCGCTCCTTTGAGGTAAGATTTGTGGACGATTCCTTTATCTTCACAAAGTCGGATAACCCCGATGAAACCGTTTCAATGCTAGGCTCACAGCTTGACACAAAAACGGTTGACATACTGACAAACGGTTCAAAGGTGTACATTCTCCCAAAAGGGCTTAACAAGGGAAACGCCCTTAGGCGGCTGAAAAAAAGGCTGTCCCCCGAAACAACCATAGCCGCCGGGGACAGCGAATTTGATATTCCTATGCTCCTTTCGGCGGACATTGCACTTGTCCCCGACAACGGACTGAACGCCGCCCTGGGCGACATTCCCGCAATGGTATGTGAAAACGCCGAAACGGGAAAATTTGCGGAATTTATCCTTGATTTTGCGGAGAATTATTTCCAAAAATACCGTAAAAATCCCTGAATTCCGCAATGTCAATGCGATGCTCAATGCTCATCTGACCGAAATCCAAACCATAATAAAAAGGGGTCAGCGGCTCATTTTGGAAATATGCGCCGTTTTCGTAGGAATTCTGTGAAGCCCACGTAGTATCGCAGAAAACCCATTCCCCGTCAATGATCGCACCGTTCCACTCGTGGTTTATAGGTGCGTCCGCCAGTTCGGAACGCTTCCAGCCCTCCGATGAACTGCCGCCCCGAAGGTCAACGCAGACAATACCCTGCGCACCGCAAAGTGCTGCCGTAAAGGTGGCATAGCCCGCACAGGTGGTTCGTTTGGTTTCCAGAACATTTTTCAGACAAATTACCTCAGCGGTGACCTCGCTGTTGCGGGCGTCAAAATCATAGTAAATGTTCCTGCTCACCCAGTCGCAAATAGCGTAAAGACGCTCGGAATCGGTCTTGCAGTCCGCACAGATCTCGTCGGACAGTGCCTTTACCTGTCGGAGAACTTCGGCACGCTCGGCAGCATCGGAACGGGGAGAAATGTACTCGTCCAGCACGGCTTGTCCGCACAAGGACACGTCCGCAAGCTTTTCGGCGTTCTTTTCGAAAATCGCTTCAATAGGCGGAAAAGTGCCGTAAAAAACGGTTTGCTCCTCCAAAGTGTACTCAACAATCGGGTATCTGTTTTCCTCTTTTTCGGGGATTTTGCTTTCTTCGGGTATGTCAGTTTGTTCGCTTACGGCGGTTTCCGTGACCGACAAGCTTTCTGCGGGGGAGGTCGCCTGACGCTTTTCATTCCCGCAGGAGCAAAGGAGAGCCGCTGACAGTATCAAAATTAGTATTTTCTTCATAAATACCCTTTCTTTCAAATTAATATATATTGACAAAAAATCCCAGCCGATTTTGTAGGGCGGGGTTCCGATAGCTTTATCGGTAAAATCCGGACGGGAAACCCGTCCCCTACAAAGCGTATTTTATAAAGAATGGAGGTCCCGACATGAAAGCCATAAATTTTATGAATGTCAAAAAGGATTTCAAGGAATACACCGCCCTTTCGGGACTGACTGCTCAGTTCGATCAAGGCTGCTTTTACGGCATATACGGCAGAGAAAATTCGGGAAAAACTACCTTAGTGTCCCTTGCGGGCGGACGGATAATGCCCGACAGCGGCACCGTTCTTGCGGACGGTCAGTCTATCCTCACAGATGACACACTTATGTCGGAGATATGCTGCTCTGCGGAGGCAAGAATGTACCCGAAGCTTTTAAAGGTGTCCTCGGCGGTCAAAGCAATGAAGCGGCTTTACCCGAAATTTTCGGAGAAATACGCCTATCAGCTTCTGGCGGATTTCAAGATATCCCCCGATGACCGCATAAAATCACTTTCCGACAAGGAACAGCCGCTGCTGAATGCTTTGCTGGCACTTTCCTCGGGGGCGGAATTCACCTTTTTAGATGAACCCGTGCGGCTGCTGGACGACCTGACACGCCGCAAATTTTACGCCGCAGCCGCAAAAAAGTTTGAGTCGGACGGAAAAACTATCTGCCTTGCAACACATCTCGTTGCGGAAACAGCGGGCTTTATCACCCATGTTGCCATGATAAATGACGGACGGCTTATCTGCTGCTGCCCCGTGGAGTTTTTCACCAAAAACGGCTACTCCGTCAAGGGCAAGCGTGGCATTGTGGACGACTACACCATTGGCAAAAAGGTGTTCGGCTCGGTGGTAAACGGTGAACGAAAAACCGCCTTTGTGCTGGGTGTGCGTCCCATTAGCTCCGACAATCATCTCAGCTTTTCAAAGCTAAATCTTGAAGTAGTGTTCGCCGAAATGACGGGCACCGCCGAAAGCAAGGAGGAGAACTGATGAATTCACGTCTGAAAGGCTCGGCGGCGGTCTGCACACAGCTTGCTCTTCCACTTTGGGGGATAGTCCTCGCTGTCGAAATACTGCTGATATTCCTCGGGAAGCTCCTGCCTATGGGCTTTGACGCTGCCGCCATTGCAGGTGCTTACGTCATTGGACGGATAGTTTACCCGCTCCACACAAGGCTTTCGGCTGCGGCGTCCTGTCAGCGAATGTTACAAATAAAGGCGTTTGCGATACACTCCATAGTGACGTCATTTTCTATGGCAGCGGTAAACGGGGTTTTGTACGGCGTACTGTCTGCGGCAATGAAAAAGCCCCCCGCACTGCTTATTATTTCGGGATATTATCAGATAAAGCCACCTGCTCTGCCCCTGCTGATACTTATCAATATATTGTGGTCGGGGACACTTACAGCAGCTGTATATATGTTCGGATATGCCGACGGCGCAGCTTCATCAAGAATGAAAAACGTGTCCGTAGTGTACATTATTGCGGGACTTGCGACAATACTTTTCGGCGGAATGTTCTTGGGGATCATGCCCTTTGTGAACGCCGCAAACAGTCTGATAAACACCGCCTCCGACATTCTTATCCCCCTGCACAGGACAGTTTTCTCCTCCTCAGCGGTTTCGCTGGTGATGTGGCTGCTGCTGGCTTTTGTGGGATATTTGGCTCACAGAAAAAGAAGCTTTGCGTTTTGCGCTAATGATGGGAAACGGTAACAGGCGACAGCAAAGGCACCTGAAACTCAGTAAAGTGATGTAGTATAATAAAACTTGACACAATCCCGCCACCAAAATATAATAGAAGAAAAAGGAGAGTGTCAATATGGGACAGGTAAAGCAATATGACCGAGAATACAAAGAGGAAGCCTTAAAACTCGTAGAGGAAAAAGGCTGTAAAAATGCAAGTGAAGAACTGGGAATATCCTACAATACCCTGTATGGCTGGGTAAAGGAAGCCCGTAAAGGAAATCTTCATCTTGAAAAACGCAGCGACAGCAATGTATCAAAGCTTGAAGAAGAGCTGCAGCAGCTTCGCCGTACCAACAAGGAGCTTGCCAAAGAAAACAAGCGGCTTCAGGAAGAAAATGAGTTTCTTGCGGAGGCAACTGATATTGACAATATCAAATATAATGTAAATCTAGCCATAACATACCCCTAAAATCACATTTTTGGTTTGCGTCAAATACCTTTAGTTTCGATGTGTTGCAAAATATATGAATTAATTCACAATTCCAAAGAGATTTTCTGATTATGATTATATTATAATCAGTATGAAATTACAAGAGTTGACATAAAAATTTTTTTGCAATATCAGGATTACAAAATTAATGAGTTTTATCCAATAAAGAATTTTACATAATCTCTTGCATTGCTGCCCAGGTATTTAGTATGATGTATTATTGGGAATTATTCACATATCTGTATATATCGTCCCAGCTGTGAACTCTTGTTATGTTTTTATGCTTCACAGACTTATTGTACGGTGCATCAAAAAGCAGTACATGAACGCCGTTTTCCGCAAGAAATAGTGCAATATCGGGCTTGTCATCTATCATAATATCTGTCGAGATCTGTCTGCAAAATTCAAGTTTTTGTGGGGGTGTATTTTCCTCGGAACAAAAGAAAATATCCCCGAAAGCAAGTTTATTTTTCTCAGTCCATTTTCTGAATAAATTTCTGCTAAGACTGCCCAGAGGAGTTTTCATTGTAGAAAATTTTCTAGCCGTTATCACATACAAGCTGTGCCCATCGGAGCAAAGCCTTTGGCATACATTTGCGGCATTTTCCCGAGGCTTCAGACGGCAGCAGTAATCATAAAAATATCTCAGACCGAAAAGAAATTCTCTTGTTTTGGTTTCCCCGAATATCTCAGCAGTTGTATATCCCGAAATATCCACAGGATTATGTCCGAAAAATTTTTCGCCGTACAGAAAATTAAATCCCGACATATCTGTAAGAACGCCGTCAGCGTCTGTTGCTATTACCATTCTTTTCATCTCTTTTCATTATGATTATCTGACGCTTTATCTCTTCGGTGATCTGCTCCGCAGTTTTTGACGCAGGCTCCACAGGTGTGCCGAAGCATATTTTCAGCGGATATTTTTTCATTGCCGCCATATCAAAAAGCTGTGGATATTTTCTGTTTACGGGATAGATTTTTCCCGCTCCCATAATATAAACAGGAACTATCTTGACACCCGATTTTTTTGAGATAACAGCCGCTCCTTTTTTAAATTCGGAAAGCCTTCCGTTTCTGGTGCGGGTTCCCTCGGGGTGGATAAGCAGGAACTGTTTTTCTCTCTTCAAAACATTTATTGCACGTTTCAAAGAAGGCGCAAAATCGCCCTTTCGGTCAATAGGTATTCCGCCCGAAATTCTGAAAACAAGACGTGAAATATCCTTTTCAAGATGCTCCTTCGCAATGAGTGCACAGGTGTCATTTAAATCTGCAAAACCGCTGAGAGCCGCCCACACCCACATACAGTCAAGATCGCTTTCGTGATTGGGGCAGAAAATATACTTTTGGCTAAAATCAAGCTTTTCCAGTCCCGAAACATCAAATTGATAGAGCTTTTTTGAAAGCATAGCGAACATTTCAAATAATTTCAGATCGCTGCTTGTCCTTTCCATAGGGTAACGGCTGTAATTTTTATGGGAGATTTTTTTGTTCTCATTTTTCGAAAGTGCTGCGCTCAGTGCTTTAATGGTACGATATTTGTAAACGCTTCGCGGAGTAAAGGAAAATCCGCTGTACTCGGCTATTGATGCAAATTCCATTGCCAAAAAGCTGTCGCCGCCAAGTTCAAAGAAATCCTCGTTTGTTCCAACACAAGGAACGCCGAGAACCTTTGCCATAATGCCGCATAACTGTCTTTCCCTTTCATTCACGGGAACTGTTATTTCTTTTGTATAATGCTTTTTGGAAATATTGGGTGCGGGCAGTTCATTTCTGCAAATTTTTCCGCTTTGGGTCATAGGCATTTGCGGCAGACAAGTAAATACGTTTGGTATCATATAAGCGGGCAGCCTTTCCGACATATATGTACGGAGCGCCCGTTCGTTGATTTCTTTTTCACAGGTATAATATCCCGCAAGATATTTTTCTCCCTTGCTGTCATTTCTGCAAACCGCCGCAGCGTGCTCAATGCCATCAAAGCTGCTCATAACGCTTTCAATTTCCCCAAGCTCTATGCGAAGTCCCCGAAGTTTTATCTGATGATCCTTTCTGCCCCAAAACTCAATATTTCCGTCACAGCGCATCAGCCCCATATCGCCCGTTCTGTACATCACATCTCCGTCAAAAAACGGGTCGGGCAGAAATTTTTCCGCAGTAAGCTCGGGAGCATTTATGTACCCTTTTCCCACACCGTCGCCCGATATGCAGATCTCGCCCATCGTTCCAACAGGAACAGGTTTTTGCTCATTATCAAGGATATAAATACGTGTGTTTGCCACAGGCTTTCCTATGGTAATGTCATTTTCATCCGCAAGGGTCAGCGCCGACCAGACGGTAGTTTCCGCAGGACCGTAAATATTGTATATTTTTGCATGGGTGTATTTTTTCAGCTGCGCGCAGAGCTCCCTAGATAATTCCTCTCCTCCCAAAATAACAGCACGAAGTACGGAAAGATAACTAAGCTCATTTTTATCAAAAAGATAGCTGCGCATTTTTGTGGGAGTAGTTTGCAGCACTTGCGCACCGCTTTCCAAAATCAGTTTGCTCAGTGCTTTCTGAGAAATTGCTTGCTCATCGTCCGCAAGGTAAATGACAATGCCGTTTAGCAGCGGCAGAATACTTTCCGTGACGAAAATATCAAATACGATATCCGTCACCGACACAATGCTTTTTATGTCATTTTTAATGATTTTTCCCGCAACATTAAACCTGTTGCAGGCGCAGTAATTCATTACATTTCTGTGAGTTATGGCAGTGCCCTTAGGCTTTCCCGTAGAGCCCGATGTAAATATAACATAACAGATATCATCGGGGCAGCCGCAGTTCAAGGGAGCTTCGGAGATGTAGGAATAATCAAAGCTTTCAAGCTTTATTTCCTCTGCAAATGTGCAGCTGTAACCGCAGGTCAGCACAAGCCTTGCGTTTGCATTTTTTATCATATATTCAATTCTTTGCTCGGGAAAATCGGGAGAAACGGGCATATATGCACCCCCCGCCTTTAACACAGCTAGCATTGCAATAATTATAAATGGACTCCGTCGGGCAATTATGGGCACAATATCATTTGCTGATATCCCTCTTTCACGAAGATAAAACGCCAAAGCATCGGACATTCTGTCAAGTTGTCCGTATGTATATTCCTTTTTCCTGAAAACAAGAGCGACCCTTTCGGGATAATTTTTTGCCATCTCCGAAAACGCTTCATGAACGCATTTATCCTTGGAATATTCTGCGGCAGTAGCGTTAAAGCCGTGAATAAGCATTTCAAATTCTTCATTCGGAATTATAGAAATATCCTTAACGGCAATTTCAGGCTCAACAATTATCTGTCGGATAATATGCTTTATCCTTTCCGCAAAAAGGTCAATTTCCTTATGATTTGTAAAAATATTCGTCTGATAGTCAATGGTAATTGTATAGCTGTCAAGGCTGTCACGGTTGTCAATATGAAACGCTATGGGCACTTCGCAGTGACCGTTTGAGAACCATTCTGTTTTTGCGGGGATATGAGTTTTTGCATTTTGACAACTTACCATAACATCGAAAAGCCGACCCGAAAAACCTGTTTTTTCTCTGATCTCACGGATAATATGGTTATAGGGAAATTTACTGTGTCGGAATATCTCCCTGTGAGTATCGGCTGTCTTTTTGCAAAGGGATATTGCGCTTTCATTTTCGCCTATTTCCGCGGTAAGGGGAATGGTGGAAATGAACATTCCTGCGGTGTTTTTCTCCTTTGCGCAGCTCCTTCCAAGCACGGGGACGCCGATAGTTACCGCTCTGTTATCCCTGTTTATTTTTGATAGATAAATAAGTATTGCACTCTCAAAAAGTGCAGCAGCAGAGATGCTTTTTTCCCTGCAAAATTCGTCTGCCGCATTGGAAAGCTCCGACGAAATGAAGGTTGTGTATCTCTCCGAAGCAGTACCGTCATTGACTCTTTTGCATATCCTTACGGGAGTTTCCGAAATATCACGGCTGTATTTTTCCGACCAAAAAACACGGTCTGCTTCATATTTTTTTGATGATAGATATTTGGTATTTTTTTCGATACATTCGGTAAAGCTGCAAGCTTCGATGTCCGCTTTTTCGCCCTTACAAAGCATAAGGTAAATGTCAAATACGTCCTTTGCAAGAACACTGTAAGTCCACGCATCGGCAATGAGATGGCTTGCACACAGCATTATGCCTGAGCTTTCGGGCAGTTCAAAAACCATTATGCGAAACATTTGTGAGCCGTTCATTTCAAAGGGAATATGAGCCTGTTTATTGCAGAATTTTCTCATTTCATCCGGGGAGTGAAATTCCACAAAATCTATTTCATCGCAGTAAGCACTGTCAACATACTGCATTGCCTTCCCGTTGTCGGTGCAAAATCTCAGTCTTAGTGCTTCATGCTTTTGGATAAGAAGCCTTACTGCCTGCAAAAGAATTTCTTTTTCAAGCTTTTCTTCAAATATTACCGCTCCGCAGAGGACAGATATGCTTGTTCCTTTGTAAAAGCTTTGAAGCTCATATATGTTTTTCTGTGCCGATGTCAGATCGTATTTTATCATAAATATTACCCCATATTATCCCCATAATTCTTGGGGAAAAATTATATGATCTCATCAAAAAGCTATTGCTTATCTTCAACATATTCACTGTATGCCATTGAATATCTGCCGCCAAAGGTCAAACCTGTTATTTTGGAAAAGGGCAGTTAATTCAAAATAACAACTGCAAATGTCGTGTGTGCCTTCTCCCGAAAAAATATTTCAAGCTTCTTTGATTTTTCCATCATAACCATCAATCCCAAGAAATATCGGCACCGTGATCCTTGACAAATTCACAAAGCTTGTCTGTATCGTTTGCCATCTTCCTGATACATTCCGCAAGCTTTTCTGCTTTCGTCATATTTTCATCGGTATTATCGTAATATCCCGTGTACATTCCCGCCTCGGGGTCTGATTCAAGTCCGTAAAGCAGCTCGGGAGCGTTGATGTTAAGATAATATCCTATCAATGCGTCCCAATTGTAACCGTTCATATAAGCCTGCTCTTCGACTTCGTTAAGCCTGTTACCAAGCTCCATTATTTCCTTGCTTTCAATGTCAAAGCTTACAACAATGTATTCGTCACTTCCGATAACACGAACAAATTCATTGGTATTTTCCTGCATATTGATCTCCTCCATATCATTATAATTTGGCTGTTCATTTTTGTCAAGTGAACAGCCTGTCATCACTATTATCACAGCAAAAAACACTCATATTATACGCTTACCCAAACCGCTCACCCTCCATAGAAATATCGATTTTTTTACATTATAACGACACCGAAATAAAGCACAGGCGCCATAATAATCATTCCAATTCCCATTCCGAGAATGTTCCATTGAGGCTTGCTTTGACCGAAGTATGTACCGTCACCCATATCAATATAAAGACTGTCGAAATCATTGGGGTGATAAACAATATTTACGGTATTTCCCGCCTTTAGAATTTCGGGATAATCGCTCGGCGTAAAGCCGTTTTTGTCGCAGCAAAACAGCATTGCCTTTTCTTCTAATCCCCATGTGACCATAAATCTTACTACGGGTGTTAGAAGTCCCTCGGGTGTGGTTCTTACCTCCTTAATGGTTGCTTCTTTTTTAATACCGTTTTTGATTATCCAGTTTTTCAGCTTATCACTGCCGGGTACTCCGACAATTGCGAAAAATGCTGCTGTTATTATTACGCCGATAACCGCCATACCAATTGATAAAATCAAAATATAATCCATAATTTTTTCCTCCTAAAAATTTCTATATTCCGATTTTACCTTAGTTTTTGCACCCTGTCAACAGATATGTGAAGTATGGTCGTATATTGTTAAGTTTGGCATTTTTCTTGACTGAACAGAACCACATTGCAGCATAAATAAGCTCCCTCTTCAAAATAATGAACGTTCCCGCCATATTTGTCGGCAATTGAATTTATAGTTTGAACACCAAAGCCATGACTCTTTTTGTTTGCCTTGCTTGTATCGGAAAGCCTGCCCGTTTCAAGCACAGGTTCACAAATGCTGTTTGATATTTTCAGATTCATTCTGTCCTTGTCGCACCGTAAAGACAGCTCAATATACCGCTTTTCGGGGTCGCATTTTTCTGCCGCTTCAATTGCATTGTCAAACAGATTTCCGATAAGGCTGCAAATATCTTCATTATCAATAGGGAAGGACAAGGTCGTGCAATGGCAAATAACCTTTATCCCTTTCTCCCCCGCAAGAGATATTTTTGAATTGATTATTGCATTTGCAAAATCATTTTCAACGTCAATAATCCTGCACATTTTTTCAAGCTTATCTGCACAGCTGTTTGCATACTCAAAGGCTTTTTCGTTATTGTTTTCCGAGCAAAATGCAGATATTACAGCAAAGCTTTGCTTCATATCGTGCCTAATGCGTCGTATTTCGTGATATTGCTCTCTCACGTTCTCCGCATATTTGATACGATATTTTTCCTGTTCCTGCAAAAGCTTCAGCTCAGCCTTTTCTGCATTGCTTTTATTCAGCGCATCAAATATCATCAGCGTAACAATATCCGTTACAATTACCGCTGTTTCCGCAGTCATGAGATATATTTTTGACTCGTCCGAAAGTATTGTATTATTTACGGCAAGCTGGATCATTGCAATTATTACAAAGGACAGAACCAGCATTAAAACGGTCAGTATCCATTGTCCCGCACCCAGCCTTTTTTCACTTTTCCCGAACCACCTTATAAACAATATAAACACGCCAATATGAACAGACTGCACCATAATAAGAAACAGCAGCTTGAATAAACCGTGTGCGGCGAAAAGCTCTTCGGGAACAATATTCCACACAATCGCAACAGCATTTGTCAACAATGCGTTTATACAAATAAGAATAAGCTCTGCGGTAACTGCGGAAAACAAGCATCGTGACCAAGTGTTTTTTGTAACCGTCAGCGAAAATATGAAATAATACGCCACATAGATAAATGCCCATATTCCCTCATATCCCACAAGCTCATAAAGAAAGACAGAAATAAACGCCAGAATAAGCGACGCTGATATATAAATTTTTCTGTGCCCCGCCAATAACGGCTCATATCCGTTCATTTTGCAGATATACCAGATAAGAGAGAATGACTCAAAAACTGTAATTAAATTTTCCGACAATATCCAGACCATATCAGAAATTTCACTCCCGTCATTCATATTTTTCAAGATAATTATTGTACTTCTCGATCAACAGCTTTTTATATGCCCTGCTAATGGGAAGAACGTCATCGTTATCCATATAAACAGATGAATTGGGATAATCTATCTTGCGAATATGCTGCAAATTTATAATTATCCTGTTATGTATACGGGTAAAAATCATATCGGAAAGATTACCCGACACCGATTGGATTTTTCCTCTGACAGTAATAGTTTCCCTGTTCGTGCACATATAGTCAATGTAATTTGTGTGGCTTTTTATAAAAATGATAGTGTTCGGTTCAACATATTTTTTCTCGTTGAACGGACATTCAATACATATGGGACGGTCTGCTGACATATGCAGCGCAAGCTTTTCAAGAACATGCTCCAAACGGTCCTCAAAAAGCGATTCATTATCCTTGGGGATAAAATAAAACGGGTTAAAATCAAAGCTATCGAACACAAGCTGACTTTCGGTGGTAATGAAGATGATGTATGTTTTATCACCGCTTCTGCCAATCTGTGCGGCAGCTTCAAACCCGCTTACTTCGGGCATTACAATATCAAGAAACACTACATCAAAAGCCCTGTTTTGTTGAGAACTCAAAAATGAAGCAGCATTGTTAAACAGCTCGACCTCCGTTTCATATCCGAAGGAAGTCATTTTTTCATATATGCGCTTTGAAAGATCATTAAGCAAGATCTCATTATCATCACAAACTGCAATTCTTATCAATTTTTTCACCCTCATTTTTCTGTACGGTGATTTAATTTTATCATAAAAAATCTGTTCGGTCAATGACGTTGTTAAGTTTGGTCGAATATTGTTAAGTTTTGCAGGATATTTTTTAAAATATCTATTGACAACGCCTTCGGTATATGGTATGCTGAAAAACAAGCTAATTGTTCAAGCAATATCAAAGGGGGAAATATTATTATGAGATCAAGAAAAGCTATTGCTTTAGGAATTGCTGCGGCATTTTTTATGGTAATATCCACAGGCTGTTCAAAGAGCTACACATGTGCGGATATTGAGGGAACATGGACAAATCATGTTCTTGAATTTGATCAGGAATGGACCTTCAATGCAGACGGTACATATACCGAAAAATCCGTAATGGACGGCGAATATCTATCATATGAAGGTGAGGACAGCGGCAAATTTCACTTTGAAGGCGATATGATAATCATTGAAAGCGATGATGAAATTTGGGGCAACAACAGTACTTTCAAGGTGGAAATTATTGATAAATACACTATGACTTGGGAAACCGAAGCAGGGAAGATAAGGGAGTTCAAAAAGCAGTAAGCCGACTCTGCCGTAAAAATCGGATAATATACAAAAGCCAATAGATTTCAATGACAAGAGAATCTACCGGCTTTTTATTATTAGGGTAATACTGATTAATTGGTGTTTTCTTATAAATATTCAGATAATCAGAATATGCAAACATTTTGTTTTTTTGCAGTGTTGGTTACTTCTGCAATTTTCGGATAGTATTTGAAATGGTATTGTATCAAGTTTTTCCGATTCACGGTTGGCTTCAACGAGAAATGAAACCAGCTAACTGTGTGTTTCAAGTGCCGGCTTGGTGGCAGGGACTTGGTTTGAAACTCGAATAGCCGGAATCACCGATGAGATTTGTTATGATATAAAACCTCCCCGACTCAACCGAGCCGAGGAGGTTCTTTTCATTATATATCCATAGCACTTTCATCAAGCAAAAACTGCTCAATTCCGACATACAAAATCCCGTTGTCATCATGCCACGGCAAAATATTATCCTTTACGACAACAATTTTCTTAAACGAATCTCCGACACGTTTAAGAGAATTTATCTCCTGCTTTCGCTTTTCCTCATCGCTAACAGTTAGTGCAGATTGGACATAATACCTTTTGCTGCCTTTGTTGGCAACAAAATCTATTTCAAGCTGTGTACGCTTGCTTTTTCCGTCATCCTTATAACAATATTCAACAACACCAACATCAACGCTGAAATCCCGATTGCAAAGCTCATTGAAAATAACATTCTCCATTATGTGATTTTCTTCCTGCTGACGGAAATTAAGCCTTGCATTGCGAAGCCCTACATCGCTGAAATAATATTTTAGCGGTGAACCTATATATTTTCTGCCTTTGACATCATAACGCTGAGCTATAAAAGCATCAATAAAGTGATTTCGATACATAATGCTTTCGTCATCGTCAAGTGCAAGGCAGATTATGCATTCGTCTGCCACGCCGATGGATTTCAAATAATTCTTGTAGATATTAAAAAGCAGAAATGACTTGCCGCATCTTCTGATACCGGTAATGATTTTCACCAAACCATTGCCCTTTTTGCTTATCAGCTTGTCGAGATAGCGCTTTCTTTCTATCACAGCAATCGCTCCCATCGAATAATTTTGCGTATTTCTGCACTTTTACACTATGATTATAGCACTTCTTAAATATATTGCCAATAGTTCATCGAATAATTTTGCGTATTTCTATACTTTTAATATATGCAGAATGGGGCGAAATCATAAGCTTGCGTTTTTCTTTGCTATGTACCCTCCCCCACTGCCATATCCATAGCAATAACCGGCACCTCCGATTGTATCAATGTGTTCAGCGAATAGTGTCCGTTTTGTAACCTTGATTTTTGTATAAGCAGCATGGTTATTATTATAATTCGTATATAATTATGCCGGAAAATGCAAAATAATCAGTTTTATTATGAAATAATTTCTAAGACTATTGTAAAAGCATATGTCTTGTGTTATAATTCACTATATTGATAAGATTTTGTCATTCGTGATAGTTGTGCAATTTCACCAAAGTTGAATGCAATGTATTTTACATTCATTTCGAAAATGCGTTAAGATAGAAAAGCGTTTGATCGAACAGCTGATAAAAGCAGCTTCTTCGACAAAGTATTTTTGTTTGCGAATTGGGAATGATTTGCGTTTCTTGTAAAATTCCACAAAAATAATTCGAAAAATTCTACATTGCAAAATTTAAATGTCCATAAAATGACACAATGGGATATACAATTCAAAAAGGTATTGAAATTAATATATCTATCTGCTATAATAAAATAAAAAAAGCCTGCCGAAGCAGACTTTAAGCACAACACTTGTGCGAACGCAAATGCGAACGATGAGAAATAATTTTTATTTGAACTCAGTAGTGTAATTTTATAGGGTAGTAATCCTATGAACATATAATATCATACTTTTAGGAGGTTGTCAAGATGTTTTTGAAAATTTAACTTTCCCCAAAATCAACAATCCAATGTTGAAAAAACCACGCAGGCAAGG
>CAMCRP010000051.1 GCA_945877315.1 uncultured Ruminococcus sp. | reverse complement strand
ATCCTGTTTTTTGCGGTAATTCTCAATATTCCCATAAAAGCATTTCTTTCATATGACGGAAAAAAAATCATCATTTCCGTAAAGTACGCATTTATAAGAATATTTCCGAAAAAGCCGAAGAAGGGAAAACGAAAACGTATAAAAAAGAAGGCTGTTGACGATGATGACAAATCGTCTGCCCATGACATAAAGGCAGTCGAACCGTCCGAAGCCGATGATGACGACGATATTGACGATACCTCCGAGGAATTTTTTGACCCCGATGCCAAAAAGAAAAAAGAGAAGAAAGAAAGTCTGTCCGAAAAGCTGGACACGCTGAAAAGCTATATCCCCCTTGTGGAGGATTGTAAAACGCCGCTGTTAAAGCTTCTGAAAACTCTGAAAATCACAGGACTTGACCTGAATATCGTTGCAGCGGACGAGGACGCCTTCAATGCGGCAATGCTTTACGGAAGCCTGAATGCAGCCGTTTACAATCTGCTTGCACTTATGAAGCAGGCATTTATTGTCAAGGTCAAAAGTGTTAATATCGCCTGCCGTTTCAACTATCCCCAAACGGAATTTAAAATAAGCTTCGCTGCGGAGCTTACGCCTGCGAGAATTATCGCCTGTGCGTTAGTTTTGCTTACAGCATACATCAAGTTTAAAAATAATGATAAAAAATCAAAAGGAGAATGAACATGGATATTAAGGTAAAGGAACTCGTAAACTCAGCACTTTCAAACATTCAGAATATGGTAGACGCAAACACAGTCACCGGAACACCCATTGTTCTTGACAGCGGCGTAACCATTATTCCCGTGTCAAAGGTTTCCTGCGGATTTGCGGCAGGCGGTTCAGATCTGCCCAACAAGTCTGAGAAGGAGTGCTTCGGCGGCGGCACAGGCGGCGGAATAACAGTATCTCCGCTGGCATTTATCTGCATTTCTCCCGCAGGTGAGGTGCAGCTGTTACAGCTTTCAATGAATGCCTCCGCTTCAAACGCCGTTATCAATATGGTTCCCGAGGTGTTCGACAAGATCTCCGCACTTTTCAAGAAGGACGAAAAGGCTGCCGAAGCTGTTATCGAAGAAAGCAAATAATTTCCCTTTTGCCGTCATAGAATTAAGTATATTTATTATGGCGGTGATAAAATGAAATTTGCAAAAATTGCGTGGGCAGCTGCTTTTTCGGTTTTTATAGGGACATTTTCGGCATTTAAGGCAGATGCGGCTCCTGTTGACGTGTCGGCAAAGGGCTGCGCGCTTATGGAGGCTGAAACAGGCGAGGTCATATACGGTAAAAACCAAAATCTAAAGCTACCCATGGCAAGCACGACAAAAATTATGACAACTCTCCTTGTGCTTGAAAGCGGAGATCTCGACGAGGAATTTACCGTTGACAGCTCTGCCATTATGGTTGAGGGTTCTTCTATGGGACTTACCGAGGGTGATATTGTCACGAAACGTGCACTATGCTACGGAATGATGCTACCGTCGGGAAATGACGCCGCAAACGCTTCCGCAGTTAAGCTTGCGGGAAATTTTGAGGATTTTGCCAAGCTGATGAACCGTCGGGCTAGGCTTATCGGAATGGAAAACACGTCATTTGTTACCCCGTCGGGGCTGCATGACGATAACCATTATTCGACTGCATATGATATGGCTTTGCTTACGTCCGAAGCGTTGGATAATGAGGATTTCCGAAGAATCTGCTCCTGTCGAAATGCTCAGCTGGAATTCGGCAATCCGCCCTATAACAGATGGCTTCGCAACACTAACAAGCTGCTGACATTTTACAGTGATTGTATCGGCGTGAAAACGGGCTTTACCGATGAAGCTGGGCGATGCCTTGTATCTGCGGCGGAACGGGACGGCGTTACACTTATTTGTGTTACCCTCAATGACCCGTCCGATTGGAGCGACCATATAAAGCTGTTTGATTACGGCTTTGAGCGGGTGACAAAATATCCGCTGAATATGGACAATATCCCCAAGGAGATAGACGTTGTGGGCGGGAATAAGGACAGCTGTGCATTATCCCTAAAGGATATTCCGTACTGCGGATTTGCCGAGGATAACAGAAGCCAAATTACCGTAAAAACGGATATTTCGGGGTTTATCTATGCCCCCGTGAAAAAGGGCGACAAGGTGGGAACTGCCCGTTATTATTATAATTGCAGGGAGGTTGCGTCTGCCGATATTTGTGCAAATGAGGACATAGATGCAGTCGTTATTGAAAGAAAAAAGGGCATTTACGAACAGATAATAGATTTTGTAAAAATATTGCTGAAATGAGGATTTATTAGTGGAAAAAGTAAGGTTGCAGAAAATCATTGCCGAGAGCGGCTATTGTTCAAGAAGAAAGGCGGAGGAGCTTATCAGCGGCGGACACGTTCAGGTGAACGGAAGACCCGTAAAGCTGGGAGATAAGGCGGATATCAGGGACATTATCACCATTGACGGTGAAAAGATATTCCGTCCAAAAAAGAGAGAGCTTTACTACATTATGCTGAATAAGCCCAGAGGTTATGTCACCACAATGTCGGACGAACTGGAAAGAAGGTGCGTTACCGAGCTGCTGGATGGTGTCCCCGAAAGAGTCTATCCCATAGGCCGTTTGGACAGAAATTCCGAAGGTCTGCTTCTGTTTACAAACGACGGAAAATTTGCAAATGAGATAATGCACCCCAGCAAGCACGTTTCAAAGACTTATCGTGTGACTGTCCGCCCCGAAATAACCGATGAGCAGCTTGTACAGCTCACTGAAGGCGTTGAAATTGACGGCAAAAAAACGCTGCCTGCCACAGTAAGCGTTCTCACCGATGAACCGGGCAGGGTAGTGCTTCAAATGGTAATCAGAGAGGGAAGAAACCGTCAGATCAGAAAAATGTGCGAGGCTGTCGGTCTGGAGGTCGCACGTCTGCGCAGAACTGCCATCGGTCCCGTTAAACTTGGTATGCTAAAGCCCGGAACATGGAGAGAGCTCAATTCCGAGGAGCTTCGTGCACTTAGAAATGCCATCGGAAAGGATAATTGATTTTCCTTTAAATGTTAATTTGATTTTATCAAATGTAAATTTTTTTATCTGCTGTAAAATATTTGTTTTTCAGTCTTGCATTGAATGATGTTTTATTGTATAATAATTATAGTTGTATTTTCCTGTCGATTTTTCGGAATCATCATTAGTTCTTTCGTTTTACGTTAAATACGCTTGTGCGGAGTATCGGCAGGAATTATTACAGTATTTCGATTGGAGGAAAATCTATGTTATCAGAAAATCAGAAAGCAAGCTTTTCGGAGCTTAGTGCAAAGAACGCTGCTTCTGTTTCTCAGGCTGCGGGAAAGAGGCTTGCTTTGCTGTTTGACGACGGCGTATATACTCAGCTTGATACATTTGCGGGCGCAGGCGTTCTGACTGCTTACGGCTATGTTGACGGAAATCCCGTTTATGCTTTTGCTCAGGATCCCGTTGTAGACGGCGGTGCTGTGGGAAAGGCTCATGCTGATAAGGTTTGCAGACTTTTGGAGCTTGCTTCAAGAAGCGGTGCGCCTGTAGTCGGCATTTATGATTCCATTGGAGGATATATCGAAGAAGGTACCGATCTGCTCAACGCTTACGGTGAAATGCTCATGCACATTTCAAACCTTTCGGGTGTTGTTCCGCAGATCTCCGTTATTTCGGGCGTTTGCGCAGGCACATCGGCTATGCTTGCTGCTTCCGCCGATTTTGTTGTTATGACAGAGAATGCAGAACTGTACCTCAATCCGCCTTTAATGTCACAGAAGGGCAAGGGCACTGCCGAGGACGCCGCCAAGAGCGGACTGGCTTCTGTTGTAGCCGAAAATGACGAAAAGGCTATGGAGGCTGCAAGAAAAATACTCGGTATGCTGCCTTCGAATAATCTTTCTCCCGCTCCCGAGTTCGATTTTGCCGATCCCGCTAAGGCTGCAAACGGCACTGCTCCCGAGATCGCCGAAGCTATTGCGGACGTTGAAAGTGTGGTCGAACTTTCCGACAAATTCGGTAAGGCATCTTACACAGCACTGGCAACCGTAGGCGGATATTCCGTAGGTATTGCCGCAACAAACAAGACTGCGGACAAGCTCAGTTCCGATGACTGCGCTAAGATTGCAAGATTTGTAAGTATCTGCGACTCCTATTCCATACCCGTTATTACTATTGTTGACACAGAGGGCTTTGATTCCGCAGAGCCTACCGCTGCTGTAAGAAATGCTGCTCGTCTTGCAAACTCCTATGCAGAAGCTTCCTGCCTCAAGCTGTCGATCATCACAGGTAAGGCTTATGGTGCTGCATATATCGCCATGGCAGGTGCAAACGCAAATGCAGATGTTGTGTATGCTTACGAAAAGGCTGTTATTTCTCCGCTTGCTCCCGAAACCGCAGTTGAATTTATGTATCATGATAAGCTTTCGGGAACCTCCGATGTCAATGCTGACAGAGCAAAGCTTGCAGCCGAATATGCTGCTGAGAATTGCTCCGTTTGTCTGGCAGCCGTAAATGGTGCTGTATGCGAGGTCGTTTCTCCTTCCGATGTAAGGGCAAAGCTTATCGGTGCTATTGAAGCTATGGGCGGAAAGCGTCTTACAAAGCGTCTTCCCAAAAAACACGGCAATATGCCTTTCTAAGAACCGTCTAACACGCATTTCCATATAAAAATCTTTTGAATGGTGGTACGAATTATGAAGAGATTTAATATAACCGTAAACGGCAAGGCTTACGATGTTACCGTTGAGGAGGTAGGCGGAGCTGCACCTGCAGCTCCCGTTAAGGCTGCATCTCCCGCTCCTGCACCCGCAGCAGCACCTGCTGCTCCCGCTGCGCCCGCAGGCGAGGGAACACCCGTAACCGCTCCTATGACAGGAAATATCCTCGATGTTAAGGTAAATGTTGGAGATACCGTTTCCGAAGGTCAGCCCGTTATCGTTCTTGAAGCTATGAAGATGGAAAATGACGTTCCCGCTTCAAAGTCAGGTAAGGTTACATCTATTACTGTTAAAAAGGGCGATACCGTCAACACAGGCGATGTTCTGCTTACTATCCAGTAATTGAAAGGCGGTTTTAAAATGGCTAAGATTGGAATTACCGAAACCGTCCTTCGTGACGCACATCAGTCGCTGTTGGCTACTCGTATGTCCATTGATGAAATGCTGCCGATTTTGCAGACTATGGACAAGGTCGGTTACTATTCTGCCGAGGTATGGGGTGGAGCAACCTTTGACGCCTGTATCCGTTTCCTCGACGAGGATCCCTGGGAAAGACTGCGTATAATTAGAAAAAATATGCCCAACACCAAGCTGCAGATGCTGTTCAGAGGTCAGAATATGCTGGGCTATCGTCACTATGCAGATGATGTTCTGGAATATTTCGTTCAGAAAACCTGTGCAAACGGTATGGATATTATCCGTATTTTCGATGCTCTTAATGACATCAGAAACCTCGAAACTGCTATCAAGGCAGCAAAAAAGGAAGGCGCACACGCTCAGGTCGCAATGTCCTACACAACGGGCGAGGTATTCACTACCGAGTATTACGTAAATTATGCAAAGCAGATAGAAGAAGCAGGTGCCGATTCAATCTGTCTGAAGGATATGGCTGCGCTGCTTACCCCTTACAGAACTGCCGAGCTTGTTAAGGCTATCAAGGCAGCTGTAAAGCTTCCTGTTCAGATCCATACTCACTATACCTCGGGACTTGCTTCAATGTGTCTGTTAAAGGGCATTGAAAGCGGTGCAGATATGATAGATACCGCTATGTCGCCTCTGGCACTGGGTACATCTCACGCTCCTACCGAGTCGCTGGTTGCTGCTCTGCAGGGTACCGAATATGACACAGGCCTTGATCTTATGCTTCTTAATGAGATCAGAGATTACTTTATGACCCTTAGAAAGAAATATCTTGATAATGGTCTTATTGACCCCAAGATGCTTGCGGTTGACCCAAATGCGCTCATTTATCAGGTTCCCGGCGGAATGCTGTCCAATCTGCTGTCACAGCTTAAACAGGCCGGTAAGGAGGACAAGCTTACCGAGGTTCTTATGGAAGTTCCCAATGTTCGTAAGGACGCAGGAAACGTTCCTCTTGTAACTCCTACATCTCAGATCGTTGGTTCTCAGGCTGTGTTCAACGTTATTATGGGCGAACGCTATAAGACTGTTACTAAGGAATTCAAGGACATTATTAAGGGTGCATACGGAAGAACTCCCACACCTATCGACCCCGAATTCAGAAAGTTCATTCTCAAGGGTGAAGAACCTATCGACTGCCGTCCCGCAGACCTTATCGCTCCCGAACTGGACACTCTGCGCAAGGAATGTGCCGAGTGGACTATGCAGGACGAGGACGTTCTCACCTATGCAATGTTCCCCAAGGTTGCGCCTAAATTCTTTGAAAAGCGCAGAAACTCTCAGTTTGGCATCGACGGAAAGAACGCAGACCCCGTGAAGAAGATCCACGCTGTTTGATTTAAATTAACATAGCCGCTTTTGGAAACTCAATTCCGAGGGCGGCTTTTGTTATATTTTTGAATAAATTCACGTTTATACAGCAGATTTTTGGCGTATCGACTATATTTTTTTGTAAAATTCACTTGCATTTATCCGTGAAAAATGTTATAATAAATATTGATTATGATTGTCGCAGTATGCGGTAATGCGGAATGAGGGATAATATTGATTAGAAGTATGACCGGTTACGGGAGATGTCAGAGCGTTATCGGCGGTTATGATATTTTGCTTGAGATTCGCTCGGTAAATCATCGCTTTTTTGATTTTACTGCGAAAATTCCCCGTTCTTACGGTTATCTTGAGGAAAAACTGAAAAGCTTCTTTCAGGGAAGTATTTCCAGGGGCAAGGTGGAGGTCAGCCTTTCAATTTACAGTGTAGGCGGTGCAGATGCCGTTATCGAAGTAAATGAAAGTGTTGCCGAGGGATATGTGAACGCTCTCAGAGAAGCCAATAAAAAGCTGATGTTGAATGACGATCTGAGCCTGTCAAATCTTATGCGTCTGCCCGATGTTTTCAATATCAGAAAAGCCGCAGATGATGAAGAAGTTGTCTGGGAATGTGTTCAATCAGCTGCACAGACAGCTCTTGACGATTTCATCGCAATGAGGGAAAATGAAGGCAGGCGAATGGTCGCCGATGTCTGCGAAAAGCTTGACAATATTGAAAAGATGGTTGCGATGGTAGAAGCCGAATCTCCGAAAATAACGGAAGCATACCGCACACGCCTTACGGAAAGAATGAAGGAAGTACTTGGAAATACTTCCGTTGATGAACAGAGGATAATCTCCGAAGCGGCGATTTTTTCCGAAAAGACTGCGGTCGATGAAGAAACTGTACGCCTTAAAAGTCACATATCTCAGTGTAGAGAAATGCTGTCGGGAGATAATGCTATTGGCAGAAAGCTGGATTTTCTCATTCAGGAATTTAATCGTGAGGCAAATACCATAGGTTCTAAATGTCAGGGACTGGAGATAACCAAAACTGTTATTGAAATGAAGTCTGAAATCGAAAAGATCCGTGAGCAAATTCAGAATATTGAATAAGGAGCGTTGAAATGAAACTTATCAACATTGGCTTCGGAAATATGATCTCCGCTTCAAGGCTTATAGCTATCGTCAGTCCTGAATCCGCTCCAATAAAGCGAATCATTCAGGAGGCTAAGGATAAAAGCGTTCTGATCGACGCCACCTACGGAAGAAGAACGAGAGCTGTCATTATAATGGACAGTGACCACGTTATTCTCTCAGCTATACAGCCGGAAACTGTTGCGGGACGTCTTGATAATAATGAGGAGGGTGAGGACGATGAATAAAGGTCTTCTTATCGTTGTTTCGGGCCCGTCAGGCTGCGGAAAGGGTACCATTCTTGCAGAAGTGCTGAAAAACGGCAATTTCTATTATTCCGTGTCGGCTACTACCCGAGCTCCGCGTCCGGGTGAAGTTGACGGAGTAAATTATAGTTTTCTTACAAAGGAAAAATTTGAGGAGCTCATAAACAATGATGGTATGCTGGAGCACGCTTACTACTGCGGAAACTATTACGGTACCCCGAAAGAGCAGGTAATGAAAAATCTTGAAAACGGCAAGGACGTTATCCTGGAAATTGAAGTTCAGGGTGCCTTGAAGGTAATGGAAACCTGTCCCGAAGCGGTGTTTGTGTTCATTATGCCGCCTTCTGTCAAGGAACTCAGACGCCGTCTTAACAAGAGAGGAACTGAGTCTGAGGACGTAATAGAAAAACGTATAGCACAGGCAATTTCCGAGATAAAGCTTGCAAATAAATACAACTACATAATGGTAAACGGTGAGCTTGAAAAGGCTATCGCTGACCTTATTTCAATTATTAACGCAGAAAAAATGACCCGCAAAAGGGCTGAATATTTAATTAATGAGGTGCTTGAAAATGCTTAGACCCGCAATTTCTCAGATCACAACAAAAAATGAAAACAGCTATTCCGTAGTTATCGGTGTTGCAAAAAGAGCAAGGCAGATAACCGAGGAGCTGTATGAAAATGGTATGGTACTCGAACAGAAGCCTGTAAAAACAGCAGTTGAGGAATTTGCAGCAAGAAAATATTTTATTGTTGAGGATCCCTCTCTCAAGGGCGGGAAGACAGAATAAACCATAATTATCGGAAAGTGGGCTTCATACTGTGAGTGCAAAAAGAATGATCGCTGCCGCAGCTGTCAGCGGCGCTTCATATGGTTATGACAAGCTTTATAGCTATACGGTGCCGCAGGACATGGAGCAGTATGTGCAGAAGGGTGTCAGAATAACTGTCCCGTTCGGGCGAGGAAATCAAAAGAAAATAGCACTTGTAATGGACGTATCCTATTTCGAAGATACGGAAGCAATCTGTAATTTCAAGCCTATAATTTCAGTCGAGGATAAGGAACCCGTTCTTGAAGGAGAAATGTTTGAACTGCTCTGCTGGCTGAGGTCCACTACGCTTTGCACATATTTTGAAGCATTTCACACAATAATCCCCTCCGGTATGTCGCTGCGAATTTCGCAGAAGTATTCTGTGGTGTCACCGTCAAAGGCTCCGAAATCGGTTCAGCTTAATGACAGGGAGAATGAAATTTACACAATTCTCTGTTCCTCAAAGCTGAAAAGAGATGTTGACGGTATGCTTGAAAGCTTCCTGGGCACTTCCGATAAACAGTACATCAAATCGCTTATTGACAAGGGATTTATCACGGAGATAAATCAGGTCAAGCAGAAGGTCAAAAATGAGACGGTCCGCATGGTCAGACTTTCCGATGAATTTCTTGCCGATGAACAGTCGTACAACATTAACCGAAAGCAGGATATTGCCGTAAAATTCCTTAAAGAAAACAACTCGGCTTCGGTAAAGGAACTGTGTTATATCTGCGGATTTACGTCGGCTGCCGTTTCTGCTATGATAAAAAAAGGCGTTCTCACAGATTACGAATATGAGAATATCAACGTTCCGAAAGCCGAGGTCAATGCCAATGTTTCGGACATTGTCCTATCGGAAGAACAGCAGACTGCTTACGATGGTATCTCCGACCTTATCGACAGCGGAAAGCCCAGTGCGTCGCTGCTTTACGGAATTACAGGCAGCGGCAAAACTCTTGTATTTGTAAAGCTTATTCAGCATACAATAGAAAGCGGGAAAAATGCCATTCTCCTGATTCCCGAGATCTCGCTTACACCGCAGATACAGCAGCGGTTTATCTCGCTGTTCGGAAAGATAGTTTCCGTCGTTCACAGCGGACTTTCGCTGTCACAGCGGCTGAATGAATATAAGCGGATAAAATCCGGAGATGTGAAGATAGTCATCGGTACAAGAAGTGCTGTTTTTGCCCCGCTTTCCGATATTGGTCTGATAATAATGGACGAGGAGGGCGAACGCACCTACAAATCCGAGTCATCACCCAAATATCACGCAAGAGAGATCGCCAAAAAAAGGTGTGTTACTCATAATGCGGCACTGCTCATGGCTTCGGCAACACCGTCCATCGAAAGTATGCGAGCCGCCGAAACAGGGAAATATCATCTTTTTACATTGAAAAACAGATACTCCCAAAACCCGCTGCCCGATGTGGAGATAATTGACCTGAATCAGGAGCTCCGCAACGGCAACAACAGTGTTTTCAGCGAAAAGCTGGCAAGGGAGATGCAATATAATCTGGAGCACGATCAGCAGTCTATCCTTCTGCTGAACAGGCGTGGATTTGATACCGTGCTGACCTGCTGCGAATGTCATGAAACCGAAAGCTGTCCCGAATGCAGTATTCCGCTGACATATCACAAGGCAAATAACCGTGTAATGTGCCATTACTGCGGATATTCAAGGGATTTCACAGGAGTTTGCAGCAAATGCGGCAGCAAGATACTCAAGCATTCCGGTTATGGTACGCAGAAGGTTGAGGACGAACTTTCCCTGCTCTTTCCGCAGGCAAGAATTCTTAGAATGGACGCCGATACAACAGCCTCCAGATATGCCTATGACAAAAAATTCAAAGCCTTTGAGAACGGCGAATATGACATTATGATAGGAACTCAAATGATCTCAAAGGGGCTGGATTTTCCGAAAGTAACGCTGGTTGGTGTTCTGTCGGTCGATAAGGCACTGTATGCGGGAGATTTCAGAAGCTATGAGCGCACATTTTCGCTGATAACGCAGGTCGTCGGACGTTGCGGACGGGGAGAAATGAGAGGAAGGGCATACCTTCAAACCTATTCGCCCGAGCATTATGTGTTAAACCTTGCAGCTTTACAGGATTACGACAGCTTTTACAGCGAGGAAACAGCACTAAGAAAGGCACTGATCTATCCGCCGTTCTGTGATATTTGCACAGTTACATTTTCTTCCATAATAGATTCTCGGGCAGATGAAGCTTCAAAATACTTTCTAAAGCTTATGAAGGAAAAATTTGATGCACTTGAAGCTAAGATGCCAATAAGAGTAATCGGACCGTCAAGATGTGTCCTTGAAAAAATAAAAGGGAAGTACAGATACAGAATTATCATAAAATGCAAAAACAATGCGGCTTTCCGCAGCTACATAGAAAGTGTATGGCTTGAAACCTTTACACTTAAAGAATTTGCCAGAGTAATAACATCGCTGGACATTAACGGCGAAATCGGACTGTAAACGGAGGTTTTACAAATGGCACTCAGAAATATAGTTAAAAAAGGCGACCCTATTTTGAATAAGGTCTGCCGCCCTGTTGAAAAATTTGATGACAGACTTGCTCAGCTGATCGACGATATGGCAGAAACCTTAGCTAAATCAGGCGGAGTCGGTCTGGCGGCGCCACAGGTCGGAATGCTCAGGAGAGTTGTTGTTATTGACGTCGGAGAGGGACTTATTGAACTTGTAAATCCAAAGATCAAATCAAAATCGGGAAAGCAGTACACCGTTGAGGGCTGTCTGTCCTGTCCCGATGATTGGGGATATACGACTCGTCCCAAGGTAGTTACCGTTGAAGCATATGACCGCAACGGCGAACTTAAAACATACAAAGGTAAAGATTTGCTGGCAAAGGCGTTTTGTCACGAGCTTGACCATTTGGACGGACATCTGTTTACCGAAATAATTGAAGAACGAGTCGATCCAAAGGATCTAAAGTAAAGGAGCGGTACTGTTGAATATAATCTACATGGGAACTCCGGATTTTGCCGTTCCGCCCTTAAATGCTATAATCAACAGCGGCGAAAATGTTCAGGCTGTTTTTACACAGCCCGATAAGCCAAAGGGAAGGGGATTTAAGCTTCTGCCTACGCCTGTAAAGGAATGTGCCTTGTCACACAACATTCCCGTATATCAGCCCCTCAGCCTGAGAAAAGGCGAGGAAGGCGCAGCTGCCGAAGCATTGATAAGGAAACTGGCTCCCGACCTTATAGTTGTTGCTGCCTATGGGCAGATACTTCCTCAGTCAATATTGGACATTCCCAAATTCGGCTGTGTGAATATTCATGCTTCACTTCTTCCAAAATACAGAGGAGCCGCACCCATTCAGCGTGTAATCCTTGACGGAGAAACCGAAACAGGTGTAACGGCTATGAAAATGGCAGAAGGTCTTGACACAGGCGATATGATGATGAAGCTATCTGTCAAGATAGGAGAAAATGAAACGGCTTCCGAACTTCATGACAGACTTTCCGAGCTTGGTGCCGAACTGATAATCAAAACCATTGAGGCACTGAAAAACGGTACTGCGGTTTACGAAAAGCAGGACGACAGTCAGGCGTGTCACGCAGCCAAGATTGACAAGTCAATGAGCTTTACAGATTTTTCGCTGCCTGCCGAACAGGTTCATAACCATATAAGAGGGCTGTCCGCATCGCCCTGCGCAGCTGCATATTTATGTGGAAAACGACTTAAAATATTCCGTTCGGAGCTTGTAAAGGGCGCAAGCGGAACACCCGGAGAGATTGTAAATGCAAATGACTTTACAGTGGCTTGCGGTGATGGCAACGGTGTAAAGCTTACGGAAGTCCAGGGCGAAGGCGGAAAGCGTCTTAAAACCGCTGATTTTCTGCGCGGCTTTAAAATTGAAAAGGGCATGATACTCAGATCATCTCAGAATGAATAACTATAAAAGGAGTGCTGCTTATGCTGTGGTATGATCCCACCTACCTTATAATGATACCTGCGATTATTTTTGCATTTATCGCAGACAGCATGGTCAAAAGCAATTTTTCAAAATACAGCAAAGAAAAAAGCACAAAGGGCGTAACAGGAGCTGATGCAGCAAGAGCAATACTCGATGAAAATGGGCTTTATAACGTGGGAATTGAAGCTATTTCAGGCGAATTGACAGACCATTATGACCCGACTGCCAATGTTATAAGGCTTTCACAGTCAGTCTACGGAAGTACGTCAATCGCAGCTATCGGCGTTGCTGCACATGAGGCGGGACACGCTGTTCAGCATTCGCAGGAATATGCTCCCATAAAGGCAAGAATGGCTGTTATACCTGTTTCAAAGATTGGTTCATCACTTTCTATGCCGTTGGTGCTGCTGGGGCTGTTCTTCTCCTTCAAGCCGCTCATAACTGCTGGAATTTTCGCTTTTGTTGCAGTTGTACTTCTTCAGATAATTACTCTTCCTGTGGAATTTAACGCCAGCTCCCGTGCTTTAAAGGCATTGGATAATCAGGGTATCCTATTCCCCGAGGAACTGGGAAAGGCTAAAAAGGTTCTTTCCGCTGCGGCTATGACCTATGTTGCTGCGCTGTTATCCTCACTTCTCACGCTTCTTCGTCTGATACTTCTGTCAAGGAGAAAAAGATAATGAGTGCTTTGCAGGTGGTTTATGAGCTACTTTTGAAAATGGAAAAAAGCGCATATTCAAACATTGCTCTCTCTTCGGCACTCAATTCTTCGGCACTATCTCCACAGGATAAGCGTCTGGTGTCAAGGCTGTTTTACGGTGTTATTGAGAGAAAACTCACACTTGACCATGTTGTTTCAAAATACAGCAAAAAGTCTCCCGATAAACTTGATATTGAAGTGCTTATTGTTCTCAGAATAGGACTCTATCAGCTTTTGTATCTGGATAAGATCCCCGACAATGCGGCGGTAAACGGTTCTGTTGAGCTTGTTAAGGCTAACAGGAAATCAAGTGCTTCGGGCTTTGTAAATGCCGTTCTCAGAGGCTTTATTCGGGATGGCAAAAGGATAGAATTTCCGAGTGACAGGATAGAACGGCTTTCCGTTGAAAATTCCTGTCCTGTATGGCTGGTGAAAAAGCTTATCTCTGAATATGGCGAGGAAAATGCCGTATCGCTCATAAGGCTTGACAGCGGACCTCCGCCGATCGCCATTAGGGTGAACACTACTCTTACCGAATCGGAGAAGCTTGTAAAGCGTCTGGCAGATGAAGGTGTTACGGCGGATATTTGCAGTATTCTGCCAAATTGCCTTTTGATTCATGGAACAGGAAATGTTGAGCAGCTTTCGGCATTTAAAGAAGGCTTATTTCACGTACAGGACCTTTCTTCACAGCTTTGTGCGGTAGCCTTGGGGGCTGTTTCGGGAGATGTTGTGCTGGATATGTGCTCAGCTCCCGGCGGAAAAAGCTTTACCATTGCGGAAATCATGGGCAATAAGGGAAGCTTGTTTGCCTATGAGCTTCATAAAAAGCGTGCCGACCTGGTGGCAGAGGGTGCAGCAAGACTTAAGCTTGATATAATAAAAGCTGCCGAGAACAACGCTTCTGTTTACTCCGATAATATTCCGACGGCTGACAAAATACTTTGTGATGTTCCATGCTCAGGTCTGGGCGTTATAAGACGCAAGCCTGAGATAAAATACAAAAATGAGTGCGAGCTTGAAAGGCTGCCCGAGATACAGCTCAGTATTCTCGAAACCTCGGCAAAATATCTGAGGGAAGGCGGAGAACTCATTTACTCGACCTGTTCGGTAAGCCGCAGCGAGAATGACGAGGTCGTTGACAAATTTCTGGAACGCAATCCGCAGTTCAAGGAACTGTCATTTCTTGAAAATATGGGCAAACCGTTCGGGAAGGGCAGGGTAACTGTGTTTCCAAAGGATTTCGGAAGTGATGGATTCTTCATCTGCAAGCTCCGAAAAAAATAAGTATATGGAGGTGAAATAATGGACAGAATAGATATTTTATCGATGACACTTGATGAATTAACGGAAGAAATTCTGAAAATGGGCGAGAAAAAATTCAGAGCAAAGCAGATCTTTGACTGGCTTCACTGTAAGCAAGCAGTAAGTTTCAGCGAAATGTCCAATATTTCATCGTCACTTTCTACAAAGTTAGAAGAAAAATTTTATATAAAAAGCCTAATTGTTGTCAGAAAGCTTGAATCTTTAATAGATAATACTGTAAAATATCTATATGAGCTCGACGACGGCAATCACATTGAATCTGTACTTATGGATTACAAGCATGGCAACAGCCTTTGCATTTCCACACAGGTAGGCTGCAAAATGGGCTGTCAGTTCTGTGCTTCGACTATTGCGGGCTTTAAAAGAAATCTTCTGCCGTCGGAAATGCTTGGACAGGTCTATGCTGCGGAAAGAAATTCGGGCAGACATGTTGACAGCATTGTGCTTATGGGTATTGGCGAGCCGCTGGATAACTATGATAATGTGGTGAGATTCCTGCAGCTTCTCTCCTGTGAGGAAGGCAGAAATATGAGCCTCAGACACGTTTCGCTTTCCACCTGCGGATTGGTTGACAGGATATATGACCTTGCCGAGCTTCGTTTGGGACTTACGCTTTCGGTTTCCCTGCATGCTTCGGCCGATGAAAAAAGAAGTGAGATAATGCCTGTGAACAAGCGTTACTCCATAAGCAAGCTTATGGCTGCCTGCTGTGATTATATGGATAAGACGGGGCGGCGTATCTCCTTTGAATACGCAGTTATCAAGGGTGTTAATGACCAAAAACAGGACGCTGACGGTCTTATAAGGCTTCTGAAAGGTATGAACTGTCATCTGAATCTCATTCCGGTAAACGAGATCAAGGAACGTGATTTCAGGGCTGACAGAAATTCTCTATCCGCATTTTCGGATTATCTTTCGCAAAAAGGAATAAATGTTACTATAAGGCGGACCCTTGGCGCAGACATTAATGCCGCCTGCGGTCAGCTTAGACGTGAATATGAAATATAAAGTGAGGTGATTGCTGTGAATTGTTATTCTAAAACCGACATCGGATATATCCGTGCCGAAAATCAGGACAGAGTTTGTATCTTAGACCTTGGCGAGGGAGCATTTGCGGCAATTGTCTGTGATGGTATGGGAGGAGAAAATGCGGGCAGCGAAGCAAGCAGTAATGCCATACGTGTTTTATCCGATATTATTTCCAGAGGTTACAGGAGCGGTGCTGATGAGAATTCCATCAGAAATCTGCTAATATCTGCTGTAAATACTGCAAATGCAGTTATCTATGACCTTGCCAGCTCCAATGAAGAAATGAGCGGAATGGGAACTACCTGCGTTGCGGCAATTTTCTGCGAAAACAATGCCCATATAATAAACGTGGGCGATTCAAGGGCGTATTTTATCGCCGACAATGAGATAACTCAGATAACCGTTGACCATACAGTTGTCATGGATATGTACATCAATGGTGAGATCAGCAAGGAAGAGCTTAAAACCCACCCAAAACGCAATTATCTTACCAAGGCTCTTGGAGTCAGCAACTCGGTGGGACCCGACTATTTTGAGATCAAAGGCATCGAAAATTCTATATTCCTGCTCTGCACAGACGGGCTTACCGGTGTGTGCGAGGATTCGGATATTTTACATAAATTAAATCAGATTACCGAACGGCAGACTTCCGCTGATGAAATGGTGCAGTTTGCTTTGGATTCGGGAAGCCGTGATAATGTGTCCGCAGTAGTTGTTTACTGCGATAACACTTAATCCCCCGAGTATTTCAGGATATATACAGGAGTGAATTTGATGGATAAAAATATTGGCAAGAAGCTTGACGGACGTTATGAGATCACCGAACTTATCGGTATTGGAGGAATGGCGGACGTATACAAGGCCAACGATATTATGGAGGATAGAGTTGTTGCCGTAAAGATACTCAAAAATGAATTTTCCGACAACGATGAGTTTATCAGAAGATTCAGAAACGAATCTAAGGCAATAGCTGTTCTCTCGCATCCTAATATCGTTAAAATATATGACGTAAGCTTCTCGGACAAGATGCAGTATATCGTCATGGAATATATTGATGGTATCACCTTGAAGGAATTTATTGAACAACAGGGTGTGCTGAAATGGAAGGATACTATCCATTTCATTATCCAGGTGCTTCGTGCACTCCAGCATGCTCACGACAGGGGAATTGTCCACAGGGACATTAAGCCCCAGAATATCATGCTTTTCCCCGACGGCACCATAAAGGTCATGGACTTCGGAATTGCCAGATTTGCAAGGGAAGAAGGCAAGACCATTTCCGATAAGGCGATAGGCTCCGTTCATTATATCAGTCCCGAGCAGGCAAGGGGAGATATTACCGACGAAAAGAGTGATATTTACTCTGTCGGTGTTATGATGTATGAGATGCTGACGGGTGTTAAGCCCTTTGACGGAGATAACCCCGTTCAAATTGCTCTTATGCACATGCAGCAGACTCCAAAGCGTCCCAGGGAGATCAATGACACTATCCCCGAGGGACTTGAGGAAATCGTTCTTCGTGCAATGCAGAGGGACGCCTCCGAGCGTTATCAGTCAGCTTCGGAAATGATAAAGGATATTGAAGAATTCAAGAAGAATCCTTCCATCGTATTTGAATATACTTATCTTACACAGAAGCCGGAAAGCTACTATAATCCTGATAAGGTAAAGCTTGAAAACCAGTAACGCGGCAAAAACCTTTCGCTGTTTGTAGTACGATCAGTCGAAAAGGAAGAAAAAACTCCAGAAAAGGAATCGAAGAAAGTGAACATCTAAAAAGAAGAACCCGTTAAGGAATATCTGCCGAAAAAATCAACACCAAAGCCTGTTCCCGTTCCCGCTGAACCTGATGAGGACGAGGAAGAGGAGGAAAGTAGCGGCGCTTCCGTTTTTATTGTTGCGCTTACAGCAGTTGCAGCGGGCGTGCTGATAGTTGTCGTTGTATTTATAGCAGTCATTCTTTTCAGAAATATTGTCAAACCGCAGAACGTTATTCAGCAGATGCCTAAGATCGTTGGTTACAGCTATGAAACCGTCAACGAAAGCTTTAAGGACTATTTCACAATGAACGTTGAGGTCGAAGAGTACAACGACGCACCTGCGGGCACTATCATTTCACAGGCTCCCGAAGAGGGAAGAGATTTCATTGTGGGAAAAACTACTGTTATTGTCAAGCTCAGTAAGGGTCCCAAGCAGGTTCAGATACCTATGGTCAAGGAGGTCGAAGCGGACACCGCTCAGACTATGCTTGAACGTCTGAAGCTAAAGGTAATACCCGTAGTTGTTGTTGATGACCAGCAGGAAAACACCGTTATCCGTACCGAGCCTGAGATAGGTTCTATGGTAAAGGAAGGCACGGAAGTCAAGATGTATGTCAGCAAGGGACCCGAGCAGACAAACTCAATTGTTCCCAATGTTGTCGGAATGAAGCTTGATGATGCAAGAAAGCTGCTTGATGAGAACAACATTCTCAACGTCAAGATAGAAACCATCGATTCCTCTGCTCCCGAAAATGAGGTTCTTTCACAGAGTATCCCCAAAACAGATGCAGAGGGCAATCAGAATGTTATCCCGCCTAATCAGGAATTTGTTATTACCGTAAGCACCGGTGTTCCTCCCGAGGCGGAAGCTGAGATCACCATCACTATACCTTCCGGTCTTAAAGGCAAGGCTTCGTTCAAGGCGTATATCAACGGAAATGTATGCGGAGATGCCGCAGTTGACAATATCGCTTATGTTTCTACCGTAAAGATAAAGGTAAGAGGTAGCGAAACACAGAAGGTATTTATTGAGGCATCTAATTCCGATGGCGTAAGTGATTCCTTTGCAGAGTATTCTGTTAATTTCGCAGGCGAAGAGGGTGCTGTGGTTACTCTTATCAATCAGGACGATGAAAAGCTAAGAAATCTCTTTGCTCCTAAGCCTGCCGAAACTACGGCAAATACCGACAATGTGTATATTCCTCCTTACGGAGAAGACGTATTTACTACGGCTGCACCGTCTGAGGACTATCCCGACATAGGCGAGCAAACCAAAGACACATCGGATCCTTTCCACTTTGAGGAAACATTACCCGGTGATGATGTACAGTATGGCTGGTGACGCAGTATGAGTTCTGAAAAGCTTACGGGACTCGTAACAAAGTCTATCGGCGGACTTTATCTGACAGAAACACCCAAAGGCATTTTAGAATGTAAGGCAAGGGGGATATTCCGAAAAAGGAATATCTCTCCTGCTGTAGGTGACAGGGTAACGCTGGACGATGTAAATGGTGAAAAGGCGGTCATTTCGGATATTCTCGAAAGAAAAAACTATATTATCCGTCCGCCGCTTGCAAATCTGGATATTCTTCTCTTTGTGGTTTCAAGCGTTTCACCTAAGCCAAATTACACTTTGATAGACAAGTTTATTGCTATCTCGGCTTATAAGGATATAGAGAATATTATTGTTGTAACTAAGCTTGACCTTGAAGCAAACAGCGAAATTTCGGAAATCTATTCAAAGGCCGGTATAAAGATAATTGAAGTCGATTATTCCGATGAAAACAGTTACCTTCAGCTTCTGGATATGATAAAGGGAAAGATATGTGCCTTTACAGGGAACACAGGAGTTGGAAAATCTACACTTCTCAATCATCTTGACGACAGTCTGGAGCTGCGCACAGGTGAGATAAGCGAAAAGCTCGGCAGAGGACGTCACACTACACGTCATACCGAGTTGTATAAGCTGAAAAACGGTGCTTACATCGCAGATACACCGGGGTTTTCTACCTTTGATACAAACCGCTATGATATTATCCATAAGGACAAGCTGGAGCTGTGCTTCGCAGAATTTCAGCCGTATCTGACCAAATGTGCTTTTCCAGATTGTGCCCACATTTCCGAGAAACGCTGTGCTGTGCGTGAGGCGGTGGACAGAGGGGAGATCTCACTTTCACGTTATAAAAGCTACTGTGAAATGTACGAAGAAGCAAAAAATATCAAGGATTGGGAAGTCAGCAAGCAATGAGCAAGCGTTGTTTTATTTTTGGCGGTTATCCGTGCAACAGTACTTTTGATTTTTCGCTTTCCGACAATGATATGGTAATATGCGCCGATGGAGGAGTTAGGCTGGCTGAAAGCTTAGGCGTGCAGCCAAAACTCGCTGTCGGCGATTTTGATACCGTAAGTGTCAAGGATTGCTGCGGCAATGTCGAGTGTTATCCTCCTGAAAAGGACGATACGGATATGATGATTGCTGTAAAAACGGGATTTCGTCTGGGTTATAAGGATTTTATTATCCTCGGCGGAATAGGAGGACGGCTTGACCATACCTTTGCAAACATTCAGACTCTTAACTATATTGCTGACAACGACGGCAAGGGGCTTCTTATAAGCGATAATGAAGCGGTTACCGTCCAGCTGCCCGAAGCTGCTGTCTATTACAAGGAGGGTTACCATTATATCTCTGTTTTTTCGATGACCGACATTTGTGAAGGAGTATATCTAAAGGGCTTGAAATATCCGTTAGAGAATGGGGTGCTGTCTGCGGGATTTCCGCTTGGTATCAGCAACGAATTTCTTTCCGAAAAATGCACAATTGAGTTGAAAAAGGGAAAGCTCCTCATTATCCGAAGCAAAAGTGACAGTATATGAACAAAAATCATTCATTTGCATATGATATACAAAATGAATGATTGGAGTTGGTTATATGAAAATTGTTGTGGTAAAAAGCCCCAAAATACTATCGGGACTGCTGAAAATCATTTTCGGTATCAGAAGAAGCGACATTGACGATTAAGAACCGCAGGCGGAGCTTTGTTTTTTTCAAAGACACGCCTGCGGTATTTATATTAGACAAAGCCTGTCAGGAGTATTCTTCGATGTCCTTTTGCCTCTGACAATTTAAATATTCGTTCCATAGCTCGTCGCCTGAGTATTCGCAGTCATCGTCCCAAGCACCGTCAGCCGAGCTGACTATCCCGTTTGTAATGGACGCCAACGCACTTGCAGCAGCAACCCAAAGATCCCTTCCGATTCCCGTTAAATGGCGGCTTTCAATGTAATAATAATATTTATATTGATTATAGGAATTTATATCGGAATCTCTCTTGCTGAACGTTACAAATATTCTACCTTCATCTATAAAAAATGAGAAGTAACCCTCGTTTATGGAAGTGTCCAAGAGGTCCTCGGTAATTGCTGTGCTTACGTTGTTTACTCTTTTGGATATGGAAGCTTGTTTCAAATCAACAAGCTTATCAAAATCCCGTAATTCATATAATTTTTCGATAAATTTCCGAAATGTGATATTTTCGAGGTGGTCGAAATCTACGATAAATGAACGACTCATAACATAACCTCCATTTTTTGATTGTGTGTTTTTCTTGCTATTTGTAATATTATACCATTACAAGACAGATTTGTCAATTTACGACAAAAGCAGTATGATTTATATATTGTTAGAGTTAGAGAATATCTTCAAAACGTTCTGATATAATAGTAACTGAGAAAGCCCATTCGAGGAATTTATTATAATAAATCTTGACAATTTTGCCGAATTGTGATAACATATTATTAGTGAAAATCAATGAGCTATGCGTTAAATCTAAATGTACAGAATTGTTCTAAAATGGGTAATTTTTTGGAGGGCATATAAATGGAAATCAATCTTAGCAAGGATTATAAAGAACAAGAGCAAACTCCTCTTGGATTTGAAGAGCCTGAGGGACCTGCTGCCGGATTTGAATATGAGGTTTCAAGAGATGACGAGAACGCATTCTGCACGCAATGTGGTCAGGCACTGAACGGCGCAGCGTTCTGTCCTCATTGCGGTCATAAGGCAGGAAATGGGAACTATCAGCGTCAGCAGTCAAGCAATACAGGCAGCACCACGGGCTATGCGGGATATACCGGAGCTTCAAATATGAATACCGCTAATCCGAACAATGTCAATTATAATTATCAGCCAACGTCCACAGGCGGTAAGGAACGAAGCAAGATCGTTGCAATACTTCTTGCAGTATTTAGCTGTGGAATTCTCAGCGCATTGTATGATGGTGATACCGGCAGGCTCATAAGAAATATTATCCTTACTTGCTGTGGAATTGGAGGTCTTGCTATGATTCTTGATATTTTGAAAATAGTGAAGTATTCTGACACTTATTATGTTTGATTTTCATACGTCCGTTGCTGTTATGGTAACGGACGTATTATAATTACTAAACGTTATTGCACAATTATCAATCGAATGGTTCTGCTTGAATATTACTTGAAAAAGAATAGCAAATCATATTATTTTGGATATAGTTGCTGGGAAAGGAGATATATCTAATTGCACATAATATAAATTAATAATTTTTAAACTCCCAACGGTTTAATTATT
>CAMCRP010000050.1 GCA_945877315.1 uncultured Ruminococcus sp. | reverse complement strand
CAACCCCCCCCCCGAACCCGCCCCGGCCCAACTAACCCCCTCCCAACATTCCCACCCTCCCGCTGTAAATTTTGTGCCAATTTTGGGGGGGGGGTTTTTTTTTTTTTTTTTTTTTTTTTCGCAGCATTTTCCGAAAAAATCCCGAAAAAAGTGAAAAACCCCCTTGACAGCGGGGAAAATATGTGATATAATTGTAATACCTCTTTGAGAGGTCTATTTTTTGCGCTCATTTGCAAAATAGACCGACGCCCCGTGCGGAGTTGTTTTTCCCGTCGGCAGGCAGGAGGGAGGCAAAATCGAAGCTGTTCGTTATGAACAATATCGTCAGGAGGTGCCGATATGAGAGTAAAAATCACTTTGGCTTGCACAGAATGTAAGCAGCGCAACTACAACACAAAGAAGAACAAGAAGAACGACCCCGACAGACTTGAGATGAACAAGTACTGCAAGTTCTGCAAGAAGCATACTCTTCACAAGGAAACTAAGTAAGCGAAAGGTGGTCGTTTGTTTTGGCTGATAAAAAACCATCCGCTTCCAAGAAGAATTCCGTCCTTGCCCAGGCCGAAGCAAAGGCTGAAAAAATCGTAAAGGACAAGGAAAAAGCAAAGAAATCCGCAAAAAACGGCAAGTCCGCAAAGAAGCAGAACGGATTCGTGAAGTATTTCAAGGATCTGAAAAGTGAATTCAAGAAGGTTGTATGGCCCTCTTGGTCAAAGGTCGTAAACAATACAGGCGTTGTGCTTGCGTTTATGGTCGTTTCCGCACTGTTTATTTGGGGAGTTGATTCGGGACTGTCAGCGCTTTTGAAGCTTGCTTTGAACGCATAAGTCCGTCAGACGTACAGGAAGGAGAGAATTTATGTCAGAATCAGCTAAGTGGTACGTTATCCATACCTATTCGGGCTATGAAAACAAGGTTGCTCAGACCATTATGAAGGTTGTCGAGAACCGTAAGCTGCACGACCTTATCAACGAGATAAGAGTGCCTACCGAAAAGGCTATCGAAATTACCGAAAATAACAAGGAAAAGGAAGTCGAGAGGAAGATATTCCCCGGCTACGTGCTTGTTAAGATGACACTGACTGATGATTCCTGGTATGTCGTAAGAAACACAAGGGGTGTTACAGGATTTGTGGGCCCCGGATCCAAGCCTGTTCCTCTGACCGATAAGGAAGTCGCTGCTATGGGCTTCGATAAGGCTGAGGAGGATTCTTCCGCTCCCGTTACGGTTGAGCTTAACTTCAAGGTCGGTGACCGTGTTAAGATCACAGGCGGCGCAATGGAAGGCTTTACAGGTATCGTCAAGGCTATCAATACGGAGGATAAGACGGTTGACGTTTCCGTTTCCATGTTCGGACGTGAAACCCCCGCAGCTGTGAGCATTTCGCAGGTAACTCCCGATGAAGACTGACAGAACGTTTAACGATGTATAAGCCATTTGGCTAATTTTATTGGAGGTGCAAAATCATGGCACAGAAAGTTGTAGGCTTAATTAAGCTTCAGATCGCAGCAGGTAAGGCTACTCCTGCTCCCCCGGTTGGTCCTGCTCTGGGTCAGCACGGCGTTAATATTATGTCCTTTACTAAGGAATTCAACGAGAGAACTAAGAACGAAATTGGCATGATCATTCCCGTAGTTATCACTGTTTATGCTGACCGTTCCTTTACATTCGTAACTAAGACTCCTCCGGCAGCTGTTCTTATCAAGAAAGAGCTGGGTCTTGAGTCCGCTTCAGGCGTTCCCAACAAGACTAAGGTTGGTAAGCTCACTAAGGCACAGGTTGAGAAGATCGCACAGATCAAGATGCCCGACCTGAACGCTGCTTCCCTTGAAAGCGCTATGAGCATGATCGCAGGTACTGCTCGTTCCATGGGCGTTGAGGTTGAGGCTTGATTTCAGCCGAAGCTCGCAGTGGGAGGAAATTTCCGTTATTTTACCACATTTGAGGAGGATATATAAATGAAACACGGTAAGAAATATGTAGACAGCGCTAAGCTGGTTGACAGAAGCAAGGCTTACGAGGCTGCTGAGGCTCTCGACCTGGCTTGCAAGACAGCTAAGGCTAAGTTTGATGAAACAATAGAGATCCACGTACGTCTGGGCGTTGACTCCCGTCACGCTGACCAGCAGGTTAGAGGTGCAGTTGTACTTCCCAACGGTACAGGTAAGAACGTAAAGGTTCTGGTATTCTGTAAGGAAGACAAGGCTGAGGCTGCTAAGGCTGCAGGTGCAGATTACGTTGGCGCTGAGGATATGGTTGAGAAGATCACCAAGGAAAACTGGATGGACTTCGACGTTGTAATCGCTTCTCCCGATATGATGGGTCTGGTTGGACGTCTTGGTAAGGTTCTCGGTCCCCGCGGTCTGATGCCTAACCCCAAGGCAGGTACTGTATCTCCCGACGTTGCTAAGGCTGTTACAGAGGCTAAGGCAGGTAAGATCGAGTACCGTCTGGACAAGTCCAACATCATTCACTGCCCCATCGGCAAGGCTTCCTTCGGTGCTGCTAAGCTGGAAGAGAACTTCAATGTTCTTATGGAAGCTATCGTTAAGGCTAAGCCTGCTGCTGCAAAGGGTGCATACCTCAAGTCCTGCACAGTTGCTTCTACTATGGGCGTTGGTATCTCCGTTTCCACAGCTAAGTTTGGTGTTTGAGATCAGTGTTAAATGTTGAGTGTTGAATTAAATTTAGCTGCGGCAAGATTTGATTTTGGCTTTTAACGCTTTATATGAAATTTTACGGCTTCATCTTTTTTGATGAAGCCGTTTTTGTATATGACTATGTATTTCCCCGCCTTTCGGCGGAGAAAACACTTATAACTCAACGCTCAACACTAAAAATTCCACTCCCCACTTTCCACATTCCACACTTAACTCAAAATTCAACACTCAACTCTCAACACTAAAAATTCCACTCTCCACTTTCCACATTCCACACTTAACTCAACACTCAACACTCAACTCTCAACACTAAAAATTCCACTCCCCACTTTCCACATTCCACACTTAACTCAACACTCAACTCTTAACACTCAACACTAAAAAAAGCCGCCGCCCCGTTTGATAAGGACGGGACGGCATAAAAGCGACTAAGCCGATAAGCCGGGTTCTGTCGTGTGCGATAATCTATCCAGACTCCCCGTTGCCGCGGGAGTTCAAGCCGTCATTACAGGCTGCCTGCCGAGCAGACATTGACAGACTGTACCATTAGACGTTGCATCGGGTAGGGTTTACAGGGCCGCACAGTCGCCTGTGCGCCGGTGAGCTCTTACCTCGCCATTCCACCATCACCAACCGTAAAAACGGCGGCAGTATCTTTCTGTTGCACTATCCCTAAGGTCGCCCTCGGCTGCCGTTAGCAGCTACCCTGCTCTGTGATGCCCGGACTTTCCTCGTGACCATAAAGCGTTCACGCTATCGCATAGCTTACTCGCAGATTTGATTATAACTCATTTTCGCGGAAATGTCAAGAGAGTTTGTGAGTAACCCTTTGCCGCCTATCGGCGGTGTGAAAAATATTAAGGCGTGAACGCCTTAATATTTTGCACGCAGCACCGCACACTATTGTGCTTTTTGTGGCTTTTGCTGTTGTCATTAGTTTGTGGCTTTACTGTTTCTTTTGTGTGCGGTGCTTTTGGGAATTTCGCCTCTGCGGAGGCGACAAGGGTGGCGCCGCCCCCCTTGACCCCCTGCCACCTTTGAAAAGGTGGACGAAACTTTTAAATTATTTCTACTTCTTTTTCCCGATACTTCATCAGCGCATAGCACCCAAACGCCACCGCACCGAAAAAGAGTGCAGGCGCATAGTTCGCCCTCAGACGCTTGGTGGTAACATAGACCGCCTGCGGTTTGCCCTTTTTGCCTGCAATGGTAAGATTTGCGGGGACGCCGTTCTCTATCATTATTTTCGTGGGACGGGGCGCAAATATTGCCCTGACCGTTTCCGCAGCGAACATATTCACAGCCATTACCGTGGCACTTTCCATAGCCTGAGTGAGTGCCTGTTTCAGAAGCTGCTCGTTTATCTGAAATTCAGCCATTTCTATCAACCTTTCATATTATAGATATAAACAAAATCGTCCATTACATACCCATTGCCGATGTCGGTGACCTCCGAACGCAGCAGCTCAAAGCCCAGCTTTTCGTAAACCGCAATAGTGTCGGCGTTGTACTTATTCACCGTCAGACGGATAAACTTGTACCCATTTTCGGCGCAAAGCTTTTTCAGAAACTCAAACGCCTGGCGTGCATATCCCTTTCCCCGATTTTCCTTTTTTATATACAGCTTTGACAGGAAAAGCCCGTCCTCCTCGGGGCAGACCGCCGTATATCCCAAGTATTCCCCGTTTTTGGAGATAATATAATAGGAATAGCCCTTTTCAACCTGCGATTTCATAGCGGGAAACGACTGAAATTTCTCAACCATATAATCTATCTGTCCCGCCGTCAGGATACAGGGGAAATACTCGTGCCATATCTCGTCCGCAAGCCTTGAAACCGTCAAAAGCTGTTCGTCGGTGTCCGCCTTTATCATATTGATGTCCATATGCTTTTTCTCCTTCCTGAGTTCACGGAAAAATTTTCGGAGAAGCTCCGCACATTCCTCCTCCATTATCCCGCCCACAAAATTGGGACGGTGTGTGAACGGCTGCTCAGACATATCCATGACCGAGCCGCCGCAGCCGTTTTTCTTGTCATATGCGCCGAAATAAACGTTGTCTATCCGTGCATTGACCGCCGCTCCCGAACACATGGGGCAAGGCTCCAGGGTAACATACAGGTCGCAGTTATGCAGCCGCCAGCCGCCTAAGCTTTTGCAGGCGTCGGCTATGGCGGACAGCTCGGCGTGTCCCAGAGCAGTTTTGCGGGATTCACGGCTGTTTGCACCCCGTCCGACTATCCTTTCGCCGTCGGGAAAACGTTTCACCACCACCGCACCGATAGGCACCTCGCCCAGCCTTGCACATTCCTCCGCCAGACGGATAGCTTCATTCATAAATTCTTCGTTCATACTACACCACATTCAGCGTGATTATCATAAGTGCTGCCGATATTGCCACAAACAGCAGCGATGACGGACAGGAAAGTGCTTCCGTGAGCTTTTCTTTAAGCGTCAGCTCCGTTTCGATAGCCGTCAGACCGATGCCGCGGCGGCTTTTTCCGATAAAATTGATTATTGCGATAAGTCCCACTGTAAGGCAGATAGTGAAAGTTATGCCGATAAACAGAAGATTATCCTCCGCAGACAGATACCGTTCCGCATACCATGCCGAAGCTGCTCCCAGCTTGAATATCATTCGCATAATGACCGCAGTTATCATGGAGCCTGTACGCAGCGCAAAATGTCCGATAACAATGGCACTTATAAATACATAGCACATCTGAGTCAGATTATGCACGCAGAGGGTTGAAACTACGGCTGAAATGAGTATGGCATAAGCGTCGCCGAACTGCCTGAGAGAGTGCAGTATCATTCCCCGCATGAGCAGCTCGCTGATAATGGGAATGTATATGACCGAAATAAGAATAGCTGCCACAGAGCCTGTCATGGTGTTCATATGGGGCACGATGTTGTTATAGGGCAATATTCCGACGGTTGACAGAAATCTGCTGAAAAGTCCCGAAAATGCCGACACAAGGGGGAAACACATAAGTGCCGCAGGTATCGCAAGCCCGAATGTTTCACGGTCGTATATCTTCATGGGCAGGGCGATATTTATGGGCATATTCAGTGCTTTTTTCATCATCAGAAAGGGGATAAGCCGCTTTACCGTTTCGCAGACGTACATAATTATGATAACGATAACGTCGTTGCCGTACATAAGCCCCGTTACCGCATCTGTGCCGATACGTGCCCCCAGCATACCGAGAACGGGCGGCAGCACAGAGTTGAAGCAAAGCTCGATAATAAGGTAGAACACCATTGCCCACATTATGACCGAGTGGACATATACCAGCGACCGCCGCTCGGCAGCTGTCCTGTTTTCGGCGATGATACCGACGCCGTCCTCGTATATCATTTCGTTGGGATTGTCGGGGTCGGCGTGTCCGAGAAAAATGCGGCTTTCGCTCCGCCATTTCCGATAGGCGTTGTTATATCCGCTGTCCTGATTTTTATATTTGACCTGCGGGGGCTTAGACGCAAGGTTGCGGCTTTTAACCGCTTCATTGTCGGCGATACGTTTTTCGCTAAGTCTTGCCACGCTGCTGCCTCCTTTTGGGTTTTTGATAATTATATCACAAAATATTGAATTTTCTTAGGATATTTTTGTAAGATAGAATTAATTCTTAACCGAAAACTTGCCCTGACAGCTGTCCCGCCGACGCATTTCTTTGTCTATCTCATTAAGAACGCAGAATTTTTTCAGACTCCACAGGGGTGCAATAAGTTCGTCCCTTGCGCCGTCCCCCGTAAGCCGTTCTATGATAACGTCGGGCGGGATAATTTCCAGCTGGTCGCAGATAAGGCTTACATACTCGTCCCGTTCCATTGTGGGAAATTCGCCCCGTTCGTACATTTCTGCAAGCCTTGTTCCTCGGATAATGTGCAGAAGATGAAGCTTTATGCTGTGAACAGGAAGCTCGGAAACCCGTCTGACCGTTTCCAGCATCATCTCACGGCTTTCAAAGGGCAGACCGTTTATGAGGTGGACGCAGACGTTTATTCCCCGTGACCGCAGCATTTCAAAGCCCTTTAGGAAATCTGCGTAGGTGTGGCAGCGGTTGATAAGTGCGGCGGTTTTGTCGTGGACGGTTTGCAGTCCCAACTCCACCGTCAGATACGTTCGATGGGAAATTTCTTCCAGATAGTCAGCTGTTTCCTCGGAAATGCAGTCGGGACGGGTCGACACCGACAGTCCGCAGACGTTTTCAAGGGAAAGGGCTTCTTCAAACAGTGCTTTCAGTCGGGGCAATGGTGCATAGGTGTTTGTTCCCGCCTGAAAATAGGGGATAAACAGGGAGCAGTCCTGCCACTTTTTCATAAGAGGTCCCCTGACGGCTTCAAACTGCTCCGTTACCGACAGCGACGGATCTCCCGCAAAATCTCCGCTGCCGCTTTCCGAACAGTATATGCAGCCGCCGACGCCCTTTGTGCCGTCACGGTTGGGGCAGGTGAATCCGCCGTTCAGGGACACCTTCATAACCTTTCCGCCGAAGCGTTTGCGAAGATACTCGTTCTGAGAAAGGTAACGTTTTCCATTTTCGGAGGGAATTTTTTCGTTCATATTATCACGTCCAATAGTATTATGTTTCTATTTTAACATATATCATAAAAATTTGCAAGAAAAATAGTGAAAAACGCTGATTTTATCTGAACAGCCAAAAAAAATTATCACTTTTTCCGAAAAAGATATTGCTTTTTTATTGGTTTGTGGTATAATAGTATATAGATATAGAATAGGGATAACTATGTAATGCTGAATGTTGCATCTTTTGGCATTTCATCGTGACTGACATACATAGCATCTGTTCCCTAGCCCGAATGGAGGATTAACGGCTGATGAAAACAGTATTCATAACAGGAGCCAGCGGTCTTATAGGTCGTGAACTTACAAAAACCTTGCTTAGCAGGGGATATAATGTTATAGGCACGGACTCTTCCCCCAGTGAGTTTGTCGGTCAGCCGAATTACAGCTTCGTTCAGTGTTCTGTTACCGACAAGGCGAAGATCTCCAGTATTCTGGAGGGCAGTAAGATAGACGCTCTCATTCATCTTGCATGCAGCGTGGATAATGATTACAGCAACAATATGGAGCCTAATTATGCCAAGGACGCAGACGCATGCGACAAATATATTTACAAGACAGCCGCAACAGCCGGCATTTCCGATATTCTGCTGCTGAGCACTCATTTGGTATACGCTCCCCAAAAAACAAGAGAGCCTATCAGAGAAACAAATGCAGATAAGCCCGTTACCGATTATGCCAAGATGAAGGCGGAAAGCGAAAAGTATCTGTCCGCAGTAATAAAGAAGCACCCCAACACCAAGGGCGTTATAATGAGAGTATGCCCCATTTACACAAAAACCTACATAGAAAATCTCAATGCCAGAATATATGACCCCAAGGACGGCTGTGCGTTCATTTACGGCACGGGAGATTATGGATTTTCCTTCTGCTGCCTGTACAATCTGATAGATTTTATCTGGGGCGTGCTGGAGGTTCCCGCAGGCACCAACTATCAGGGAGTATACAACATTTGCGACAGCAAGCCTATCTATGCAAAGGAGATAGTTGAGTATATCCGCACAAACTTCAAGCTGGGTCCCGTAATTCAGAGAAACTACGGTGCAGACGCAGTGAAATCGGCAATTGCATTCGGTAACAAGAGGCTGAAAACCGACTACCGTTATGTTGATATAAGCACTATCTGCAATAATATCACCTTTGACAACACAAAGGCGCAGCGTATCTCACGTTTCAGATGGAAGCTGTCCAACACACTTTAATTTGCCTTAAATAATGTTTTGTATACAGAAAGGGGCTGTCGTGCTAATGTGCGGCAGCCCTTCTTCTATAATTTGGAGAGTGAAAAGTTGAGTTTTTAGTGTTGAGTGTTAAGTGTTGAGAGTTGAGTTTATTGTGTAAAGTGGGGCTTTTAGGGTTGTAGGGGTAAAAGCGTATATGCTTTTGCCCCTACAAGTGTGTTAGAATATTTTTATAAATTAATGAGTGTTCCCCGCCTTCGGCGGGGAACACTCAACACTCAACACTCAACACTCAACACTCAACACTCAACACTCAACACTTATTTCCTCTTCTTATCGGGGGTCTTACCTGTATTAAGCGTGAAAACAAACTCAACATACTCATTAAGCGCACTTTTTACGGAAATAGTTCCGTCATGCAGCTTGACAATGGAGCGGACAATGGACAGTCCCAAACCCACGCCTGTTTTGTCCTTTCCTCGGGAAGCGTCGGTTTTGTAGAAACGGTCGAAAACCTGGGGCAGCTCCTCGCTGTTTAAACCCTCGCCGCTGTTTCTGATACCGATAACAGTCTTGTCCTTTTCCTGTGAGAAGTTGAACTTTATATATCCGCCGTCGTTTACGAATTTTACAGCGTTTTCCACCAGATTGTATATGACCTGCTGAATAAGGTCAGTGTCGGCATTGACGAAAAACCTGCCCGTGTCAAGCCCGATGACCTCCACGTTCTTGTCCTCGATACGCTTTTCAAAAAGCAGCACTGTTTTGATGACCAGCGGGACAATATCAAAGTCCTCGGTTTTCATAGCGATCTCGCCCGTTTCATACTTGGCGATATTCAGCATAGACCGAACCAGACGTGCCAGACGCTTTACCTCGTCGGAAACTATACCGAGATAGTAGCGGTGCTTCTCCTCGGGAATGGTGCCGTCCAGAATTCCGTCGATAAATCCGCCGATGGAGGTCATAGGCGTTTTCAGCTCGTGGGAAACGTTGGAAACAAAGCTCTTTCTCGTTTCCTCGATAATTTCAAGGGACGCCGCCATTTCGTTCAGCGTGTTTGCAAGATATCCCAGCTCGTTTTCCTCTTTTATGTCGACCTTCTGCGAAAAATCGCCCTCACCGAACCGTTTTGCGGCAATTGTCATATCCTTGATTGGGTCTGTGAGCCGCTTTACGGAAAAATACACGATGGGGAACAGTATCACCACAATGACCACTGCGACTATCCCAAAGGTAAGCAGCAGCGAACTGAGATAGGTTTCCAACTCATTCGGGCTGACCTGCGAAAAGAGATAGAAGGCTTCATTATTCAGCAAAAACTTGCAGCCCAGATTAAATGCGGGCGGTTCGTCGATGCTGTCAATGGTGCCGTAAACGAAATAGCCCTCTGCGCCTGCTGCGCTGACCGTTTCAAGAGTTCTCTGAGAGTATGGGCGGCTTTTGTGGACGCAGCTGCTTTCCTGTTCGGTGCATGCCAGCAGATTTCCGCTGCTGTCGGTCAGGGTAAGCTTATCGTTTGAAATATCCGCAAGCTTTATGAGCAGTTTTTCGGTAAAATCCAAATCAAGCTGTCCGCCGGAAGGACAGGACAGCTTGATCTCTTCAATAGCTTCATTGGCAGTAGTTATCATATCCGCCTTAGTGCTTGACTTGAAATATTCTTTTGAAACAAGCAGCAGCACCGCTCCGATAACCAGGATAGCCGAAACGATTATTGCCGCAAACAGCCCGAAAAAGCTGCGGAAGATGCTTTTAGGCATTTTCTTCCTCTGCCTCGAACTTGTAGCCTACGCCCCAAACGGTCTTGAGAGCCCACTTGTCGGAAACGCCCTCCAGCTTTTCTCTCAGACGCTTGATGTGAACGTCGATAGTACGGGAGTCGCCGTAGTATTCAAAGCCCCATACCTCGTCAAGAAGCTGATCTCTTGTATAAACTCTGTTGGGATTGGAAGCAAGATAGAACAGCAGCTCCAGCTCCTTGGGAGGAGTATCCTGAACCTTGCCGTTTACTCTCAGCTCATATCTTGTCATATTGACAACCAGCTTGTCGTACTTAACTTCCTTGATCTCGGTTTCGGAAGAGGTCTGACCGATTCTTCTGGAAACAGCCTTGATCCTTGCGATAACTTCCTTTGTATCGAAGGGCTTTACAACGTAATCGTCAGCACCCAGCTCCAGACCGAGGACCTTGTCAAAGGTTTCGCTCTTTGCGGTGATCATAATGATAGGCACGTTGGACTTCTTTCTGATTTCACGGCAGACCTGCCAGCCGTCCAGACCGGGCAGCATGATGTCCAGCAGGACAACGTCGGGCTTTAAGGCGTTGAACTTAACAACAGCCTCATCTCCGTCATGAGAAATGATTACTCCGTAGCCGTCCTTCTCCAGATACAGCTTCAGAAGCTCGCAGATATTGTTGTCATCATCGACAACGAGAACCTTACCAAGTGACATATTGCAACATCCTTCCCCACTCAAAATACAGCTTTTGACCGTCAGAGTGATAAAAATTGTGATTTACATAAATATACCAAACATAATAGAAATCTGACGGTGTTCGGTATGGGACAATTGAGGAAAATTCTACCCCAATGTATCGTATACTTCTATTATAATCATTTTCAGAAAATATTATTGTATATATGAAGTCCAAACTATTAACACATTGTAAATTTCATATTATAACGAGTTTTACGAAAGAAAACGCTTAAAAATTATTCACTTTTGGGGACTTCTAAGGGCAATTTTTTTGTACATTATCAAATATATCCGACAGAATTGCATCTCCAAAATTGTGCAAATATACAAAGATTTTGATTATTGCAGAAAAAGACTTGATTTTTTTGGATAATGAGGTAAAATATATATTAGCACTCAGAGATAAAGAGTGCTAGCAGATTACAACTTTATTTGATAATTTCAAGACTATGCCTTGAATAATATTACGAGGAGGAATTTTACAATGACTATCAAACCACTTGCAGACAGAGTCGTTATTAAAATGACAGAAGCAGAGGAAACTACCAAGAGCGGCATTATCCTCTCCGGCGCAGCTAAGGAAAAGCCCGTTATCGCTGAGATCGTCGCAGTTGGCGAGGGCGGTATGGTTGACGGAAACGAGGTAAAGATGTATGTTTCCGTCGGTCAGAAGGTGCTTATCAGCAAGTACGCAGGCACTGAGGTAAAGCTGGACGGCGTTGAGTACACTATCTTAAAGCAGTCCGACATTCTGGCAGTTGTAGAGTAATACATTATTATAAGGAAAGGAAGATTTTATTATGGCTAAGGATATTATTTACGGCGAGGACGCAAGAAAGGCGCTCCAGTCGGGCATTGACAAGCTTGCAAACACTGTTAAGATCACTCTGGGACCTAAGGGAAGAAACGTTGTCCTTGACAAGAAGTTCGGCGCACCCCTTATTACAAACGACGGCGTTACCATTGCTAAGGAGATCGAGCTGGACGACGCTTTCGAGAACATGGGCGCACAGCTTGTAAAGGAGGTCGCTACAAAGACCAACGACGCAGCAGGTGACGGTACAACTACCGCTACACTTCTTGCTCAGGCTCTTATCAGAGAGGGTATGAAGAACATTGCAGCAGGCGCAAACCCCATGATCGTTAAGAAGGGTATGAAGAAGGCTGTTGATTCCGCAGTTGAATATATTGTTGCAAATTCCACAAAGGTTGCGGGACACGACGACATTGCAAGCGTTGCGGCTAACTCTTCTGCTGACGAGAACGTAGGCAAGCTTATTGCAGATGCTATGGAAAAGGTTTCCGCTGACGGCGTTATCACTATTGAAGAGTCCAAGACTGCTGAAACTTATTCCGAGGTAGTTGAGGGTATGCAGTTCGACAGAGGCTACATCTCCCCCTATATGGTAACAGATACCGACAAGATGGAGGCTGTTATCAGCGACGCTTATCTTCTTATCACCGACAAGAAGATCTCCAACATTCAGGAAATTCTTCCTCTGCTGGAGCAGGTAGTTCAGAGCGGCAAGAAGCTTGTTATTATTGCCGAGGACGTTGAGGGCGAGGCTCTCTCCACACTTATCCTCAACAAGCTGAGAGGAACATTTACCGTTGTTGCTGTTAAGGCTCCCGGCTTTGGCGACAGAAGAAAGGAAATGCTCCAGGATATTGCTATCCTCACAGGCGGTCAGGTCATCACCGAGGAGGTTGGTCTTGAGCTCAAGGATACAACTATGGACCAGCTGGGACGTGCTAAGCAGGTCAAGATCACCAAGGAAAACACCATTATCGTTGACGGCTGCGGCAGCTCCGAGGACATCAAGGCTAGAGTTCAGCAGATCAGATCCGCTATCGAAAATGCTACCTCCGATTTCGACAAGGAAAAGCTCCAGGAAAGACTTGCTAAGATGGCAGGCGGCGTTGCAGTTATCAAGGTAGGTGCTGCTACCGAAGTCGAGATGAAGGAAAAGAAGCTCCGTATCGAGGACGCTCTTGCAGCTACAAAGGCAGCTGTTGAGGAGGGTATCGTTGCAGGCGGCGGAACAGCATTCATCAACGCAATTCCCGCTGTTGCAAAGCTTATCCCCGACCTTAGCGGCGACGAAAAGACAGGCGCTCAGATCGTTCTGAAGGCTCTGGAGGAACCCGTTCGTCAGATCGCTGCAAACGCAGGTCTGGAAGGCTCCGTTATCATCGACACTATCAAGCGTTCCGAGAAGCAGGGCTACGGCTTTGACGCTTACAACGAGGAATATGTTGACATGATCCCCGCAGGAATCGTTGACCCGACTAAGGTAACACGTTCCGCACTCCAGAATGCAGCGTCCGTTGCTGCAATGGTTCTGACCACAGAAAGCCTTGTTGCAGACATTAAGGAGAAGAACCCCGCTCCCGCAATGCCCGCAGGCGGTATGGACGGAATGTATTAATAGACCGTTCCCGCTTATAAATGGAATTACTGCCGCTTCACGCCGTTTGGCGTGGGGCGGCTTTTTTGCTCTGTTCACGGAATTTTAACACTTGTAGGGGCTGGGGGTTGTATAATAGAAGTATATTGAATTTTCAGGGGGAAAAGCTATGCCCGACCATAAAAATATGCCGCTTGTTTCGGTTGTCGTTCCCGTTTACGGAACGGAAAAATATCTGGGGAAATGCCTTGACAGCATACTTTCTCAGACCTATAAAAACCTCGAGATAATTATCGTAAATGATGGGACTAAGGATAATTCCGAAAGCATTATCAAAAAATATCTCCGTGAGGACGACAGGATAAAATATGTCCGTCATACCGAAAACAGGGGGCTTTTCCGTGCGAGATTATCGGGCGCGGAGGAAGCAGAGGGAGAGTATATTGCCTTTGTGGACAGCGACGATTACATCTCCTGCGATTTTTACAGACTTCTGGTGAAAAAGGCGCAGGACAGCGGCTCGGATATTACCGTTTCCGACTGGGCATTTGAATATCCCGACGGCAAAAAACTGATAATGAACCTTGACAACTTCCGCCGCCCCGACTTCGAACTGAACGGCGGTGAGGTTGCCGACGCCTTTATGGGTCAGCGGGGGGAATGTTTTTCCTGGCATACCGTCTGGAACAAGCTTTACAAAAAATCTCTCTGGGACAAATGCGTGCCATTCTTTGAAAAATGCAGCGAAAAGCGCAGTCATCTTATAATGTGCGAGGATATTGTATTTTCGTCGGCGCTCTGGCTGAATGCACGGAAGGTCACGGCGGCGGAGGGTGCTTTCTATTTCTATATGCAGCATGAGGGGCAGTCGGTGGCTTCGGGAAGTATCCGAAAGCTTAAAAAGAACATCTCCGACGTGAAATATGCCTTTGAGTTTTTTGAGGAAATTCTCAGGGAAAAGGGCGTTTACGACAAATACAGCGAGGATTACGCCGAATTTAAGGCACTCTACGCAAGACGGTGGTTCGACCTATGCTCTGACAGCGAAGCCCCCGATGAAGCCTTTCGGGCGTATGACAGCGCATTTGCGGGAATGAAACGGGAGGGGACACGTCCTTCCGACCATTTCTGGGGAAAATATCTCACCGAAGCGGGACATTCTTTTATCTGGCATGAGGAGATAAAGTACGCTGTTTGTTCCCCCGAGGTGACGACGGTCAGCTTTGACATTTTCGACACCCTTATCACACGTCCCTTCGGCGACCCTACCGATATGTTCACGCTGATGAACGGCGAATTCAACAAGCTTATCGGCTCCACCTCCTATGTGGATTTCAGGGAGATAAGAGTTGAAGCGGAGGCGGGCTGCAGAGAGAAAAACAGGTTCCTGTACGGCGGCTGCGAGGACATTACCCTTGACGAAATTTACGACTATATGGCGGAAAGCTTTCTTTTCCCGAGGGAGGTCTGCGAGAAGGTCAAGGAGTTGGAAATGCAGCTGGAGCGTAAATTCTGCACCGTCCGCAGCTTCGGAAGGGAGCTGCTGGAGCTGGCGGTTTCTCAGGGAAAGAGAGTTATCCTTATTTCCGATATGTATCTTTCTGCGGAATTTATTGGGGAGCTTCTCGAAAAAAACGGCATTTCGGGATATTCGCATATTTTCGTTTCCTCCGAATACAGGATGCTCAAGGGGACGGGGGAGCTGTACAAAAAGGCACTTTCCGTCTGCGGCATAGATGACCCGCAGGAGGTTTTGCATATAGGCGACAACTGGAATTCCGACGTTGTTTCGGCGGAAAAGGCGGGACTTCGCACCTATCATCTGCCCAATGCAAGGGAGGTTTTCAGCGGCTCCCACAGCAGTATCTATGCGGGCGAGGGCTTTTCAAAGGTGTTCGCTCCGAGCGGCGATATAAGGGACAGCCTTCGTGCATACCGTGATTTTACCGCCATTCGCTGCATGACTGCTCTTGCTGCCAACAAGCTTTGCGGCAGCGGATATGTTACCGTCAACAAAGGCTCTGATTTCAACTGCGAGCCATACAGAGTCGGATATTACGCTTTGGGAATGCACCTTCTGGCTGTGGCGGGCTGGCTTCTGGACGAATCGGAGAAGAATGGCTATGATACCGTCCATTTCGTGGCAAGGGACGGCTATCTTCCCAAAAAGGCGTTTGACATTCTCAGAGATAAGCTGGGAAAAAATGTGGCTTCGGACTATTTCTACATCTCCCGAAAGGTCACTGCGCCCTTGCAGATACGGAAAACCGCCGACCTTTACTCTCTGCGCTCCATTATTTACATTTATTCATTTTCACCGAAAAAGCTTATAGATGTTCTCAGACCCGTTCTGAAACCCGACGCATTTGAAAAGGGCTGCGAGATCTGCCGTGCAAACAGGTTCGGCTATGAGCGGAATTTCACCTCCGAAAGGGAGTATGACCGCTTTATCAGGCTGCTGGCGGACGAATTTCTCTCCGAGGAGCGGGCGGCTGAGTACAGTGCCGAAGTGGGAAAATATTTTGCGGAAAAAATCGGTGAAAACGACGCATTTTTCGACATCGGTTACAGTGCCAGAAACGAGAGCATTTTCTCCGTGCTGCTTGACCGTAAAATAAACACCTATTATATCCACACAAATCAGGACATTGCCTTTAAAAGGTCGAAAATGTTCGGCTTTGGGCTCAACAGCTTTTACGATTTCGGACCGTCCGCCTGCGTGGTGCTGAGAGAGCATATTTTCTGCGAGCAGGGACCCTCCTGTATCTCCTATAAATCGGAAAACGGCAGCATTATCCCGCAGTTTGAGGATTATATGCCCGATTACAAGACGCAGTATGTCACCGAAACAATGCAGCAAGGGGCACTGGATTTTGTAAGAGATTTTGCCGAGAATTTCGGGGAATTTTTCGACGAGCTGCCATTCAGACGCTCCGATGCTTCTCTGCCCTACGAATATTTTCTCCACAGAGCAAAATGGTTCGATAGGCAGATGTTCTCCGAATCCTCCTTCGAGGACGATATGTGGGGAGGAACCAACGTGGGCTTTGTCGCATATTGGGAGGACAATCTCAGAAAAAGCGGCTGTCTGGACAGGATAGAGGAGCCTGCCGCAGCGGAGGAAAAGCCCGTTGCAGACCCCATTGATAAATATTTTGCGGCAATGAAAAAACAGAGAATTTCCCCCGAAAAAACGTCGGGCAGCTGTGCATTTTTCCTTGACGTTATCGGAGATGAAAAGCTGACCGAGTCGGAAAAGCTGGAAAAATGTGCGGGAAATACGGAAAATCTCCTTTTCTGGGACAGCATTATAAAAATTGCATCTCCCGATATTATACCAAATTGGTATGCTTATAATTCCAACGGCTTTGCAGATGACGAGCACGGCGTTTTCCTGACCACAAATCTGGTATGGATAAGGGAAAATGAGGATCTGACCTATCTTGACAGGCTGCTTGACAATCTGGGGAACAAGCCGCTTCTGCCTGTTGCGGCGGGGCTTAGCTGCGAAAAGGAAAAGAGCGATTTTGCCTTCCGTCCCGAGTCGCTGAAAACATTGGCGAGAATAGCCGAGCGGTGCAAAACTATCGGCGTAAGGGGCGATTACACTGCGGAGATACTTGCGGCAAACGGCATCAAAAATTGCCGTGTCATAGGCTGTCCGTCCCTTTACGGAGATACGGAAAATTACAAAAGGCTGTCCGCCCCCGTGAAAACGGCGGGAGTTGTCAGGGGCAGCTTCAAGCCCTTTTACGGAGAATTTTCGGATAAGGAAAAGGAGCTGCTGACCTTCTTTGCGGACAACGGCTTTTTGCTGACAAGAACCACATCTCTTCCGCTGAAACCCGAAAATCTCGGCAGTGAGGAGCTTTTCAAAAAGCTGGACGGCTATGCAAATTCAAGCAGGATACTCTTCTCCGCCGAGGAGTGGAAAAACAGCTTCAAGGACGCATTTTTCTCCATGGGAATGAGCTTCCAGAGCAATGCGGCTGCCCTTCGTTCGGGCGTTCCTGCGCTGTTTGTGAACTATGAATCCTCGGGACGGGAGCTGTGCCGCTATTTCGGTCTGCCCTGCATAGAAGCGGAGGCTTTCGACGGCGGCAGGACGGTCAGGGAGTATTTTGAAGCCGCCGATTACACGGGCTTTGAGGAGAGAATGAAAAAGAAGTATGCCGAGTTTATCGGATTTTTACGGGAAAACGGAGTTGACACCGACGATATTATCGGTAAGGTCATTGAAAAATAAGCTTTAGGAGAATATAGTTGAAAAAAATCGGAATTTTCCTTGATGAAATAACAGACAGCGGCATTTCCGAAGGCGAAAAGCTGTCAAAGCTGGGCGGGAATACGGGAAATATGCTTTTCTGGGAATCCTTAAAGGCAAATCTGAACCTTGAGGTCATTCCCAGGCGGTATATAAATTACCCGCATAAGCTTGACCTCGGCAGCTTCTCTGCGTTTGTCACCACCGACCTTATTTGGATAAGGCAGATGCAGGATTTTTCCTATCTGAACAGGGTGCTTGACGCCATAGGCGAGCTGCCGCTTATCCCCATAAGCATTGGCTTGCAGTGCGACCATATGCTGCCAGATTTTCGGCTTCACCCCGAAACGGTCAAGGTCATAGGGCGCATTTCCGAACGCTGTGTTATGGGCGTTCGGGGGGAGTACACCGCAGAGATACTCAGGCGGCACGGCATTGGCAATTTTATGGTGATAGGCTGTCCGTCAATGTATATGAATGCGGCTGGGCTTCTCAGTGTCGGGACGGAGAAAAAGCCCGTAAAAAGGGTATCGGCGAACTTTGAAACATTCTATAAAAAGCTTGACAAGCCTAGGACAGATTTCCTGCGGTATTGTGCGGAAAATGAACTGAGCTTTGCCGAACAGACAGCGGCGGAGATTTCCGAAAAGCAGATAGAAAACCCTTTGCTTCTGAAAAATGTAAAGGGTTGGCTGAAAAATAACAGCCACATATTCTTCGACATTAACGAGTGGAGAAGCTATATCAGAGAACTTGACTTTAGCATTGGGGCAAGGTTTCACGGGAATGTTATTGCGCTGTGGGAGAATGTTCCGGCGCTTTTCCTTGTGACCGATTCACGCACTAAGGAGCTGTGCGAGCATTTTTCTCTGCCCCATATGAACATAAGCGACTTTGACCGCTCAAAGCCTTTGGAGTATTATTATGAATTGGCGGACTATTCGGAGTTTCATAAGAATTATCCCAAAAGGGTGGCGGAATGGAAGGAGTTTTTGAAGGTGAATGGATTGGAAAACCAAAAGAAAACTGTGGTCTATCAGGTGGGACATTTCGGATTTCTCATTAATTGTATCCTTCACAAGCTGTGCTTTCACAAGGACGAAGCTGCGGTTTTTCTGCTTGATAAGGTCATAGCAAACGATATTACCGTTGATAATTTCAGCAGGTGTAAGGATAATTTCGGGTATATCGGAAAATTTTATTTTTACAATGACAAAGAGGTCATTTCGGAGATAGCTTCCTCGGGCAGTGCGGAAAATGCCATATCAGCATATTTTGACCGTTTTACTGCGGAGATAGGGCTTGACCTTTCTGCGGCAGATGAGATATATTCGATTTTCGACACATACAATTCCTTCGGCGTTTATCTGAATATAAAGCAGCTTAACTTCAATATGATAGAAGGCGTGGCGGGGCAGTGCCGTGACCATAAGAGGTATAATCTGAACAAGGGCATTATCCCCGCTTATGATGACGCAATTTTCAGATACAAGGCATTGTCCTCCGATTCAGCCTTTTGCCGCAGACTTTACGCTTACGGTGAGGGCGAACCGACAGAGAACATCATTTACGGCAATTCGCCCTCCGAGCTGTTGCAAAGGCTGTCTGCGGAGGAGCGGGACAGGCTTGTTTCGGCATACGGCATTGATTTTCGGTACAGTGGGGATAAGGAGTATACCGTTTATATCCTCAGCTCCGAATGGTGGTCGCTGGACAGGAAAAGGCAGACAGGCAGCCTTAGTCCCCGTGAGATGTATTTTTACGGAAATCAGACAGTTGCGGATAATTTTATCGATTCGGAAAATGTCATTATCAAGCTGCACCCCAACAGCGATTTTGACAGACAGACACTTAGTAAGGTTTTCCCCGGGGCTGAAATTATGCCGGGATTTTTCCCAAGCTTTCTTATGGGATCGATCCCCGGGCTGAAAATCAGAGAAACCGTAAGCACAGGCTCGTCGGGGGCAAAAACGGTAAATTCTGATGATAATACGGTGCCGTTTCTCTTTTTCGACAGTCTGAGGATAGTAAACAAGCTGTATGCGGCTATCGGGCTGGCAAAGCATCTGGGAGTTTTGCGGGAAAAATTCTTCCATTACGGCATACATAATTCCGTTATTTGGCGAATGGAAAGGGAGATATTCGGCTGTGAATTTTCCTCGGCGTGGTCAATGTTAGATTTCCCCGAAAACTCGGTGACTATATTCGATAATATTTTCTGGAATCCGGGAGATTTCCTGAACAGGCTTCTTAACAAAATGCGGGACATACGCAATGACGCCGTTATAGTTTTCCTGAATTCCGCAAAGGATTTTATATTTCTGAACGACAGCTGCGAATTCCTGCCCTTTATGTATGAACTCAGACTTGAAAAGAAGCCCCTGCATATGGACACCTTCGAGGACCTCAATGAGGAGGCTGTGTATATCTTTTGCAGGGACCCCGAAAAGGCTCGGCAGCTTTCCGATTTTCGGATTAAAAAGGTCAATAAATACCGAGGCTTTGAGCTGTTTGCGGAGGGAATTTCCATGGACAGAAAAAGCACCTATAATTCCATAAAAACCGACTATCTCTTTGAAAAAGCTATGAAGGCTCGTCAAGAATAAAAGGAGAAAACCACTATGAAAACTGTTGCGGTCGTACCAATGAAGCTTAACAATCGCCGTTTGCCGCAAAAAAACATAAAGGCATTTACCAACGGTGAGCCGCTGTGCCGATATATACTTTCCACGCTTTTAAAGGTGGAGAGCATTGACGAGGTGTATGTTTACTGCAGCGACGAGGTTATAAAGAATTACATTCCCGAGGGGGTTAAGTATCTGAAACGGTCTGCATCCCTTGATCTGGATACCACGAAAATGAATGAAGTGCTGGAGTGCTTTGCAAGGGACGTCCCCGCAGATGTCTATGTAATGACCCACACCACGGCTCCGTTTATCAGCGCAGAGAGCATTTCAAAGGGGCTGCGGGCGGTCCTGTCGGGGGATCATGATTCGTCATTTGCGGTGAAAAAGCTTCAGGATTTTCTCTGGAAGGACGGCAAGCCTTTCAATTATCAGCTTGACAATATCCCCCGCACACAGGATCTCCCGCCTCTTTATGAGGAAACAAGCGGATTTTACATCTACCGCTCGGAGATAATTGACCATATGCACAGGCGTATCGGAAACACACCGTATCTTGTGGAGGTCGGGGAGATAGAAGCAATAGATATTGACGAACCCGAGGATTTTGAGATAGCAGATGCGGTTTACAATAAACTGTTTGGAAAGTGATGAATGTTTTGATGATCAAGGTTTTAGACTGCACCCTCCGTGACGGCGGATATATAAACAACTGGAGCTTTGGCAGAAAAACTATCCCCGCCATAGCGGAAAAGCTGGGGGAGTCCGCCATTGACTATATTGAGTGCGGATTTCTCAGCAGCACAAAGGAAAGCGGCGAGGAGCAGAGTATTTTCGGGGATATTGCCCGTGCGGAAACGGTTTTCTCGGGCTGTCCCTCAAAAAATCTTGCGCTGATGATAAACTGCGGAGAGTATTCAGCCGACGATATTCCCGAATATTCGGGCGGAAAAATCTCCATTCTCAGGATAGCATTCCACAAAAATCAGACAGCGCAGGCAAAGGAGCTTTGCCGCCGATGCAAAGACAAGGGCTACCGCATTTTTGTTCAGCCTATGGTGACGCTCAGCTATTCCGACTCGGAGCTGCTGGGGCTTATAGAGTGGGCAAACGCCTTTCAGCCCGAGGCGTTCTATATGGTTGACAGCTTCGGCACAATGCGAAAAAGAGATGTCCTGCGAATGTTTTTCCTTATTGACAACAATCTTTCGTCGGGCATCAGGGTGGGCTTTCATTCTCATAATAATTTGCAGCTTTCCTTTTCAAATGCGCAGGAGCTTATTTCGGCAAATTCCTGTAGGGGCATTATCATAGATTCCACCGTGCTTGGTATGGGACGGGGAGCGGGTAACCTTTGCACGGAGCTTATCACCCGTCATATTAACGAAAATATTGAGGATAAGTACGACATTCTCCCCATTCTGGAGATAATGGACGAGCATATCATGCCCATTTACAACTGCCGTCCCTGGGGATATTCGGCGGCGTACTATATTGCTGCAATTAACGGCTGTCACCCCAATTACGCTTCTCGGCTGACCGACCATCAGACTCTTTGTATTCGGGACATAAACGCCGTTATCAGATCCATTCCCGACGACAAAAAGCAGGTTTTCGACAGCGGTCTGGCGGAAAAGCTGTATTTCGATTATCAGGCACACACCATTGACGATAAGGCGGCAGTTGCCGAAATTGCCGAGCTTTGCAGGGGACGTGACGTGCTTATCCTTGCCCCGGGAAAGAGCCTGCTGACCTGCCGTGAAGCCGTCAGGGGATATATTGACGAGCATTGCCCCGTGGTTTTCGGCATAAATCATATTCCCGAGCTTTACGAGTTTGACAGGGTTTTTATAAGCAATCTCAAACGCTTTAAGAGTGCAGATGAAGCAGTCAAGCGGGTCGGCAGCAGGATAATATGTACCTCCAATATCTCTGTTTCGGGAGATGTTACAGCGGTGAATTACAGCGACTATCTCTGCGAGGACAGCCACATTTCAGATAATGCGGGGCTTATGCTCATAAATCTGCTGAGAAAGGCGGGAGTGCGTTCGGTGGCTTTGGCGGGATATGACGGCTTTGGGTATTCGGGCGCACAGAATTATTATGACGAACGTTTGGTAAACAGCGTTGGGTACGAGGAACAGCAGCGTCTGAACGAGGCAATTACAAAATATATTGCAAAGCTTAGGAAGGTCATGGATATACGGTTTATAACGCCCAGCATTTATGAAAATGCCAAATAATAAACACTTATACTAATTTCCTATCGTAAAGTTGACAAAAAATCCGTGCAAAAGCTTGCATATATGGGTTTTGTGCGGATTTTTTGTCTATACTTTGATTAGAAATTAGTATTATTAATCACGGGAATTTCTCGGCGTAAAAATCCATATATGCAAGATTTTTACGCCGATTTCTTCTCCGTGATTTATACTAATCTTTCATCAATATATAGACAAACGACCAAAATAATCTATATCATTTT
>CAMCRP010000049.1 GCA_945877315.1 uncultured Ruminococcus sp. | reverse complement strand
TTTGTGAACTTCACTGTTGACGGAGAGAATATTTATTACAGCGAAATATCATAACCTTAGTGCAGGGGAATATTGTGTTCTCCTGCATTTTTCATCCAAAAAGGTGATGACATTTTTCAAAAGTTGTGATATAATATAGAAAATGGGTAATTTATGAGGTGAACATCATTGAACGAATATATAAAACCCGTCGAAGCCTTCAAAAAGCTGGAAGCAGCCAAGCTATTAAAGCAGAATGTCTATATTTACGGAGCAACGGGCTATGGCAAAACCGAGCTTATCAAGCAGTATTTCAAAAAGGAAAAATATATATACATTCCATGCAGACAAAACAGCTGTGACCTGTCCGTTATCCCCGATGACTGTGGACGAACCGTTACAGTCGTGATAGACAACGTAAACGCTATTGACAGCGATGAGCTGCGCAGCGAGATAAAGGAACTCTGCAGGAAAAAAAAGCTCTGGGTGATAATACTTGGACGAAGCATGATGCCAAGCTGGCTGTATGACACTGTTATCACCTGTCATATGCTTATTATTCCCGAAGATAACCTTGCACTGAATGAGGAAGGTATCGACAAATATATGCGATCCGAGGGGATCATTCTTTCCACGGAGGAACTGCATTTTCAGCGCAAATGCTGCGAGGGAAATCCATTCGGAGTAAAATATACTGCCCAGCAGCTTCTGGCAGGAAATCGGATAGGCAATGAGCTTTTTGAGCAGAACAGTATCATGTTTCAAAGCTATCTGGAACAGAGCGTCATCTCAGAGCTAAGTACAGAGATAGTTGATTTTCTGCTTAAAATAAGTATCGTTGACAGCTTTACCGAGGCACTTGCTTCCATAATTACAGGTAATTCAGCTGTAAACAGTCTTATTGAGCGCACAATGGACTCAGGTAATTTTTTAGAAAAAAAGAACGATGTATATACTCTGCGTTATCAGATGAAAAGTGCCCTGCGCAGAAAAGCTGTCAAGGAAATATCGACGAATGACCTTCATAATTACGCAGTTCTTGCAGGCGGATATTATGAGAGCTGCGGTGAGGATAATAAGGCACTTGAGCTGTATGCAAAATATAACGATCCCGACCGTATCCGTGAGCTTTTGATACGTAATTCAAGGAAAAGTCCTGAATCGGGATATTTTGTTGAAATGAGGAAGTATTATTTTATGCTGTCCGATGAGGATATCAAAAACAATGCTTATCTGATGTCTGCTATGTCAATGCTCTATTCCATGCTCTTGGATTTTGATAAAAGCGAGTATTGGTACAACGAACTGAAAGCATATAAGAACAGAACAAAAGGCTCAAAACAGCGTGAAGCGATCTGCCTTATCGCATATCTTGATGTTGGTCTGCCCGGAAGAGGAAGCGTTAATATTTTGCAGCTTATCAAGGATTGCTATACGCTGCTTACGGAAAAATCACTTTCCGTTCCCGAATTTTCGGTCACAAGCAATCTTCCGTCTTTGATGAACGGCGGTAAGGATTTTTGTGATTGGAGCAAGCACGACAGAGAGATAGCAGCAACAGCGGGAAATATTGTCTGCGCTTTTCTCGGAAAATACGGTAAGGGATTAGTCAATGCAGCGCTTGCGGAAAGCTTTTACGAAAAGGGCGGCGATCCATACGAGATAATCTCCCTTATCTCAAAGGCTAAGCTTGAAGCGGAGGCAGGAGGAAAAACCGAACTTATTTTTGCTGCCAATGCAACGCTTATCAGGCAGTATATAAGTCACGGCGAAATTGATAATGCAAGGGAACTGCTCAGATCCTTTGAAAAGACTGCACAAAGCGAAAACCTGCACAGACTTTATCCCAATATTGAGGCTATGAGGTGCCGAATGGCATTATACAGCGGAGATATGGACGCCGTGGGACAATGGATGAAGACAGCTCCCGATGAAAGCGTAATGTTTATTGCTCTGGAACGTTATCGGTATCTTACAAAAATACGCTGTTATATAGCTTATGAAAATTACGACAGAGCATATGCTCTTATAGAAAACCTGCGGTATTATGCTGAACGCTGCGACAGAAAATATATAAATATGGAGCTTGATATTCTGACATCTGTTATTTTATTCAGAAAAGGTGATGAATGGGAAAGCAGATTTATCAAAGCTCTGGAAAAAATATGTGAATACAGATTTATCCCCATTATTTCAGAGGAGGGCGCTGCTGTATATGAGATGCTGAGTCAATGCTCTGACAGCTGCAGCCGAAATAAAAAGATAAACCGTGAATGGTTTGAACGGGTAGTCAGCGAAACGGGCAGAATATCAAGATGCTATCCAATGTATCTGAAAGCATCGACAAAGGACTTTTCAAAGCTGCAGCCTATGGATATAAGGATACTGACCTGCCTTGCGGATGGTTTATCAATACAGGAAACTGCTGTTAAACTTAATATGAATTATGAAACCCTTCGTTCGAGGATAAAAGAGGTTTATCGCAAGCTTAATGCAAAAAACAAGACCGAAGCGGTCATTACTGCCCGAGGTATGAAGCTTATCTGAATGGTAATATGGTATTTTCCGTTTTCGCATAAGCGGATAACGGTATTATATAAAATCAATTGGAGGTTTTTATTATGCAGTTTGAAGTAAAAAACGCACCGCTTCCTGTACTTATCTGTAAGCTGGAGGCAGGAGAATCCGTGGAATGTCAGAAGGGCGCTATGTCCTGGATGACAGCATCAATGAAAATGGAAACTAACCTTGGCAGCGGAGGAGCAGGTCTGCTGGGGCTCTTGGAAAAATGGCAAAGAGCGCTGTAACAGGCGAGTCTATTTTCCGCAACAAGTACAGTGCCAGCTGTCACGGCTCTTTCTTTTTGTCCTCAATAATCGCAGCGATATCTCTGCATAAACCGCCGATGAACTCGGGAGCCATGATCAGCAGACCTGTCAGGAATTCCATCTCGAGGAATCTCCAATTAGATTCAACGTTTATCACGGTTATGATAGACAGAAGAACCAGCGACAGAATGAAATACAGTCTTTCCATTGTTTTCACGTCCTTTCTATTTTAAATCATCAGTCAACGCAGAGCAGGAAACACATTCTCAACTTTTTTGCTCCTCTTTCATCCAGAACGGTTCAGATCTGAAAATCGACCGCCATAGCTCTTCGGCTTCCTTGTCCTCGCCTCTGTCGAGCATTCTCCTGCACTGATTGGAATAGACCCTCAATGCAGTATCAGCGATATTCTGCAAACGACGCTGATATTCCTCTTCGGTGATATCCACACCGACCTCAGGACGTTCCCATCTGACCTTTGCGACTGTTCCTGTGGATAATACGAAAGTTTCTTCACCTGTTAACATATGCAGCACCTCCTTTATATGCTATGCGTTTACGGGCTTGTTTGGTGCAAGTCCTTTCCACGAATACTTATTCTCTCGGCACACCGCAGGAGATCTGTCCTACCGCTGCACCGAACGCTCAGAAAAATTCTGAACGGGTGATGGCGTCGGTTCTGCTTTCTCCTGTTATGTAGAATTCTGTTCTTGTGAACTTTCCGAATGTCTTCTCGGCAAGATATTCGCATCGCCTTACGCCGTTCTGTGGTTCTGAGTATGCAAGAACGACCCTACTCAGCTCTTTGCTGTCTGAAACTGTTACGAAGTCGTACACTGTTTTCACCTCCTTCCGTTTCCTTTAGGAAACTTATTGAGCAAAAAAATAGTCAGTAATCGGTCGTCTGTGATATGCAAAGCGTCACGAATAGCACATATTTCATTGTGCTTAAACTCACTATCGCCACGCAAACGGCTGTAAATAGTCGCTTTATCCATACCGATCATCTTTGCCAGCTCGGGAACAGTCAAGTTATTTCTTAACAGTTCAATTTTAAACTCAGATGCGTTCATTTGATGTTTTCGCCTCCATGTTCCCTTTAGGACACTTACAGTATAGCGCAGTAACAAAAATTTGTCAATAGCTTTTAGGAAACCTTTTTAGCATTTCTCAAAAAAAGAGTTGCTTTTTTGAAACAAGTGTGGTATAATCACTAGCAGGAGGTGATAAAATGACTACAAGTGAATTTATAGCTCAAAGACGGCGTGAACTTGGCTTGACACTTGATGAAGTCGGGAAAGCCTGTGGAGTAGGGAAAAGCACCGTCAAGAAATGGGAAGACGGTTTTATCTCTAATATGAAACGTGATAAAATAGCAGCTTTAGCGAAAGTGCTTCAGGTTAATCCGTTACAGCTGATAGGAGATGCTTCCGAAGAAACGCAAAAAAAGTCTGCTCCCGAGTTATCGGAAGCAGATAGAGAAATATTGGATTTGTTCAATCAGCTTAAAACAGATGATAAGGAAATGGTATTGAAGATTATTCGTAATTCTCTAAAATAGCCCGTATCATATCGGCAATGGATTGTTTCTCCTCTGCTCCACAAGAGGAGAGCAATTCAAGAAGTTCCTTTTCATAATCGCTCAACGTCTTAATCCTTTCTCCGCAGCCCAAACGAAATTCCTTAATCGCATTATAGAACATTAGTTCGATAATGTCAATGTATAATATGCACAAAAATAGATTTTGTATTTTTATATGTCCTAAAATTTGCGCATTCGCAACTTGTAGTATTGACTTTTGCACTTTTAAGGTGTATTATAGTAACAGATGTACAATTTTACATACACCAATACATTTGAGAGGTAAAGATATGCCACTATTAGAGTCAATCTTTAAAAAAGCTTGCGTTTCAAACGAGGACATAGCATTAGAACTGTTTGAATCTGAGAATGTTGGCGGAAACGTCAGCTCAGAGGCAAAACGCATTTTGAAATCATGCAGCGGCAAGCAAGAAGTCCTTTTGAAAGCAATAGAGTTGTGTAGTTCTGAACCAGATACTCCAAAAAAGTTATACATAGTATCACATTGTTATGTTTATCTTGGTGCTGCGTATCGAAAGCAGGCTATAAAATATCTTGAAGAATATATCTTAAAGGGAGCAGTTTGGGAAGGAACTCCGGCTGCCAGAATAAGAGAAGATGGCTATATTCTTGACCAGCTGAAAGCAAATCAGGCATCTGTGTACAGTTATCTCGGTAAAGCATATGAGGGTGAATATGAATTTGAAAAAGCTGAAACGGCATATAAAAGTGCAGAAAGCCTAGCACCGTATTTCGCTACATATGCAGTGCAGACTGCGGAAACATACATAAAACGCAATGATCTGCAAACAGCATTGAACTATCTTGAAAAGTATAAGAAAAGCACTTATTATAAGAAAAATGTAAATGATTATAAGCTGCTTTTGGATAATGCAATATCCGATATAAATTCAAAGATAAGCAAAGGGTATGTATATAGGCCACGAAAAAAATCAGAAGAGGTGTAATATATGGCAAGACGACGCAGAAGTATAAGAATAGCAAAAGGGGTTCGGCTTAATCTCGGAAGCACGGGAACGAGCATGACATTTAGCCATCGGGGATTGTTCGGAGGAACAAAAAGCTCTACCGTTCGATTGACAGGAGGGAGCTCGTCTTCTAAGCCAAGAGGAATTGTATTACAGGGAGCTTATAATTTTAACATTAATGATGACGGCACAGTGGAATTTTACGATTCCAGAGGAAATCGAGTGCTCGATGAGAGCCTTATCCGTAAAATGAAATCCACGGAACAATTCAGAATACAAAAAGCACAGATACTTGCACAGCGGAAAATAGAAAAAGAACAGAAATTTCAAGAGGAACAGGAGGCCAAGTTTAAAGAAATACAGGGTGAAACTGAAGGCGTTATTTCCATACATAAGCATACCCCCAGAGTTATTACTCAGAACGAGTGTCTTGATGCTATTACCCATATTTTCCCTAAGGAATATGTAAAAGAGGAATATACGGCTCCCGTTCCTATGAAGGATCATATAATAAAAATCCTTGCCAAAGAGGCCGAAAACAACGTAAAAGCACCTTTTTGGAAAAGAAAGAAGGCAATTGAGGAATACATAGAGCTACGAGCAAATGATTTATATAATTTGAGATTAAACGAGTATGAGGAAAACAAGGCAGCTTTTGAACGTAATGAGGAATTGAAAGCTGTTGAGATGAATAAGAAATATATTCAAGAGGCAGAAGAACGAAAAGAAGAAATCCGCTGCCTGATGAAAAATGATGAAAACTATATAGAAAGCAAGATAACAGACTGGCTTAAAAATATAGTTCTCACGGTAGACTTTAATGTTGACTTTGAGTACCGTTCACAGCAAAAGACAATGTATATTGATTTGCTGCTCCCGCCGATAAGTGATATGCCAACCGAAAAAGCTGTATGTTTATCAAGCGGAACTGTTAAAGCAAAGTCCAAAACTCAGAAGGAAATCAAGCAAGATTACATACAGTGCGTATTCGGTCTGGCAGAATATGTTTGCGGTAATACATTTAATTTTAGCACTGCTATTCGGAATATTGTTCTATCAGGATATAATGAAGTACGAGATGACAGAACCGGCAAAATGGTGGAGAACTGTGTGTATTCGTTGAAGGTTCCAAGAGAAGCGTTTGAAGAAAATGATGTATCTTCAAGAGATCCGCAGGAATTTTGTCTGTCCTTAGAAAGCAGATGCAATATTACTGCTTCTTTGGTAATGAAACCTGTTGAACCGTTTGAATAAATCTTTCATCTAAAATACCGGCTATAAAAAATCCCGTTCGGTGCATATTTAACCGAACGGGAAGAAGAAACGAGGTGCTAATAAATGGGCTATGCAATCTATCTAAGAAAATCCCGTGCAGACATTGAAGCCGAAGCCAGGGGAGAAGGGGAAACTCTTGCACGTCACCGCTCACAGCTTCTGGAGCTTGCACGCCGCCAGAACCTTAATATCACGCAGATTTACGAGGAAATAGTCAGCGGTGAGAGCATAGCCGCACGTCCTCAGATGCAGCAGCTCCTGTCGGCGGTGAACGAAGGTATATTTGAAGGCGTTCTTGTTATGGAGATCGAACGTCTTGCCCGTGGTGATACAATGGATCAGGGCATTGTCAGCCAGGCATTTAAATTCAGCGGAACAAAAATAATCACTCCCACCAAAACATACGACCCCGCTAACGAATTTGACGAAGAATACTTCGAATTTAATTTGTTTATGAGCAGACGTGAATATAAAACTATCCGCAGAAGAATGCAGGCGGGCAGAATGGCGTCGGTCAGGGAAGGAAACTATATCGGCTCTCTCCCGCCTTACGGTTACAAGAAAATCAGAAACTATGAGGATAAAGCCTATACTCTGGAACCGATACCCGAGGAAGCGGAAACCGTTCGCCTGATGTATGAGCTTTATACCACAAAAGAGATGGGGTTTTCAAAGATAGCTACCTATCTGAATAAAGCGGGCATACCTCCGAAAGTCGTCGATACCTGGAATACTTCCAGCGTAAAGGATATTATCCAAAATCCGATATACAGCGGTTATCTCCGATGGGATTGGAGAAAAACGCAGAAAAAGCTTGTAGACGGTAAGGTGGTAACGTCCAGACCAAAATCGGAAGGCACTATCTACAAAGGGAAACACCCCGCCATTATTTCCGAGGAAACCTGGCAGGCTGCAAAAGCAATCTGGGAAGCAGGGGAGCATTTGAATACCAGCTTCGACCGACCCTTGCAGAATTGCTTCGCAGGCTTGATGTACTGTGAGCTCTGCGGCCATTCAATGGTAAGGCGGCCATATGCAGGCGAAAGAGCCGCACATTATTACTGCGGACACAATGGCTGCACATGTATGTCGGCATCGGAAACCGAGATTAATGAGCTTGTGTTGTCGTCCCTGAGAAGTCAGCTGCAGAAAGTCAGGGAAATAATAGCAAGCGGAGAAAAATATAATCCCGATGAATCCGATTCCAAGACTGGGGCAAAGCTGTCAGCCGAAATAGAAAAGCTGAAAAAGCAGAAGGAAAAGCTCTATGACCTTCTGGAGCAAGGCATATATACGACAAAGGTATTCCTGGAACGTTCAGAAAATATCGAGAGCCGTATTTCTGAGCTGAATAGAATGATCGCCGAGATACCCGACCGTCCGAAGAACACTCCCGAAGAAGCTGCAATCGCTTTGGAATATGCCATAAATCGATATGACGTTGTGGAAACAGCAGCCGAAAAGCGTGATATGCTGAAAACTGTGATAAAACGTATCGACTACATCAAAACCACAGGCGGACGCTGGAAGCCCTCAGACCTGGCCCTTAAAATCACATTCAACGTTTAAGTCTACCTTTCATACATATATTGTGTGTGCAAATGAATTAGCACACGTCGAGATGATTTCCGCCATTCTTTACCAGCTTACACGAAACCTCAGCATTGACGAGATAAAAAAGAGCGGGTTTGACACCTACTTTGTTGACCACACAACAGGAATCTATCCCCAGGCGGCTTCGGGAGCACCCTTTACAGCGGCATATTTCCAGAGCAAGGGCGACCCAATTACCGATCTAACGGAAAATCTTGCTGCAGAGCAGAAAGCCCGCACCACCTATGACAATATTCTGCGAATGGTAGACGATCCCGACATCATCGATCCCATCAGATTCCTCAGGCAACGTGAGATCGTGCATTTTCAGAGGTTCGGCGAAGGTCTGCGCATAGTCCAGGATAATCTTAATTCCAAGAATTTTTACGCATTTAATCCGTCCTTTGACTGACCATATTTTGGTTGCATAAACAAAACCGCTTTTCTCCAAATTTTTGGGGAGGGGCGGTTTCATTTTGCTTTCGGTGAAAAATTATTATGTGCCAAAATATCATGTGAAAGTGCTTTTGCGATACGAATCAAAAAGCTCTGCTGCCTGTTCCGAAAATGGATTGTCAAGGTAGACATAGTTGAGATCGTGTTCTATTTTCCAACCCTTTACCTTGAATTGTGAAAGCTCCTTATCATGTTCCATAACGGCTTTATAGGCAAAGGTTATGCCAATGTTTTTTGCGAGGATTTTTGCTGCAAGCCCGAAGCTGCTGATGGCAGTTACTCTTTTAAAATCGGCAAAGGAACGGTTTTTGTTCGCAAGCAGCTGCCTTAAAATCTCTCTTGTACCGCTGCCTTCCTCACGCAGAATAAGCTCCTCATTCAGCACATCGGAAAGAGAAACTGTACGTCCCGTAAATGGGTGACAGGCTCCGCAAATTCCCACAAACGGTTCCTTTTTATACAGCCTTGATGCGTATTTGCTGCTGTCAAAATTTCCTTCTATAAGGGCAAGATCGATCTCTCCCGAGGACAGCGCGGCAAGCAGATGCTCGGTGTTGTCAACAGTGACGGAAATGTGGTTTGCAGGGTCGGATAAAAACGCTGAAATGTGCTCTGCTATGACATATTCGCCTATGGTTTTCGTCGCTCCAAGCGATATGTGTACACCTGCATTTTCCGAAAGCAGCGTTTTCAGCTGCTTCTCCTGATAGGTGACATTCTCCGCATATTTTCTCAGGAGCTCTGCCTCGTGGGTCATTTGCAGGCTTTTTTTATCGTAAATAAACAGCTTGCAGTTGTAGTAATTTTCGAGATAATGGATATGCTGAGTTACAGCAGGCTGTGTCATATTCAAAAGCTCCGCAGTTTTCCTATAATTCATGACATTGCAAAGTGTCAGAAAGGTTTCTATACGTATGTCGGTCATATTTTTCTCCCATAAGATAAATTTATCAGCTGATAGTAAATGATAATTGGATTTTATCATAAAAATGTGATAAAATAAAGTCAATGAAATAAAGATTTCGGAAAGGAACGAAAAATATGGATACTATCAAAAAATATTCAGCGGTGCTGCCCGGGTTTGTGATCGCACTTGCTATTGCGGCAATTGCAAAGGTCATAGAGGGGGTTCTTCCCGTGCATCTCATAGGTGCGTCGGTAATTGCTCTTTTTCTGGGAATGATCATCAATAATTTTTGGAAACCCTCAGAACTGTTTGCGAAAGGACTTAGCTTTACATCAAAAAAGATACTGAAATTTGCAATTATCCTGCTGGGTGCAAGTCTTAACATCAAAATGGTCCTGGAAGTGGGTAGGCTTTCCTTGTGCGTAATGGTGTTTACGCTGTTTACCTGCTTTGGCATCGGGCATTTTGTGGGAAAGGCTTTGAAGATCAACTGGAAGCTTTCAAACCTTATTTCTGCGGGAACTGGCATTTGCGGCGGTTCGGCAATTGCTGCTATTTCGCCTGTAATTGACGCCGATGACACGGATATTGCATATGCCATGTCTGCAACATTTCTTTTTGATATGGCGATGATAGTGCTGTTCCCCATAATGGGACAGGCAATGGGGCTTTCGGATATGGCATACGGACTTTGGGCGGGAACTGCGGTAAATGACACCTCCAGCGTTGTAGCGGCGGGCTATGCGTTTTCCGAAGCTGCGGGAGATTTTGCTACAATGGTAAAGCTCACCCGAACGCTTTCCATTATTCCGACTGTTATAATTTTTGCCCTTATTAATGCGCATATCAAGAAGAAAGAGGCTGTTGGAACAGGCTCGGAAAATGTCAAGGCTAAGTTCAACATTGCAAAGATCTTCCCGTGGTTTATCCTCGGATTTCTTGCGCTGACTGCTGTAAACAGCTTTGGATTTATTCCTGCGGCTGCTTCTTCGGCAATGAAGGAGCTGAGCAAGTTCCTGATGGTTTCCGCACTTGCTGCCATTGGTCTGAACACCGCCTTCAAGGATATGAAAAAATCGGGCTTTGCGCCAATGCTCCACGGTTTTATTATTTCACTGCTTGTAGTAATTGTTGCAATTGCTGTGGAGTATTTCATGGGTATTGTATGATGAAAAATATCCCGTAACAGCAGATAAATTTTGCTGTTGCGGGATATTTCTTTGCGCTTTTACTGCGGCAATGAATCGGAAAATATCTCCCAGAAAAATCTTCTTTCCGACTGTGGAAAATCCTCCAGAATACCGTGCTCGGGATCGTAAAAAATCCCGTCAAAATATAGTGACCAATGCCAGCAGCGGGGAGTTTCAAGGCTGAGAAGGGCGCAGCGGGGGAGGTCGGATTTGGTTTGTGCCTGCCTGCGTTCGGGAGAGAAGCTTACTCCGTGCTCGGTCAGGACACGTTTCATTTCCCGAAGGTCGGTTTCACGGTGGTTGCCGAGATATTCGCAGATATGCTCCGCAGATGTCCCCAGCAGCATTGCAAGGACTGCCTGACCGCATTGAAGGTCGGTGGGTTCATGGATATAATTGATGTTCATTTTTCATACTCCTGTCAGAAATATCATTTATATTTTATCACATAAACCATTATTTTTCAACGGGATATTGTGAAATACCGTTAGCGAAAATATGTGGGGACGGACAGCATTTTCTTAACAAAAAAGTCAAATTGATCGGCAAATCCTCTTGAAAAGCGACATGAAATGTGGTATAATCAAGCTATAACACATTTTTACGGCGAATATATCGGAAATGGGGCTGCGGTAAAATGGCAGAAAAAGAAAACATACTTGAAGCGTGGATAATGGTCGAGCATTTGTCTGAGGGTGATTTTAATCCCAATGACTCCTCTAAGCTGTTTTTCAAAAACTTTGACGGTAAGGATTTTTACAGCTATTTCAGCAGCCTTATTGATGTAAAGCTAAGTCCGAAAAACAAAAAGGGCGGACTGGTGGTCTACTGCGATATTTTCAATTTCAATGAGGTAATAGATATTCTGCGGGAACGATTTGACCTAAAGCCCACGGAAGATGAGATCAGCATCGGTACAAAATTCAGTTTTGCGCTTTGCTTTGACAAAAAGCTGGGGTATTTATCGGATATGACGTTTTTTACCGAAAGTGCTTATATTCGTTACTATAATGAAGTGCCTTATGAAAAGGAATTCCGTGAGTTTGAAAGCAAATTCAAGCTGGAGCTGATACAAGGCTTTGAAGATGCGTCGGTGCATAAGGACAAGTTTAACAAGGCCATTCTTGAAGCATTGGAGCTATATAAAATATCATTGGATAACTGCCGAATTCAGGTGGTGGAAAATATTGAAACGGACGCTACCAATCTTCATTCCTTCTACATTGACGACCTGGAAAACGCCAAAAGCATCAGCACCGATAATCTGGAGTCTTATCTTTTCGGTTGTCATGAAGCTCATGTAAATCTGGACAGCAAAAAGGATTCCCCGAATTTTGCCCCGAAGATATTTGAAAGTATACTCCGTCCCGAAAATTATCCTTCGGGAAGATTTCCGACAAATACAGAATATGCCCTGAGCTTTATGCAGCAGGTGGCAGTCAATCTTGCGACGGGGTATGATGACAGCAGCATACGAAGCGTAAACGGTCCTCCGGGAACGGGAAAAACGACTTTGCTAAAGGATATTTTCGCAGAGCTTGCCGTGCGTCAGGCGAGGGATATTGCGGCACTTAAAGATAAATATATTGCGCCGTCCATCGGCAAGGATAAAAACGACGAGCCGATTCTGGGCGTTCTTCCCCAATGTATTGCGGAAAACGGGATAGTGGTTGCAAGCTCCAATAACGGTGCGGTGCAGAATATCGTCAACGAGCTGCCGTTAATTGAAAAAATAGATGAAGCTTTCATAAACGAGCTTAAAGAAGCCGATTATTTTACGGAGCTTTCCAATTCCGACCTGTCTGTTAAGTGGGAGGAGGACGAAAACGGCAAAAAGCATCAGACGCTTATCAGTGAGAAAAAAGAGGACAGATTCTGGGGACTTTACTCTCTGGAGGGCGGAAAGTCGGAAAATATGACAAATATTCTGACCTCTGTAAAGCATATTGCCAAATACCTTAAAAGCGATGATTTCGATCCCGACCCCGGCGTTTACCGTGAGTTTGACGAGCAGTATAAAAAGCTTTGCGAGATGCGGAAAAAGGCTTGCGAATTATGGGGAAAAAGCGGTGAATATTCGCAAAACAGGAGCAGACTCAGCAAGCTTTCCGCCGAATATGAAGCGGAAATTTTGCAGCGAAAAAAGGCTTTGTCGGACAAGGTAGGGGAGCTTGATTCGGTCATAGAAAAATGCCGCTGCGAGTATCTTTCGCAAAAGGCTGTCACAGACAAAATTTCCGCTGAAAGGGAAAACATACAAAATAACAAGCAGCTGGTCGCTCAATGTCAGGCAAGTCTTAGTGCGGTGGATATTTCCTCGTTATCTCAGTCTGAAATGGCTGCTCACAGCGCAAGGTTGAATTCCGTTGCGGATCAGCTGGTGGAAATAATGAATGATGAACGGCAATGTCTGGCACGGGAGAGGACTGCGGCTGCCCGGCTTAGTGATCTGACGGAACGGGGTAAGGCGTACAGTGCCGAAAAGAAGCGTATTTGCGATGAATATGATAAATGGGAGGCGTCGAAGGCTGATGAAAGAAAGGTGCTTGAATCGGAAATAGCCGCATATGATGAAAAGCTTGGCAGCGATGCAAAGCCCCTTGATATGAGTGTGGATTATGAGAAGCTCCAGCTGTCAAACCCGTGGTTCGGCAAGGAATACCGCAAGGAGCAGTCAAGGCTGTTTATTCTGGCGCTTAGGGTTAGAAAGCAGTTTATTTTCGAGAATGTCAAGAATATTACAAATGCGGCGTTTATCTGGGGCAAGCAGAATGAATATCTTGAAGAAAAGGAGATCATCACAGCTGCCTGGGACTGGATAAATATGTGTATTCCCGTTATCAGCTCCACATTTGCAAGCTTTGGACGAATGTGCAGAAATATGGGTGAAAATACTCTCGGTCATCTCTTTATTGATGAGGCGGGGCAGGCACTTCCGCAGGCGGCGGTGGGTGCTGTTTTGCGCAGCAGAAATGTTATGGTAGTCGGGGATCCTTCGCAGATAAAGCCCGTGCTTACGCTTGACCCGAGCATTTTGCGTATGCTGGGTAAGCATTATGAGGTCAGCGAGAAATATCTGTCCGATTCCGCTTCGGCACAGACTTTGGTGGATTCCGCAAGCAGATACGGATATTATCGTGACGGGGAAATGACGGAGGATTCCTGGATAGGCATACCGCTTTGGGTACACAGAAGATGCCGTTATCCCATGTTTGACATATCCAACGAATTGTCCTACGGCGGGCTTATGGTACAGGCGGAAAAGAAATTCGGAAAGACAGGCTGGTTCGATGTCAGGGGCAAGGCTGAAAAGAAATATGTAAAGGAACAGGGCGAATTTCTCGCCAAAAAAATCAAGAAGATGATGGAGGAAAATCCAAAGATTGGGGACAAAAACGAGAAGGACATTATCTATGTCATAACGCCTTTTGCAAATGTTGCCCATCGGCTTGCACAGAAGCTAAAGGAGATAGGCTTTACCCGTTTTCAAAAAAACAAGCCTGTCAACGTGGGGACCATTCACACATTTCAGGGCAAGGAGGCTCCCATTGTGTTTATGGTGCTGGGTGCGGACAGTCAGAGCAGCGGTGCGGCAAGGTGGGCTGTCAGCGAGCCTAATATGATGAATGTTGCGGCGACACGTGCAAAGGAGGAGTTTTACGTTATTGGTGACAAGCGGCTGTATCTGAGCCTTCACTGCGATGTTGCAATGACCACATACAGTATCATTGACCGTTACGGAAGGGAACACCCCGAGCTTACGGATAATGACGTGGATTCGGTAATGGGTACTTCCTGTAAGCCTGTAACGACTGAGCCGATCAAACCGATTCCTCAGACCGAAAAATCGGCTGCTGCCGCTGACGTTTCTGCTCCCGAACAGCCCGCAGCTGCTCAGAATGAAGGGCGTATTACGGGAAAAATCTATTCTGTGGGAAACGGAAAGGTTACAAAGTATGCCTATGCAAAGGGCGGCAATGGGGCGACATACACGATCACAGAAAAGGTATACGCCGAAACCGCCGATGCGGAAGGTCTGATAGTTGTCGGAAATACGGTTTCCTTTATCCCTTACGAATATGGGAAAAAGCTATATGCAAAGGATATAAAGCGGGGATAGGCATTGAAAATCGTTGAGTATTGTGTATAATATATCAAATTATTTTTGACGGAAATTGTAAAATATCACAAAAAAGTTGACATTTAAGAAATTGTATGTTTCATGCTTGATTTTTCAGTTGATTTGTTTTATAATATATTAGTATATACGGGCTTTTGTCGTATGAAATATAAAAATTTACGAAAAATACGGAGGACTTTATGAAGGTTACAGCAGTAATTATGGCAGGCGGACGCGGTGAGCGCTTCTGGCCCAGAAGCAGAAACAGCTGCCCAAAGCAGTTCTTATCTCTTACGACTGACGGCGAAACTATGATACAAAAGACAGTGTCCCGTCTTGGCAATCTTGTTTTACCCGAAGATGTGTTTATTGTTACAAACGCAAATTATGCGGGGCTGGTCAGCGAGCAGCTGCCGAATGTCCCCGAAAGGAATATTCTTCTTGAACCTGCGGCTAGAAATACAGCTCCTTGTATCGGTCTGGCAGCGGCGGTAATCAGAAAAAGATATGGCGATGCGATCATGCTCGTTCTGCCGTCCGACCATCTTATCAAGTTTAACCAGATGTTTATTGACACCCTCAAAAATGCAATCTCCGTGGCGGAAAAGGGCAATAATCTAGTGACTATCGGTATCACTCCCACATATCCCGAAACAGGCTACGGATATATCCATTTCGGTGCCGATGATGATAATACTCCCGGTGTTTACAATGTCCGCAGATTTGTGGAAAAGCCCAATATTGAGCTTGCAAAGGAATATGTAAATTCGGGCGAATATCTCTGGAACAGCGGTATGTTTGTTTGGAAGGCTTCTTCCATCGAAGCAAATCTCAGAAAATATATACCCGAGCTTACAGAAGGTATGTCAAGGATATACGATGCTGCGGATACGGACAGCTATGCAGATGTCGTTGCTGCCGAATTTCCTAAGTTCAAGTCGGAATCCATTGATTTCGGCGTTATGGAGAAGGCGACAGATGTTTACACCATTCCCGGTAATTTCGGCTGGGACGATGTAGGCAGCTGGCTTGCGCTGGAGCGTGTAAACAAGACAAATGAGTACGGAAATATGGTTCAGGGTGATGTAATCAGCATCAACACTAAAAATACTATTGTCTGCGGCGGCAAGAAGCTTATCGCCACTGTCGGCATAGAGGACCTTGTTGTTGTTGACACGGACGATGCTATCCTTATCTGTGCAAAGGACAGTACTCAGGATGTTAAGAAGGTCATCGAAAATCTGAAAATCTGCAACAGAAACGAGCTTGTTTAAGCTGCGTTTCCTGTTCATATCCCAAAGCTATCGAAGGAGAATCGGTAAATGAGGATCTTACAGATAAATAAGCTGTATTCGCCGTGGATAGGCGGGATAGAGTCTGTTGTAAAGACCGTTGCGGAGGCATTAAAGGACGACTGTGAAATGCAGGTTCTTGTGTGTCAGCCGAAGGGCAGCGGAAAAACAGAGGTCGTAAACGGCGTGAATGTGGTCAGGGCGGGGAGCCTCGGAATACATTTTTCAATGCCACTTTCGCTGTCCTTTCCGTTTCTTGTGAGAAAATACTCCAAAAAAAGCGATATTATCATACTTCATGACCCGTTCCCTCTGGGAGATCTGGCGGTGCTGTTGTCGGGCTTCAAAGGGAAGGTCATTGTATGGTGGCACAGCGACATTATTAAGCAGAAGAAGCTGCTGAAATTTGTGGATCCCATAATTTACAGGCTTCTTGACAGGGCTGACGTTATTTTTACCACAAGTGACAGATATATTGATGGCTCGCCGTATATCTCAAAGTACAGAGAAAAATGCCGTCTTGTGCCATATGGTATAGATGTGCCGAAGTATCTTTCCGTTGACGGCGGCGGATTTCTCACCGAAAAGCTGACAGATAAGAGAAATGTCAAGATACTTTTTGTGGGAAGGCTGGTCTATTACAAGGGTGTTGCCGTGCTGCTTCGGGCGTTTGCTCATGTGGAAAATGCTGAGCTGTTTATAGTCGGGACAGGTGCCGACGAACAGGGACTGCATGAAATTGCGGCGCAATCAGACCATGTAGTACATTTTATGGGAAATCTTTCCGATGACGACCTGAAAAAGGCATTTGCGGACTGCGATTTTTTCGTCCTTCCGTCAATTGAAAAAAGTGAGGCATTTGCTATTGTTCAGCTGGAGGCAATGGTTTACGGAAAGCCTGTTATCAACACCGATCTTGACACCAGCGTTCCGTTTGTCAGCGTTCACAATGAAACGGGTCTTACTGTGAAAAAAGGTAACTATGCCGAGCTTGCTGATGCCATGAATATGCTTGTTTCCGACAGTGACCTAAGAGAGAATCTGGGACAGAATGCAAAAAAGAGAGTTCTTGAGCATTTCAGTCTTGATAAGATGATTGAGAATGTGAAAAACCGCTGCGAAAGCATTTTGGAGGATTGAATACATTCTCTTGCGGTTTGTCATATTGATATTTGCGATAATCTTTATACATCACTCAAACAAAAAACGTTATTGCATAGGGCAAGTCAAAGCACAGTGCTTTTGCCCCTGCAATAACGTTTTTTGTATATTGAAATAGTTGACAATCAGTCTACACTTACACTGATACCGCCGCTTCTTTCCGAAGGCTGTATCATTACTGTAACTCTGTTGCCGGGATTCCACTCAAACTGATAGGATTCTCCCGAGTGCTGACCTATAAGGTTTCTCCATGACACATCAAGTGTGACCGAAGGGTCGCAGGTCCCTCTGCCCACCCAGCAGATTACAGCATCGGGGTCAGCCGCTAAGGAGGTGCCCGACTGAACATTGCTGAGAATGATGGGATTTCCGCTGCATATCACAGCCACATAGGGATTTGCTCCTCTTGCGGTGAGTGTCGTTGTTGCAAGTCCCTTCTGAGAGAGAACGCCCACTCCGATAAATCTGACGCTGTAATCGCAGTCGGGTGTAAAGGCGAGAAGATTTTCCGATTCTACCGAAATAGTTTCGCCCGGTTCAAGCTTGTACACTATGACATGCTGACCGTAGTTTGCGTAATATGTAACCGAATCACCGTTAAGATTTACCTTCATAAGCGGTATATTTTCACCCGTAACTCTTCTCACCAGGGAGCCCAGAAGTGCGGTACCCAGATCCTGCTGAGGACCCAGCAAAACCTTCTCAAAGGTGTAATTCTTCTGACCCATACATTCTCCTGCAATAAACGCACCTTTTTTCACAAACAGGGAATCGGTTCCGCTGCAGGTTACCCGAAGCGTAAGCTCATTTACAACATCTAATGTAAGCATTTTGTTTCCTCCAAATCATATTACTTCTATTCCGTAAAAATTGCATAGACCTTCAAGATCTCGGGCAATGCCGTTTCCTATGGCATTGAATTTCCATTGCTCCTTATTCTTGTAGATCTCACCTATCATCATTGATGTGACATTATCATAATAATCGCTTAGGCAGAAGCTGAGGATCTCACTGCCCGATGTATCTGTAAGCTTTAGGTAAACATCTGTGAGCATACCGAAATTCAGACCTTTTTTCAGTGCTTCATCTATTGTCACAACAAAGACTATTTTCTGAACATCACGGTTAAGTTTGTTCAGATCAATATCAAAGGATTTCTGATAAACGGGGTCGCTTTGATCGTACAGGATACTCCTGTCGGGACTTTGTGGCTGGCTGTAAAATACGAACCAGTCCTCGGAAATTACCTTCTCGTTCGCACCCAGCAGAAAAGCCGAGGCGTCCACATCACAGCGGCTGTCATTGATCTTCCAGCCGATACCTGCTTTTATCGGAGAAACATTTCCTTGTGGAAACAGCGGTACCTTCATGCCCTTCTGCATAGGCTTGGAGAATGACGGCATAGGCTTGTTTATCACATGAGGTGCTGCCTGACGAGGTGTATTCTGAACGGTATTTCCCGTATTCTGCGAAATATTCCGAGGGGGTGCATTTCCAACGGCATTTCCCATATTCTGTGCAGACGGTTCGGAGGTGATCCTGTTGAGAGAATTTACATTTGATGAATTCACCATGCAGCCGCTGTACACCTTGTTGAGTCCCGATATATCTCGTGAAGTATACGGGTGATTTATTCTTTCGGGAATTTTTAACACAATATCCTCCCTTTCTCTTTTTTTGTTATAATAATTATACATAAATCTTGTCTGTATGTCAATAACAAGTTCGCAAAATGCAATAATATATTGTAAATGATGATATTATTTTATTTTTAGGGTGATTATGGTGGATAAACTTGGGCGTTTTCCGAATCGGCAAAAATATCCGGCACCATGAAAGTTATGTCAAATCTTATATACAAAGAATTAACATATAATATTTTTACCAACTGACATTTTTACTTACACATTGACAAAAATGTGAAAATATCGCATAATATTAGCGGAGGGGATATTATGACACAGAAAAATACAGCGGATCATTCCACGGAATTCAGCAGACGGCTTTGCGGCTATGTTGAGTCCAGCGGATATACCGTTTACAGAATATCGCAGATAACAGGTCTTGGACGGACTGCGATACATCAGACCATGTCTGGGAAGCTGCTTCCCACAAGAGATTTTTTTGAACGGCTTTGTGCCGTCTTTATTATTACACCTCAGCAGAAGGCTGAACTTACGGAGCTTTATCTCAAAGAGAAAATCGGCGCAAAGGCGTATATGGAACAGCAGCAGATAAAAAATATCGTGGAAAAGCTTCCGCAGTATTACATAAATTCTTACAAAAATTCGGTTCAATATGATGCGGCAGATCGGGAGGAAGGCTCGGTAACCGGCTTGCTGAATGTCAATCAAGCTGTAATGCGGCTGATCGGTGTGGAGCTGCAGCGGGAAAATCCGTATATTGCTGCGACGATCCCATTTGAAAACAAGATGCTTTTCGATCTTGTTATGCAGCTGATAAGCGCGGCAGGGAAAAATGCCGTTTTCGAGCATTATCTCAGAATGTATAAGTCGGACGGAAACGGCGTTGACAACAATATTGAGCTTCTGGAAAATATGCTGCGAATGGCGATCAACACGGGCATGGTTTACAGACCGTTTTGCTACTATGTATACAGGGACGCCGTTGACGATATGCTGCCCATTTACCCATACTGTCTGATAACGTCGCAGAAGGTCATTATGGTCACAGAGAATTTTCAGTCGGCGGTCATCTCCGACAGAAAGGACGTTATGGAAACGGCGGAGGAGCATATAAGACGTCTGCAGGCAGCTTCAAAGCAGATTATCATACCTGTCGACAACCGCCGTATGTTCGATATTTTTGCAGAAAGCTCAAAATTGTTCAGCAAGTCCATAGAGTTTCAGCCCTGTGTCACGAAATTTTTTACAAGTGATATTGTAAATGCAAGGCTGGCGGATATTCCCGAAAGAGAGTATATTCTTGAAATGCTGAACAAATCATTTTTTACCCATGAACAGCTTGCACAAACGGCGTCCCGTGCGTCCATGACCTATTTTACAAAGAATGGGCTGGAGCATTTTGCAGATACGGGCGTTACCGTAAATTTGCCCGGTCAGCTGCTTACTCCTCTTTCTGAAAGGGAGCGTTTGTATATTCTGACAAGCCTGAAATTTGACATTGGCAAGCATTTCAAGATGCTCAATGATGAAAAAATAAAGGTACCGGAGTTTATTCAGGTGATCTCGCTGACAAATCAAAGCTGCATAATTTCCTGCCTGATGGAGAAAAAGAAGTTTTGCTGTATTCTGACAGAACGCAGCTTGTGTTCGGCACTCGACGGGTTTATCGACAGGCTTGATGATGCGGATTTTACCGTTCCGGATGTTCAGGCGGTGGCGGAGATCGATAGGTGTATTGAGAAGATCAATGATATTAAGGGGAGAGAGGTTTATGAGTATTAGTGCGTTATAGTTAAGCGTAATACTAAACACTCATTGAATTATGGGAATCTCTCGGCACAAAACCACATAAACGCAAGCTTTTGTGCCAATTTCTTCTCCATAATTCTAATGGTGTTTATAGCAAACGACAAAAATAATCTTACTTTGAGTGTAATTGGAGTTAGAAATATATATGTCGTTTACTATAGAAACAGCTTCACAGCAGAAAGGAGCTATCATGAAATACAAGAGGATTTTCACAATAGTAATAGATTCCCTTGGTGCGGGGGCAATGGCTGACGCATCGGATTACGGTGATGCGGGGACGGACACTCTGGGACACATATCCGATTCTGTTGACAGCCTTGAAATACCTAATCTATGCAGTCTTGGCATATCTGACCTTCACCCTCTGGGTAATGCAAAACGAACAGGGGAGCTGAAAGGCTATCACTGCTTTCTGAATGAAGCAAGCAGCGGAAAGGATACTATGACAGGTCACTGGGAAATGATGGGACTCCATATCACTACACCATTTCGGACCTTTACCGAAAACGGCTTTCCTCCCGAGCTGATAAAGGAGCTTTCGGAGAGAACGGGCAGAGTGATAATCGGCAATAAAAGTGCAAGCGGTACGGCTATACTTGACGAGCTTGGCGAGGAAGAGATCGAAACGGGGCATATGATAGTGTACACCTCCGCAGATTCCGTTCTCCAGATCTGCGGAAATGAGGAGACCTTCGGGCTTGATGAGCTGTATCGCTGCTGCGAAATAGCCCGTGAGATAACCATGCGTGATGAATGGAAGGTGGGCAGAGTAATTGCCCGTCCATACGTTGGCAGAAAAAAGGGCGAGTTCAAACGTACTGCTAACCGCCATGACTACGCTTTGAAGCCCTACGGGAAAACAGCCCTTGATGCTGTCAAGGAGGGCGGATTTGATACTATTTCCGTGGGAAAGATATTTGACATATTTGACGGTGAGGGCCTTACGGAATCCAACAGATCAAAAAGCTCCGTTCAGGGCATGGAGCAGACCATAGAGATAGCAAAGCGTGATTTTACGGGACTGTGCTTTACAAATCTGGTTGACTTTGACGCTTTATGGGGGCACAGGAGGGATCCCATTGGCTATGCAAAGGAGCTTGAACGCTTTGATGTAAAGCTGGGGGAGCTTCTCGGCTGTCTTAACAATGACGACCTTCTAATAATTACCGCCGATCACGGAAATGACCCTACACACACGGGAACAGACCACACACGAGAGAAGGTGCCCTTCCTTGCATATTCTCCGTCAATGAGATCCTGCGGAAGAATATCAGATGAAAATACCTTTGCGGTTATCGGTGCTGCTATTGCGGACAATTTCGGGGTCAAAATGCCCGAGGGAACTATCGGTCATTCTATTCTGAATAAGCTAATATGAAAGGAAACAGACAATGAATACACAGGAAATTTTAGCAAGGGTTGACCACACTCTCCTTGCACAGAACGCCGGGTGGGAAGAAATAAGACAGATACTTGATGATGGAATAAAATACGGCACAGCCTCGGCGTGTATTCCTCCTTCGTTTGTGGCAAGAGCGGCGGAATATGTGAAGGGAAGGCTGCCTATCTGCACGGTAATAGGCTTTCCCAATGGCTATAATACGGCGGCTGTCAAGGCATATGAAGCGAAGGACGCAGTTTCAAACGGTGCCGATGAAATTGATATGGTCATAAATATCGGCGATGTAAAGGACGGACGTTTTGATGCTGTTGAAAATGAGATAAGGCTTGTTAAGGACGCCTGCGGAGGGAAGCTTCTAAAGGTCATTATCGAAACCTGTCTGCTTTCGGAAGACGAAAAGATAAGGCTTTGTGAGATCGTTACCACTGTGGGTGCGGATTATATAAAAACGTCCACAGGCTTCTCAACGGGCGGGGCGACATTTGATGATGTTGCACTTATGCGCCGGCATTGCGGGGCAGAGGTCAAGGTAAAGGCAGCGGGAGGAATTTCCTCCTTTGATGATGCGGAGAGGTTTATCTCTCTCGGGGCAGACAGACTCGGTACCAGCAGGCTTGTTAAGATAATGAAGCAGCGGGAGCAGTAAAAGGTTACACAACATACGTTAAAGCTTCCCGTTCTGTCATGTAAA
>CAMCRP010000048.1 GCA_945877315.1 uncultured Ruminococcus sp. | reverse complement strand
AACACCATTTAAATCACGGAGAAGAAATCGGCGTAAAAAGCGAAACTGTTGAAAACAGTTTTGCATATATGGGTTTTTACGCCGAGAGATTCCCGTGATTAATGGATGTTTAGTATTAATTGCATAAAAAAACCTTGCAAGGAAATCTTGCAAGGCATTAATGGTGGAGGAGGATGGATTCGGACCATCGAAGCTGAAAAGCAACAGATTTACAGTCTGCCCCCTTTGGCCACTCGGGAACTCCTCCCTAAGGTCGCTGCCGAATACGACAGGCGATATTTAAAAACGACAAACAGCGGAATATCCACTGTTTTTTCGTTTATTATGGAGCTGGTGGACGGACTCGAACCCCCGACCTGCTGATTACAAATCAGCTGCTCTACCAACTGAGCTACACCAGCTTAGAACTGCTGCAATATTCCGTATTTAACGGCTTGTGTTATGCAACGATAATTATTATATCACATTCATTTGCATTTGTCAAGCCTTTTTTCAAATTTTTTTGAGTTTTTTTGAGAATTTTGAATTTCGGCTCACTCACAGCTTTTTTATTATACGTGTTTTCGCCCCGAATGTCAATAGTTTTTTTGAAGATTGTAGAAATTTACAGCCGAAAACGCCGTATTTCCCCTGTTTTTGATTATTTTTCCTATAAACCATGTAATATTAAATGTGGAAAGTGGAAAGTGAAAAGTGGAGTTTATAGTGTTAAAAGTTGAAATTACTTTGAAAATCTGAGCTTTTTTACCCTAAATTCATCGCTCAACATTTAACACTAATAATTCCACTCTCCACTTTTCACACTTCACATTATTCTGAAAGCAGTTTCTCCGCCGAAGCCAGCTTTACGCACAGGCAGAACAGGTCAATAGCCATCTGCAGCTCCTCAATGGGAGGATAGGAGGGCGCAATTCTGATATTTCTGTCCTCGGGATCCTTCTTATAAGGATATGTTGCGCCTGCACCTGTCAGCACAACGCCCGCTTCTTTACACAGCTCAACAACTCTCTTAGCACAGCCGGGCAGAGTGTTCACGGAAATAAAGTAACCGCCGTTAGGCTTTACCCAATCGAGAATACCCATATCTCCGACCTCTCTGTCAAGAGTATCGAGAACAGCCGCAAACTTGGGAGCCAGCAGCTTCTTATGCTTTTCCATATGTGCATTGATGCCGTCAAGATTCTTGAAGAAACGAACGTGACGGAGCATATTTACCTTATCATAGCTGATAGCCTGGAAGTTGAGTATCTTCAAAGTAGCCTGAATATTCTCCTCGGACGCCGCCATAACTGCAACACCCGCTCCGGGGAAGGTTATCTTTGATGTAGACGCAAACATATACACCATATTTTCCTTGCCCGTCTTTTTCAGCTCGTCCATAAGGTTCAGCAGAGTATCGGGCTTGTCGGTCAGGTGGTGAACGCAGTAAGCGTTATCCCAGAAAATTCTGAAATCCTTAGCCTTGGGTGACAGATTTGCAAATCTCCTAACGGTTTCGTCGGAATATGTGATACCGTCGGGGTTTGAGTACATAGGAACGCACCAGATACCCTTTATAGACTCGTCCTCGGAAACAAGCTTTTCAACCATATCCATATCGGGACCTGTCTTTGTCATAGGAACGTTTACCAGCTCAATGCCGAAGGTTTCGGTAACGGAAAAATGTCTGTCATATCCGGGAACGGGACAGAGGAATTTCACCTTATCGCACTTGCACCAGGGCTTTTCGCCGCCGGGAACGCCGAAGTTCCACGCTCTCTGAACAGCGTCAAACATCAGGGTAAGGCTGGAGCTTCCGCCCACAATGACTTCCTCGGGCTTAACACCCAGCATTTCCGCAAACAGCCTCTTTGCCTCGGGAATACCCGCCAAAACGCCGTAGTTACGCACGTCCATACCGTTTTCCGACTTAAAATCAGCACCCTCTCTGAGAATGTCCAGCATAGGCATGGACAGCTCCAGCTGATCTGCGCCGGGCTTTCCTCTGGACATATCCAGCTTGAGATTTTTTGCCTTTGCCTCGGCATATTTCTTTTCGCAGTCCGCCTTGAATTCGGCGAGCTGTTCCTTATTCATTTCACTAAGCAGCATAATGATCTTTCCTTTCACACGATTATCTTTCAAATTCGGCATTATTGCCTTTTCTCCCGTATCTATTCTATTACAAACAGATAGATTTTGCAAGTGAAAATATAAACCTTGCAAAATTATTTTCGATTTAGACACAATTCACTTCTTTTCAGGCTTGCCTACCCTCGTAGACCATACCATTCCCAGCATGAGCCAGAAAAAAGGTGCCGTAGTGATAGAGGACGCATTAAAGCAGCTTTGGATAACATATCCCACAACCGCCGTCATCATACAGGGAATGTACCACTTTGACCTGTCCCCGAAAAACTGCTTCATTCTTTTGCAAAGAACAACAATGGTGGAAATTATCAGCGTCACATACGCCGCAAGGGAGATATATCCCCTTGTAGCGGCAATATAGAGAAATTCGTTATAGCATTTGTCGTTGACATTGACCGACTGACCTCTTGCAAGAGCAAAGCAGTCGGGACCCACACCCGTAACAGGCGCAGCGTTTGCCGTTTCAACAGCATATCCCCACTGCTCCTTCCAGAAATCCAGCGTGTAGGGGATATTGCCCTTTCCCTTGTCTGTAAGAGTAGTAGTATTGGTGATAAACAGCCGATAAAAGCTGTCATAGAATGCAATAGGTCTGTCCCTGAAATAGAAGCCCTGAGTAAACAGCACAATAACAAAGGTCAGTATAAGACCAACAGCCATTGCACCCGTCCTTTTCAGAGAAGTGTTAAGAAACTTTCCGTCAAACTTCACACCGCCGAATTTTGCGGAATTTACCGCTTCGATAACAAGAAGCGTGAGAATAACCGCCCCTTCGCCTATAAGCGGAACGACCGAACCCGTGAACATTCCCGTCAGGAAGATGAACAAAGCAGCAGCGGCATACAGCTTTGCACGCCTGTTCGACGCGGAATATACCGCACCCACAACAGCCACCGCACCCGTCAGCGTTGTAATTGCGCCGTAGAAAATGGGGCTGCCTGTCAGTCCACTGGACAGAAATACGTTTTCATACGCCATAGTGGGAAGATCCTTGTAATCTGAGGTGTTGAAGTCAAAGGGCAGATGCTGCAAAAGTGCCACGAACGCTTCCACCGTCCCCGCCCCCACCAGCAGGTCAAAAAGCCTTTCCACGGTAGATTCCTTGGAAACAGCCGTTGCCAGCAGAAAAATTCCCAGATATGAAAGTATGGAAAGCAGTCCCTCATATCGTCCCAGATTTCCCAGAAGAGCCACCTTTATATAGTCCGCCGAACGTGACAGGGTTCCGTAATAGGAGATCACCGCTGTCAGGGCAAGGGCTATTATAATAAGATATGACTTACTGTCCTTAAAACGCATATCCTGTTTGAGCATAACGATAAGGAAAAAGAGTATGCAGGTAAAGCCCGTTGCATACAGAATTGCCGCCGAAAAATAGTTTATCTTAGCCAGCAGAGTCAGCACCGCAGCACCTATGAGCGGAATAATTATGCAGCAGGCAAGCACTCCGTGGATCCATTTCTGCAAGGTTTCCGACTTCATATTCAGAATAAAGTTAGATCTTTCGGTAGTTCCGAAAATGGTCTTTGGCATAGTAATACAACCTTTCAAAAAATCCCCGCCGCATTTTTATGCAGCAGGGATATGGGTTATTTTGCGTATTCGATTACCCTGCTCTCTCTGGTAAGATTGATCTTTATCTGTCCGGGATAATCCATTTCGTTTTCAATTCTCTTGGCGATCTCCCTTGCAACGATGACCATCTGCTCGTCGTTGACCTTTTCGGGAACGATCATTACTCTGACCTCACGTCCCGCCTGAATAGCGTAGGACTTCTCAACGCCGTCATAAGAGGAGCAAATTTCCTCCAGCTTCTGCAAACGCTTGATGTAATTCTCGTAGTTTTCGCTTCTTGCTCCGGGACGTGCCGCCGAAATAGCGTCCGCCGCCTGAACAAGACAGGCAACAACGGTCTTGGACTCAACATCGCCGTGATGCGCCTCGATAGCGTGAATGACCTCGGGGCTTTCCTTATACTTGCGGCAAACGTCAACGCCTATCTGAACATGAGAGCCTTCGATCTCATAGCTGAGTGCCTTTCCGATATCGTGGAGCAGACCCGCTCTTCTTGCCAGATTAGCATCAACTCCCAGCTCGGAAGCCATTATTCCCGCCAGATGTGCGACCTCAATAGAGTGATTGAGTACGTTCTGACGATAGCTTGTTCTGTATCTCAGACGACCGATAAGCTTGATAAGCTCGTGGTTAAGACCATGTACGTTAGTTTCCAGAACGGCTCTTTCGCCCTCCTGCTTGATCTTGTGCTCAACCTCACGCTTAGCCTTGTCGACCATTTCCTCAATGCGGGTGGGGTGGATTCGTCCGTCGGCAATAAGCTTTTCAAGGGCAATTCTTGCCACCTCACGTCTTGCGGGGTCAAAGCAGGAAAGAGTGATAGCCTCGGGTGTATCGTCGATAATAAGATCAACGCCTGTGAGGGTTTCAAGTGTCCTGATGTTGCGTCCCTCACGTCCGATAATACGTCCCTTCATATCGTCATTGGGCAGGGGGACAACGGAAACCGCAGTTTCAGAAACCTGGTCTGCGGAACATTTTGCAATAGCAAGGGAGATAAGATCTCTCGCCTTTTCCTCGGCTTCGTCCTTGACCTGCTGTTCGTAATTCTGTATCATAACCGCCTTGTCGTGAGAAAGCTCATTTTCCAGCATGGACATAAGATGCTCCTTAGCCTGGTCCATGGTGTAGCCGGAAATTTCCTCCAGACGCTGCAGCTGAGCCTGCTTGACATTCTCAGCCTCCGCAAGTCTTTCCTCGGCAGCCTTGATCTTATTGTGAAGGACCTCTTCCTTCTTTTCCAGATTGTCGGTCTTTTTGTCTAAATTTTCTTCCTTCTGCTGGATCCTGCGTTCCTGACGGGAAATCTCGCTGCGCCTGTCCTTTATCTCTCTGTCCAGCTCGGAACGGCTCTTATGTATCTCGTCCTTTGCCTCAACCAGAGCGATCTTTTTCTTGTTCTCGGCTTCCTTGGCAGCGTCCTCAACAATTCGCTTAGCCTCCGCCTCCGCAGAGCCTATGGCAGATTCTGCCTGCTGCTTGCGGTAGCTGATACCCAGCTTGAAAAGGATAAAGCCCGAAATAGCTGCGCCGACCACAAAAGCGATGACCGCCGCTATAACTACTGTTGCTGTTGGCATGCAAATTCAACCTCCTTGTGATAAATTTTTCTCTCTTTTGGATATTTCTTATCACAGAGGTGCATTTTTCATCCGATAAATGGTTATTAAATTGTAAGTTGCTTATAACGCCGATTTAACGATGTATCGACATAAAGTATTAAACGGTCAGCATACGAAATAATATCTATCCGTAAATATCCCGTCAACGTTGACGGCAAGCATAATTTAAAAATATCTATCTGAAATCTGCCATACCTCTGCGATCTGAATGAGCAGCAAATGTATTTGCAAACTATTCTTTTATTTTATAACATTTTCGCCTGATTGTCAAGCCGATTTCAACAGTTTGACACTTATACATAATATTTCACTCGTTTTCCTGTAAATATTGACTGTTGACAAAAGCCGAAAATCGTGATAGTATAAATAACACAATACAAAAAGCTTTGATAAGGAAGGCATTCTGCGCCGAGGTTTCAAAAGAGAGTTCCCGTCAGCGGCTGAAAGCGGGAGCAGTCACCGAGCATTATGCACACCGCCTTTGAGTGCGTCCAATAAACGACGGCTTACCACCGTTAAAAGGTAAAATGAGGCTGATTTTCTTCGGAATATCGGCGAATTTGGGTGGAAACACGGTAGAATTATCGTCCCTTGTCCTGCATATTTTGCGGGATAAGGGATTTTTTGTTTTTCGGGGGTATGCTATGGACAAGGAAAAGCTCATAAAAACGCTGAAAAATATCGGCATATGTCTGCTGATTTATTTTGCGGCGTTACTGCTGTCAACGTTGTTATTCCCAATAAGCAACGGCGGTCTGGTTCTTCCCGTAAAGGTCATACTTCTTTGCGCAGGTTCTGTGTTTATGACATACAAAACAGGCGGAGTAATGCTCTGCCCCACCGTTTCGCTGGCGGCGGGGATAATCTCCGCAGTACGCACCGCCGATATGCTAATGGAAGTGCTTACTTTGGAAAATCCCTCGGAAGGCTTTGAACAGCTTTTGGCAATGCTTGGCATTGTCGGCGGCGGATTGCTCTCGGCAGCAGCAGCGGCGGCAATGATACTTACATCAATAATCGCCTTTCTGCTGATGATGCTTTCATCGTTTATTGCAAGGAAAATTTTCATTAAGAAGGGAATTTTGCCTAAATAATCCCCCTAAAATCGAATGAACCATTGTAGGGGCGACCATTGGTCGCCCGCAGCGCAGCAAAAAAAAAAAAAACGCAAACATAGCATATACGGGCGGTCAATGACCGCCCATACAAAATATAAAACAAATTATACCATATAAAAAGGAGAATGAAAAATGATTAAACTCACACTAAAAGACGGCTCCGTCCGTGAATGTGAAAACGGTATCCCCGCCGCAGAAGCGGTAAAATCCATCGGAATGGGACTCTACAAGTCCGCCTGCGCCGTTAGACTAAACGGCAAGGTCTGCGACCTGAGAACCAAGCTTACCGAGGACGCACAGTTCGAAGTGCTGACCTTCGCCGACGAGGACGGAAAGAAGGCATTCCGCCACACCGCTTCACATATCCTGGCACAGGCAGTAAAAAGACTGTTCCCCTCCGTTAAGCTGGCAATAGGCCCCGCTATCGACAACGGCTTTTACTATGATTTCGACATTGATAAGCCCTTTACCGCCGAAGATCTGGAGAAGATCGAAGCGGAAATGAAGAAGATCGTCAAGGAAAACGTAGAGCTTGAACAGTTTGAGCTTGCTCCCGAAGAAGCGATCAAAAAGCTTGAAGAAATGGGCGAGCCTTACAAGGTAGAGCTTTGCAAAGAACATTCCGACAAGGGCGAGCCTATCTCCTTCTATAAGCAGGGCGATTTCACAGACCTTTGCGCAGGTCCTCACCTTATGTCAACGGGTGCAGTTAAGGCGTTCAAGCTGACTGCCTGCACAGGCGCATATTGGAGAGGTGACGCAAAGGGCAAGCAGCTTTCCCGTATTTACGGAACTGCATATCCCAAGGCTTCCGAGCTTGAAGAACATCTGAAAGCCGTTGAAGAAGCAAAGCTCCGTGACCACAACAAAATCGGTCGTGAGCTTGAATATTTCACAACCGTTGACTATATCGGACAGGGTCTGCCTATCATCCTGCCAAAGGGCGCAAGAGTTATCCAGACTCTCCAGAGATGGGTAGAAGATACCGAGCAGAAGAAGGGCTATCTCCTGACAAAAACGCCTTATATGGCAAAGCGTGAGCTTTATAAGATCTCGGGACATTGGGATCACTATTTAGACGGAATGTTCGTGCTGGGCGACCCCAACGACGAGGAAAAGGAGTGCTTTGCTCTCCGTCCCATGACTTGTCCCTTCCAGTATCAGGTGTTCCTTAACAGACAGCGTTCCTACCGTGACCTGCCTATGAGATTGGGCGAAACGTCCACACTGTTCAGAAACGAGGACAGCGGCGAGATGCACGGACTTATCAGAGTGCGTCAGTTCACCATTTCCGAGGGACATCTTATTCTCCGTCCCGAACAGCTTGAGGAGGAATTCAAGGGCTGTCTGGAGCTGGCAAAATACTGCCTTGACACCGTTGGTATGCTTGAGGACTGCACCTTCCGCTTCTCTCAGTGGGACCCCGCTAATCCCAAGAATAAGTACGAAGGCACAGCCGAGCAGTGGGAAACGGCACAGGCTACAATGAAAACTATCCTTGACGATTTGGGCGTTAATTATACTATTGGTATAGATGAAGCTGCGTTCTACGGTCCTAAGCTTGACATTCAGTATAAAAACGTATTCGGCAAGGAAGATACTATTGTTACAATTCAGATAGATATGCTTCTCGCAGAGCGTTTCGGAATGGAATATATTGACGTTGACGGAAAGAAAAGACGTCCCTATATCATTCACAGAACAAGCCTTGGCTGCTATGAGCGTACTCTTGCATATCTCCTTGAAAAATATGCAGGCGAGCTGCCTATGTGGATGGTTTCCGAACAGGTTCGTATTATCCCCGTTGCGGACAGACATCTTGATTACGCTTATGAGGTCAAGAAGCAGCTTGAAGCAAGCGGCATAAAGGTGGAAATAGACGACAGAAGCGAGGGCGTCGGCAGAAAGAAGCGTGACGCTATCCTTGAAAAGCTGCCTTATATCTTCGTTATCGGCGACAAGGAGGTCGAAAACGGCACAGTTTCCGTAACCTACCGCAAGAACAATGAGCTGGGCGCAATGTCCGTTTCCGATATTACCGCAAAGCTGGTTAAGGAGATCGAGGAGAAGGCGAAGGTCTAAACTCCTGAAAATGTGAAGAGTGAAAAGTGGAAAGTGAAAATTTTTCGCTTTTCGGATAAAAAATGGGTGTTCCCGCTGAGATGGGGAACACCCATTTTGTTAATGTTGCAAGCTAAAAGTGAACGCTATAATTTCACTTTTCACTTTCCACTTTTCACATTTACGAAACCTTTTCACATTTTCAGAAACATCTCATGAATACGCAGATCGTCGGTAAGCTCCGGGTGGAACGCCGTCGCAAGCATATTTTTCTCACGTGCGGCAACGATCTTTCCGTCCCATTCCGCAAGGATCTCGGCAGGTGCGGACAGCTCGGAAATGTAAGGCGCCCTGATGAAAACCATCGGAAAATCGGGAATATCCCCTACCTTAGTCACAGCGGAAAAGCTGCCCAGCTGTCGTCCGTAAGCGTTGCGCTTTGCGGAGATGTCCATGGTACCGAGATGCACCTCGCCGCCGTCCACGCTTTTTGCCAGCAGGATAAGTCCCGCACAGGTGCCGAAAACGGGCATACCGTCCGTGATAAGACTTTTCAGCTCGTCGAACATTCCCAGCTCACGGGTCAGCTTACCCATTACCGTGGACTCGCCCCCGGGGAGTATCAGACGGTCAAAGCTTTTCCTCATATCCGACGCCTGACGCAGCTCTATATATTCGCAGCCCAGACGGGACAGCGACTTTTCATGTTCCGCAAACGCCCCCTGAACGGCAAGCACAGCACATTTTTCCATTTTTTATTCTCCTACCAACATATATAATCGTATTGTAGCCTATTTCATTCCGCAAGCTTCATCACCAAACCCACAGCCGCGAGCATCAAAGGCGTATCATTATACACACTACGGAACGCGAAATATGGTCAAGCTGATTCAGCTTGTTATTTACCTCTTTCAGCCATGAGAAGCTCAATTTCCTGCTCATTGATACCAACCATAGCTTCACCCAGATTTTCGGAAAGCTCTGCAATAAGCTTTGCATCGGTGTAGTTTGCAACCGCCTTAACAATAGCAGCGGCTCTCTTTGCGGGATTTCCCGACTTAAAGATACCCGAACCAACAAAAACACCCTCTGCGCCCAGCTGCATCATCAGAGCAGCATCGGCGGGAGTTGCAACGCCGCCCGCAGCAAAGTTTACAACGGGGATCCTGCCGTTTTCGTGGACATATTTTACCAGATCAAAAGGAACTCTCAGCTGCTTTGCTGCCTCGTAAAGCTCGTCCTCGGACATGGAAACCAGACGGCGTATCTCGCTGTTCATCATTCTCATGTGACGTACAGCCTGAACGATGTCACCTGTGCCCGGTTCGCCCTTGGTTCTTATCATAGATGCACCCTCGTTTACACGTCTGAGTGCTTCGCCTAAGTCCTTTGCGCCGCATACAAAGGGCACCTTGAACTTGGTCTTGTCAATGTGGTAAACGTCATCTGCGGGAGAAAGTACCTCGCTCTCGTCGATGTAGTCTATCTCGATAGCTTCAAGCACCTGTGCTTCAACAAAGTGTCCGATACGTACCTTTGCCATAACGGGAATGGAAACTGCGTCCTGAATTCCCTTTATCATGGCAGGGTCGCTCATTCTGGAAACACCGCCCGCTGCTCTGATGTCTGCGGGGATACGCTCCAGTGCCATAACTGCGCATGCACCCGCAGCTTCGGCGATCTTTGCCTGCTCGGGAGTGGTAACGTCCATGATAACGCCGCCCTTTAACATCTGGGCGAGATTTTTGTTAAGCTCATATCTTTCGTTCATTGAAAAACGCTCCTTATATTCATAATGAAAACATTATACTATTAATATTGCACAAAGTCAAAAGGCAGATGATTTTTCACCCAGCTGACCTTGTTATTGATGATGTACAAATTATTATTTGATATAACATTGTTTTTAATGCAGATAGCCGATATTTTTTGCTGCTATTTTTTGCCTGTTTTTGACGATTTGTGATTTTTAACAAATCAAAAGCTGTCAACCCGAGAAAAACTCATTTAAAGCAAGAATTTTCTTTGATCAGTGTTGAGTGTTGAGTGTTACCCACCTTCGGCGGGGAACACTCATTAATCAGTATTTTCCAAATTCAATTTCCCGCATTAACTCAACACTCAACAATAAAAACTCCACTTTCCGCACTCAACTCAACACTCAACATTAAAAGCTCCACTTTCCACTTTTCACTTTCCACATTAAACTCAACACTCAACACTCAACTCTCATCACTCAACACTAAAAACTCCACTTTCCACTTTTCACATTTCCCTTGACATTCCATATAATCTGTGATAAAATATAGAAGTATATCGGTAATATCCGCAAAAATCCTAAAAAAGGAGAGTTTTTACATGGCTAAGCGTATAAAAATGTCCTCAGAGGGCTATAAAAATCTTGAAAAAGAACTGGAATATCTCATAACCGTCCGCAGAGTTGAGGTTGCTAAAAAGCTGAAAGAAGCACGTTCTTTCGGTGACCTTTCCGAAAACGCCGAGTACGATGAAGCAAAAAATGAACAGGGTATCCTTGAAGCAAAGATCACCGAAATGGAGCAGACTCTTGCAAACGCAGAGATCGTTGACGCAGGCGACCTTTCCGCAGACGAGATCGGCGTCGGCTCCTTCGTTGTGCTCCGTGACCTTGAGCTTAACGAGGACAATAAGCTGCAGATAGTAGGCTCCACCGAAGCAGACCCCGAAAACGGCAAGATCTCCGATGAATCTCCTATCGGCATAGCTGCCCTGAAACACAAGGTCGGCGACGTTATCGAGGTAAATGCACCTATCGGAGTTATCAGAATGCAGGTAATCTCCATCGGAAACGAATAATCTCAGAAAGGACGAATCAGAAAAAATGAGCGATACACCCATCACGTCCCCCGCTGCCGAGGAAGAGCAGGAGCAGGACGTACACATATTAAAGAAGATAAGAATAGACAAGCTGAACGAGCTAAAAGCAAAGGGCGCAGACCCCTATCAGATAACCAAGTACGACGTTACCGTTAAAAACGCCGACCTCCGTGCAGATTACGAAAAGCGTGAAGCGGAGATAATCGCTGCGGCAAACGGCGACGAGGCTAAGGTAAACGAAGGTCTTGAAGCAATTAAGGCGGAAACTATCTCCATTGCGGGACGTATTATGTCCTGGAGAGATATGGGTAAGGCTAACTTTATAGACGTCCGTGACGGCACCGACAGAATGCAGGTCTATGTCCGCATGAACGACATCGGCGCAGACGAGTTCGCAGAGTTCAAGAAGTGGGACATCGGCGATATCGTTGGCGTTGAGGGCTTTGTTTTCCGTACCAGAAAGGGAGAAATTTCCGTCCATGCAAAGAAAATAACCCTTCTGTCCAAATCCCTTCTCCCCCTGCCCGAAAAGTGGCACGGCTTAAAGGACCAGGATATGAGATACCGTCAGCGTTATGTTGACCTTATTGTAAATCCCGATGTTAAGGACACATTTATCAAAAGAAGCATGATACTCACCGAGGTGAGAAATTTCCTGAATTCAAGGGGCTATCTGGAGGTTGACACTCCCGTTCTCCACACTCTGGAGATCGGTGCGTCCGCACGTCCCTTCGTTACACATCACAATACTCTTGATATGGATATGTATCTGAGAATCGAAACCGAGCTTTACTTAAAGCGTCTTATTGTGGGCGGATTTGAGAGAGTTTACGAGGTGGGACGTATTTTCAGAAACGAGGGTATGGACACATCTCACAACCCCGAATTTACGTCGGTTGAAATGTATCAGGCATACACCGATTATCTGGGAATGATGGACCTTATCGAGGAAATGTACACCACCATTGCCAAAAAGATCTGCGGCAGCGACGTTATCACCTATCAGGGTACCGAAATAAATATGGCATCTCCCTGGGAGCGTCTGACAATGGTTGAAGCGGTCAAGAAGTACGCAAACGTTGACTACAACGAGTGGAGCACCGACGAAGAAGCAAGGGCTTGCGCAAAGGCTCACAACGTTGAAGTCGACGAGGGCGACAAGGCTACTAAGGGACACGTTCTTATTGCGTTCTTTGAAGCGTTTGTTGAGGACAAGCTTGTCCAGCCTACTATCATCTACGATTATCCCGTGGAAAATTCTCCGCTGGCAAAGAGAAAGCCCTCAAACCCCGCATTTACTGAGAGATTCGAGTATTTCATCTACTGCCGAGAAATGGGCAACGCATTCTCCGAGCTGAATGACCCCATTGACCAGAAGGAAAGATTTGTTAAGCAGGTTGAAGCTAAGCGTGCACAGGGCGCAAATGCCGAGGTTGACGAGGATTTCGTTACCGCTCTGGAATATGCAATGCCTCCTACGGGCGGTCTGGGCTTCGGTCTTGACAGGCTTGTTATGCTGCTGACGGACAGCCCGTCCATCAGGGACGTTCTGCTGTTCCCCACCATGAAGCCTATCGCAAGCGGTCAGACAAGCACATCGGGCGAAACGGAAGAATAAAGAAAAATTAAAGGGGCAAGATCGGACAATATGTCGGGTTCTGCCCTTTTTTAATAAATGTTATATATTTCTAAGGAACCGCTGATTAATTCGACAAATGTATTTCTCTTGCTGCCTGAGTGACGTATACGGAAACACCCATTAATCAGTATTTTCATAACTTAAATCCAACAAAAAGTATAATTTGCCGTTAAGTGTATAATTCAAGGAGTATAATAATGAATTATGATGGAATAAACATAAAGATCCCTGAGGAATCACCTACATACAAAGAAGATTCTCGTTTTGTAATATCGCAAATAATGGCTATATTAGACAAACGTGCGGAAGTCGGCGACAATAAGATCGTAATAAATACAAACCTAAAAAATGGATTACCGCTTGAAAATATAAACAAAATAGCCGGTCCTGTATGTGAAGCATGGGCAGGCGAAGTGTTTTCGGGCATACGTGACAATATGAACAATGAATATGGACTGATAAATGTAGAAGCGCAGGAACGTCTTGGCATGTCAGATATTATTCTTCAATTTAGGAAAAAGAAGGATTCCATGGTTCTCACCGCTAATGTAGATGTAAAAGCGACAGCAAACGACATTCCGGGAAGTGGAAAGGGTCCCAATATAACAAGCTTTTCACGAATAAGAACAGCTTATGTCAATGACCCTGATTTTTTGTTTATTATTCTTTCATTAAAGCATAAAGTGTATAGTCAAAGGAACGAGCAAACCGGACTTGTAGATGGAATTATGGATATAGTCGGATATAACGCCTATGACTTAAAGTATGTCAGCGATGCTGATATAAGTTATAATCCCGCACTGGGGACCGGACAAATCCAAATTAAAGACATTCACTATATCACATATCAAGAACGCACAACTTGGCAAATGTGCCAACTTCTTGATGAAAAATATATACATAGCACAAGAAGAACTTTAGACGATTGGATGAGAGAGGCAAGGAAGAATAAGTGGATAAAAGATTGAACCTGATTTGCGGAGATGCAATTGAAGAGTTAAAAAAATTGCCTGATTCCTCAGTAGATTTAATTACTACCGACCCCCCATATAATCTGAATAAGGATTATGGGAAATGTAATGACAAGCTTGAACATGACCAATATCTGGATTTTTCAAGACAGTGGATTAATGAATGTTATAGAATTTTAAAATCCAATGGAACAATATATGTATTTATGGGCATGAAATATATATCATACATATATAAAATGCTTGAAGATACCGGATTCCATTTTAACAGCTGGATTACTTGGTTTTATACTCAAGGAATCGGAAAAACAAAAGGCTTTTCTCCACGTCATGATGATATATTGATGTTTACAAAGCACGAAAAAGATTTCACCTTCAACCTTGATGAAATAAGAGTTCCTCAGAAATTTTATAGAAGTGTAAACAATATGCGAGGGGCAAATCCCGGAAATGTATGGGAGTTTAGCCACATTCATTATTGTAATGCCAAAAGGCAGCAACACCCAACACAAAAACCGGAGGGATTATTTGAAAGAATGATTCTTGCAAGTTCAAACAAAGGTGATATTGTTCTTGACCCTTTTGGAGGTTCGGGTACTTGTATTCATGTATGTCAGCACACAGATAGAAAGTGCATATCTATCGACAACAATCCTGATTATATTCAGATGGCACAGGATAGACTTGATAGCGAATTTTGTGGTTTTGATAGTATTGATGAAAGAATGTTTAGGGTACCAAACGACTTGAATGACAGAGAAATACGAATGGAATATGTAAATAATCACATAGCTTGGTTTTTGAACAATCATGCCGATGCTATTGATAGATTTAAGGAAGATGTAAAAAGTAAATATTCTACAAAAATAGATTTAGAAGAAGAAATGTTTATCAATATGTTACATTAACGATTTACTATTTCGTTACATCTACATCTTCGACCTTGAAAAAAGGAATCTACACTATGGAGCACAGAAAAATGCCATATTAAAAGAATAATACCCATTCGGAATTGTCATAATTAAAAAATCCTTGACAAACATAGCATTTCAATGTATAATTATAATATTAATAAACGGGGGCAAGATCGGACTATATGTCGGGTTCTGCCCTTTTTATAATTTGAGGAGTTTCAGATGTCAAAGGATAATTTTTTCAAACGTGCAAAGGAAATAGAAGAAAAGGCGCAAGCCCTTGAGGAAGAGGCAGAACGTGAAGCCGCCGAGGAGGAACAGCGTCAGCGTGCCGAATACGAAAAGCAGCTGCAGGACGAAAAGATCGAGCTGATAAAGCTGAAAGCAGGCGTAATGTCCGAAGAGGAAACCACCATTAAAAAGGAAGAAACTGTACAAAAGGAGTACACTTTCAGTGAAAAGGTGGAGAATTTCTTCTATCATTATAAGTGGCAGTTCCTGCTTGGCTGTTTTACCTTTGTTGTGCTGCTGTATCTGATTTTGCAGTCAATATTTACGGTCAAGCCCGATATTAAGATAATGTGTCTTGCGGGCGGCTTTGAGATGGAGTCGAAGGTTACCGAAATGGAGCATTTTTTCGAGCGATACTGCCCCGACTTCAACGGCGACGGAAAGACTAAGGTCGATGTTTACTATATGGCGACAGAATACATAGACGGCGACTACTATTCCATGCAGAATTATCAGGTAGGTTCTACAAAGATAATTGCGGAATTCCAGAGCGACGAGATAATTATGGCAGTGACGGGACCCGTCATCTGTGACCTGCTCCATGTTTACCGTGACCCCGTTTTCACCGATATGCGGGAGCTTTACCCCGACGACGAAAATGCGCTTCTGCCGGGATATAAGGTGTCCGCCTTTGATTTCGGCGAACAGGTGGGATTTCCCGAAATGCCTGGAAATTATATGTTGTCCCTGCGGAATGTCATTGACGAAAGGGGCTTTGACAAGGAAAAAATGCAGCAGAATTATGACAAGGCTCTTATTCTTCTGGAAAATATCAAGAATGATAATGTACTAAATCCCGATATTCAGATAATACCGACTAATAATTGACAATTTCGGCATCTGCGGCTTTGCAGGTGCCGATTTTTTCACTCTTCACATTAATCAGCGATTCCCTAAAAAAGTGCATACCTGCGGGACGGGAAACCCGTCCCCTACAAAATGCGTTGGTTACGCACATTAAGTTCAACACTAAAAACTCCACTTTTCACTTTTCACTCTCCACATTTATTTCAACATTTAACTCTCATAACTCAACACTCTCTTGACATTATCCCCGCAATATTTTATAATAAAAAGTATAGGCAATATTCATAACCAATGGAGGTCAAATGAAGCTATCCCCAAAAGCAGAAAAGCTGATAATTTTCCTGCTCTGTCCCATACTGCTGATGTCATGCGGTTCTGTAACGACAGAGATTGAAGATATATCGGAATTCACAGAAAATATCTTGCCCGAAACCACATGGGAGGAAACGGAAATGACCGAAACACCAAAGCCCTCGGAATGCTCCGAGTTTACCGTAAAGCCCACAGATGAATTTGTCCGCAGGCTGGGCAGAACCACCAACGACGGCGACACCCTTTACGCCAGCTATTCCCTGTCGGGCATAGAATTTGAAATAGAAGGCACTCTCTGCGACATTACCCTGACCACCGACGGCGAACGCTTCTCTGACGACCGAAAAGCATACGCCGTTGTCACACGAAATGACGATGCGGAAAATTCGTGGCGTTTTCGTCTGGAGGACGGCACACACACCTACCGAATTTTCCAAAGCGAAACCCCGCAAAAGGTGAAACTTCGTCTGGAAAAGCTGTCCGAATCCGCCATGGCTTCCGTGGGCATTGAGAAGATAAAAACTATCTCATATTTTGAGCCGACGCCCACCGAGGAAAAGTCGCTGAAAATACAGTTTGTGGGCGACTCCATCACCTGCGCATACGGCATTGAGGGTGCGGACGAGAACTCTCCATTTGACACTGCCGAGGAAAATCCCCTTATAGGCTATGCAAATCTCACCGCCGAAAGCTTGTCCGCCGACAAGGAGCTTATCTCCTGGAGCGGCATCGGTGCGGTTTCCTGCTGTACCGACAAGGTTGGAGTTAAGGAGGATTATGTGCTTATCGGCGACCTGTATCGGCTGGAGGACTTTAACTTTGACAATGTAAACGGACGTGAGCCTGTGGAATTTGTCCGTGAAAACCGTCAGCCCGATATAGTTGTCATAAACATCGGCACTAATGATTATTTTTACACGGGAGATGTTCCCGAGCTTGTTTCCGAATTCGGCGAATGTTATTATGACCTGCTCACGGAAATTCGCCGTCAGAACCCGAATGCGGACATTATCTGCACTCTTGGCGTTCTGGGAAATCAGCTTATGCCCGAAATTGAGCGGTGTGCGGAGCGTTTCAAAGAGGAATTTGACGAAAATATCTACACTCTGGAATTCGACCTGCACGACATCGAAAATGACGGAATGGGCTCAAAATATCACCCCTCCGCAAAGACCCATAAGAAAATGGCTGACCGTCTGACGGAGTTTATTTTGGAAAATCACCTGAACGACTGAAAGGTACAAAATATGAGCAAAATAACACTGAAACCGGGGACACTTCTTGCCCCCCTCCCCGCCGTCCTTGTGACCTGCGGGACAATTGAAAAGGCAAACGCCCTGACTATCGCATGGACGGGGATAATCAACACTATCCCGCCTATGACATATATTTCCGTGCGTCCCGAACGACATTCATACCCCATTATAAAGGAAACGGGGGAATTTGTCATTAACCTGACCACCTCCGCCATGGCAAAGGAAACAGATTTTTGCGGCGTCCGCAGCGGGCGGGATATGAACAAGATCGAAAAATGCAAACTGACCCTGACAGAGGGAAAAACCGTGTCCGCACCCGTTATCGAGCAGTCCCCCCTGTCGCTGGAATGTAAGGTTCGGGAGATAAAGGAGCTTGGCTCCCACCATATGTTCATTGCCGAAATAACGGGAATTCAGGCAGAGGAAAGGTTCATGGACAGCAAAGGAAAACTGAATCTCCAGCAGGCGGGACTTATGGCGTATTCCCACGGCGAATATTTTGCACTGGGACGAAAGCTGGGGGATTTCGGGTTTTCTGTCCGAAAAAAAGCAAAGCTTTCATCAAAGCGAAAGGACGGTAAAAAATGAGCAAAATTTTGATAGTTGAAGATGACGCAGATATTAGCAATATGCTCCGTGAGCTGCTGTCGCCTCATTACAGCATTTCTCAGGCATTTTCGGGAACGGAAGCTGTCATGTGCGCAGAACGTGAGGAATTCGACCTTATTCTCCTTGACCTTATGCTCCCGGGACTGACGGGCGAAGAGGTGCTTGAACGGGTGCGCGCTCAGGGGAATGTGCCCGTCATAGCCGTTTCCGCAAAGGACGACAAATCCACCAAGGTGGGGCTTTTAAAGTCGGGGGTGGACGATTTTATCGGTAAGCCCTTTGACAATGACGAGCTGATGGCAAGGATAGAAGCCCTTCTCAGGCGGAGCAGCGGCGGCGGTTCCACAGACGTTCTCACCTTCAAAAATGTAAAGCTGAACCGTTCCACCATGGAGGTAAGCGTCTGCAACAAGCCCGTTTCCCTGACAAAGAGAGAGTATCTTATCCTTGAACTGCTTATGAGCAATCCCAAGAAAATTTTCACGAAAAACAACATCTTTGAAAGCGTCTGGAACGAGCAGTTTTTGGGCGAGGACAATGCCGTAAATGTCCATATTTCCAATATCCGACAGAAGCTGTCCAAGCTGGACCCCGGCGAAAGCTACATACAAACGGTGTGGGGCTTAGGCTTCAAGATGTCCGCAGACTAGGCGCGGCGGCGCGGCGACCGCGCTGTCAAATCGCGTTCAAGCATTGGCGAAATGATATACGTTTGATGCTCGCGGCTGTTAGGTAAATACTGATTAATGTGTGTTCACCCGCCTAGATACGTCGCTCAGGTAACAAGAAAAATGAAGTTGTTGATTTATTCAGCGGTTTCTTAGTTTGTGTATGGCTTGAGATAACAAACACCATTGAATCAAGGTGAATTTTATGGAAGTTTTAGTAGCATTTATTCTGATACTCGTCCTGCTTTTCTGCACAGGTGCCCAAATGAGCCTAATAATTGCGGTCATACTGGGGGCACTCAGCCTTATAAACCTGCTTATTCTGGTATTTTTTGTCTACTGCGGGATACTGCTGGCAGGTTCGGAGAAAAAGACCGCCGTTTTCTCGAAAATCGGAAAAAATGAGGATATGAAATTTGACTGTCCATTCTATCTGATCGACGGCGAGGAATACCGCAACGCATTTCCCTGTGAGGTGGCGTTGCGGAAAAAGCTGTATATTCCCGAAAAACAGGTGACTGTGCGGCTTATAAAAAAGAAAAATATGGTATTCGACGCAAACGCATTTACCACCGTTATTGCGGGGACTGCATTTTTTGCCGTTCTTATGGCGGTTTCCGCACATGGGCTTTTAGATTATTTTATGTAAATATACAAATTGTATAAAGGAGAGATCGTAAAATGAAACAAGCAAAATCAAAAATTCTTGCCGCCGTATGTGCGGTAATGCTCTGCGGCTGTCAGGCTAAGCCTGCAACCGAGGAGAGCACAGTCCCCACCGATACCGATTCGGCTGCTGCTGAAACCACCTCTGCTGCCGAAACAACCGCCGCAGAGGAAACCACCGCTGCCGAAACCACCGCTCCCGCAAAGCCCAAGCCTGCCGCCGAAAAGGTCGCTTTCCCGTCGGAAACAACCGATGAAACGGCGGGAGATGTGCTGAGTGCAGCCTTTGCAAACACCGTTATTTCGCTGGATTCCGCATTTGCTCCCGACAGCTCCGCACAATTTGACAGTGAAAACAAGACCGTCCGCATTGATGTTGTAAACGGCAGCCTGACCTTCTCGAGCATTGCAGCACAGAACGGCGATTCTGCGGATATGTCCCTTTCCGTTGACGACAAGAGCACGGGAAAGACCGCTTCTATGGGGATTTTCTGCGACTCGAAGGACGCAATTCTGTCCATCATCACCCCCGATGACAGGTATGTTTACGGAGTGAATATGGATACTGCCGAGGAGGATATTAAAAACTCAATTTTCGCTCCCGATTCGGGTTCGGTTTTTGCTATCCCCGAGGATTTTGACTTTTCAACGCTTGCTCCCAACACCGAAAAATACGAAAAGCTCACCGAACAGTTTGCGGATATGCCCCTGACCGTTTCCGAGGACGGGGACAATATTATCATCACCGCCACCGCCGAGGGCGAAAAGGCATATGAGCTTTTGTTCGGAATACAAGGTGATTACTCTGCGTATAAAGACATTTACACCGAAATGAACGAAGGAAAGGAACCCGATGCCCTTCTGACCGCTGAATTTACCGCCGACAAGACCTCCGAGGAGCTTACCTCCGCAAAGGTAAACACCGTTATCAAGGGCGATGCGCAGACCTTTGCAGATACGGGATATAATGTGGATTTCCTTTCCGACGGAATGTCCGTGAAGGTGTTTGAGAACGGCGAAACATCGGCGGATATTTCCGTTGTTTGCGACAAGACGGACGGTTACTCTCTGTCCGTTGACGTGGATTCCGTTTCCGCATATACGGGCGAGTCGGAAAAGACCAACATTTCTCTTATATCAAAGGACGGCAAATTTACCCTGTCCGCAAATCAGGCAGGTGAAGAGCTTCTGAAATTGACGGGAACAGTCACCGACGAAGCCGACAAGTATGTCATAACCTCCGACAGCTTCACCCTTATGGGCGAGGACGCCGAAACCGACATTACCGTAACCGTTACCGAATGCGGCAGCCTTACAAAGCCTGACAGCAAGCCCCTGTTCTCCATTACCGAGGAGGAGCTTGAAGCTGTTGCCGAGGCTATCGGAGATTCGCTTTATACAATGTTTGAGAATTCCGACTCAGCTCTGGGCGACTATATCCGCGAAACCAAATACGCAACAGCAAATTCCAACGCAAAGTATGTATACACAAACGCCGCTACATATTCCACAAAATGCGAGATAAACGGCGTGGACATTGCCTTTGAAGCAACAGGCGGCAGCGTAGGAAATATCAGCGATGAAGAAGAGCCCGCATATGACGGCACCGAAGCGGATTTCCGCAAGGCTATGGCATACTATATGGGCAGCGAGGAAGCAGGCTATTTCTACGTTGAATTTGAGGACAATATCCCCAAAAAGACCATGTGGAGCGCAGACCCAGCCTTCGGTGAAGCTATTGAAAACGGTCAGACCTCCGATTTTGATGAAGGCTTGGTTATCGGCTGCTATCCACTTGAATAATGTGACGCTTTTTCGGCAGATGAAGTCTTTTCGGTTGCAAATGTATCGGTAAAACCCTGCAATTATGCTTGCTATATCTACAAAAATCAAGCCGAATTGTCCCGAACATTGGTGCAAATTCCACCAAAAATTAAAAATATAATGAAATTCTTTATAAAACATCTTGCAAAATAGTGGCGGTTTGTGATATAATATTTCGGTAAAGTGTATTCGGGCGGATAATACCGTCCTTGAAATCGGAGGAATATATTATGTCAAAGATAAGAATAGGTATCGCAGGCTACGGAAATCTCGGAAAGGGCGTTGAACTTGCTCTTATGCAGAACCCCGATATGGAGCTTGCGGGAATTTTTACCAGACGTGACCCCGCATCTCTCAAGCCCATGACCGAGGGCGCAAAGGTGTACAGCCTTGACGATGCCGAAAAGCACGTAAACGACGTTGATGTTATGATACTCTGCGGCGGTTCGGCGACCGACCTGCCCGTTCAGGGACCTAAGCTGGCAAGGCTGTTCAATACCATCGACAGCTTCGACACTCACGCAAAAATTCCCGAGCATTTCGCAAATGTTGACAAGGCTGCAAAGGAAACTAACCATGTTTCCGTTATCTCCGTTGGCTGGGACCCGGGACTTTTCTCCCTTAACAGACTGTTCGGCACCTGCTTCCTGCCTGACGGCAAGGATTACACATTCTGGGGCAAGGGCGTTTCTCAGGGACATTCCGACGCTATCAGACGCATTGAGGGCGTTGCCGACGGAAAGCAGTACACTATCCCCGTTCCCGAGGCTATCGACGCTGTAAGAAGCGGCAAAAATCCCGAGCTTACCACCCGCCAGAAGCACACAAGAGAGTGCTTCGTAGTCGCAAAGGAGGGCGCAGACAAGGCAAAGATCGAGCAGGAGATCAAGACCATGCCCAACTATTTTGCCGATTACGACACTACCGTTCACTTCATTTCTCAGGAGGAGCTTGACCGTGACCACAGCGGCATACCTCACGGCGGCTTCGTTATCAGAAGCGGTCAGACAGGCAAAAACGGCGAAACAAAGCACATTATCGAATATTCCCTGAAGCTTGGCTCAAACCCCGAATTTACGTCAAGCGTTCTGGTGGCATACGCAAGAGCGGCTGCAAGACTTGCCGCAGAAAAGAGCTTCGGCTGCAAGACCGTTTTCGACATTGCTCCCGCATATCTCTCCCCCAAATCGGGTGAGGAGCTTCGCAAGACCATGCTTTGATTTGGCTACTGAATATCACATTTACGGGTGTTCCGCTTATTTTGTCGGAACACCCTTTTTTTAGTGTTAAGTGTTGAGAGTTGAGTGTTGAGTTAATGCGGGAAATTGAATTTGGAAAATACTGATTAATACTAATCTTTCATCAATATATAGACAAACGACCAAAATAATCTATATCATTTTTCTATTTGCCAACAAACAGCCTCTTTGACAGTTTTTTTTAACTATTTACCCATAGTAATTCAATTATTTACGTTTAATCAAAATGTAAAGCAGGGTAAAGAGGGTGGGGTGAAAGGGAAGGGGAGTGCAGAGGGGGAACCGTTAGGGGCGGGGGAAACTCCCTGCTTTGCGTTAGGGTTTGTTGTGTCCCCCGCCCATATAGGTTCCCCCTCTGCGGGAGAGCCACAAAAGAAACAGAAGTCACAAAGAAATGAAGTGAATAAAGAGCAGACTGGAAAACAGCCAACTTCCAATACTCATCATAGGGATACACTTGCAAAATTGTCTATATGTTGATAGA
>CAMCRP010000047.1 GCA_945877315.1 uncultured Ruminococcus sp. | reverse complement strand
AACCTATGACCCTCTGCTTGTAAGGCAGATGCTCTCCCAGCTGAGCTAAGCTTCCGTATCAACATTATAATTATATCATAATAAAAGCTGTTTGTCAAGTGCTTTTGTAAATTTTTTTGAAAAAAGCAGTCCTTCCATGACAGGAAGGACTGCGAAAATCATCTTCTTGCGTGCTCTCTGACCTTGTTGTTTTTGACCTTGTACATTATTCGGTCGGCGATCTTGATGTAGTCGTCCAAAGAGCTGCCTTTTTCGGGAACGACGATGTGAGTTCCTATGCTGGCAGATACCTTGTACTTTTTGCCTGAGGTGCTGTTGAAATCGTTCAGATGTTTTGTGACTGCCTGAACAAAATCTTCACCATCGGAATCATCTGCCACAATTCCCGCTGCAACAAATTCATCTCCGCCGAACCTTGCGACGATAAACTTTTTGCCGCAGGCTTCTTTCAGAGCATTGGAAACGGTGATGATTGCCACATCTCCTTCGTTATGGCCGAACACGTCGTTGATATATTTCAGCTCGTCCATATCCGCAGAAGCGACCAGCAGCTTTTGTTTTTTGGAAACACATTCTTTGATCATGTTTGGGACAACACGGTAAAATCCGCGGCGATTAAATGTGTTTGTCATGGAATCATGGACATACATTTCCTCCAGCTTGTGTACGGAAGCCCTTAGCTCGCCCTGAATTCTGACATTTTCCAATACCAGTGACAGATTTTTCCTCCATGAATTGAGGTTATAGAAATTGTAATAATTACTATTGTCCATATTGGCTGAGTAGTCAATGACCATATAGCCAATGCTTCTGTCCTGAAAATGGAGCGGTATAAAGATAAGCGTTCCCAGTTCATCAAGCTCTTTATGAAAATCGGGGATAAGCTCTGCCGAGGTGAAATCACGGAGCGGCTTTATCTCTTTGTTTTCAACATACAGGAGGGGGGTGATCTTTTGGGTGTAGCCCTCCTTGATATAGGCGTTGCGCATTTCTTCATCTCCGCCGAAAAGAACCTTGTCGGAATAATTCTCGCAAAGGCAGATCCATATTTTTTTAGACCAGATCTGCTCGATGTACGGCTTAATGCGTTCGGCAGTCTTTTTCATGGAACCGAAGCCGGTAAGATCCTCGACCATTTTGCTCATGGTATTGGAATACTCGTTCAGACTGTCGATCTCCACATAAAGGCGGTGCTTGAGGTCATTATCGTAGCTGCCTGAGATATCACGGCAGCCGCAGGACTGAGCATAGTCCATTTGCGGGTCGATCTCTGTTCTTTGGGACGGTTTGCCGCCATTGAACAGCTCCTTGAATATTCGCACGACCTCTTCTCCGACCTTCCCCACATTCAGTCTGCCGGTAGTAATGGTTGGCGTGTGAACGGAGGCTTCCTTTATTCCATCAAGCCCGGAAACGGCAATATCGCCCGGGACATTAAATCCAAGTTCATTCAGCTTTGCGCAGACACCGATCGCCATTGCATCGTTGGCGCAGACAAAGGCTTCGGGCATTTCCATTCCCGAATCATAGAACCGTTGAACGGCTTCCGCAGCAGGGACCCCCCAGAAAAATCCGTAATCCACACGTTCCGGTTCATACTTTATTCCATGTGCTTCAAGGGCTCTTTTGTATACCTCCAGACGTTCCTCCGATTGAGGATTGCCTTTCATTCCGCTGATAAAGTTTATTTTCGTAAATCCGTGATGGTCAAGGAAATGGGACATAATATTTTCCATTGCGTTGTTATAGCCCATTGCGACGGTATAGCACCCTTCAATGTCCACATCAATGGAAATAACGGGGATATCCGCTCCCTTACAGCGATTAACAAGCTTCTCGATAACTCCTGCATGCTTGATGCTGAGGCTGATTATAACAAGACCGTCCAGCAGGTCACAATTTACAAGGTTGAAAATGTTGCCCTCACCGTAATCACTGAGATCATCGCTGTAATAGGAAGTAAATGCCTGAAAAGCAGCAACAGATAATCCCGAAGCAACGGCAGCATAGGATATTGAGTTGAATATCTTTGTTTGGTATTCGCTGTCTATACCTGAAAAGCAAAGACCTATAACGGGCTTTCTTCCTTCGATTTTTTTCATAGCGTCAGCTTCTTTCCTGTGATCTCATTTTTATGCGGTATGCTGTAAAGACTTTCAAATCCATACAAAATAATTATAACATATGACAAATGCAAATTTAAAACTATATTGTTAATTCTTTATGACTTTTTATGCTGATTGCTTGTTTTCTGCCGAAAAATACCGCCGAAAATCTTGACAAAATGCGCAAACTGCATTATAATAGACGTAGAGGTGAGAAAATGAAATATCTCGATTACATATCCTGGGACGATTACTTTATGGGTGTTGCCCTTCTTGCCGCAAAGCGCAGCAAGGACCCTAACACAAGGGTGGGTGCATGTATCGTCAGCAATCACAACATTATTATTTCCACAGGCTATAACGGTTTTCCGAAGGGCTGTGATGACGATATTTATCCCTGGGACAGGGAAGGGGAATACAGTGAAACCAAGTACCCATATGTAGTGCATGCCGAGCTGAATGCCATACTGAATTCCGAGGGGCGTTCGCTGCTGGATTCACGGCTTTATGTCAGTCTTTTTCCCTGTAATGAGTGTGCGAAGGCGATAATTCAGTCGGGTATCAGCGAGATAGTGTATCTGGGTGATAAGTATGCGGATTCCGACAGTACGAAGGCATCAAAGCGTATGCTGGCATCTGCGGGAATAAAAATTCGCAAGCTGGAGCCGAAAAATGAAAAGATAGAGCTTGAATACAAATAAACGGAGGTAATTGTTATGGAAGATAAAGCAAAAATGAGTGAGCAGGAGCTTGTGGATATGCTGGATAAGCTCTTTGACGAGGGCGGCGGACATGTAAATGTGCGTACATCGGGTGATGGCGGGTTTAACGTTGACACGTTCAGAGCCAGCGACGGTGCCTGCAAAAACGGTGCTTGCTTACAGCCTACCGAGTATCTTGACAAATACGATAACGAGTGACGATATGCCTTGCTGCCGAATGGGGAAATTCCTGTTCGGCAGTTTTATTTTGCCAAATTCTATTGACATTAGGAGGAAAATGGTGTATGATAATGTAAATATAGAACGGGGGCCGAATAATGGGCAAGCTGGACGACAACAAAAAGCAAAAGCAGGACGCATTGCTTGAAACAGCATTTCAATTGTTTATGACAAAGGGAATAAGCAAGACATCTATTTCGGATATTGTAGAGCAGGCAGGTGTTGCCAAGGGGACGTTTTATCTCTATTTCAAGGACAAATACGATATTTACGACAGGCTTATCTGTCACAAGGCGAGTGAGCTTTTCCGTCAGGCGGCGATTGAACTGAGTGCTCAGCCCGACGGAATTCCAAGCTTTGAGGACAGAATGGTTTTTATCATCGACAGTATAATTAATCAGCTTACAAACAATCCGGATCTTCTGAAATTTATCTCTAAAAATCTCAGTTGGGGAATTTTTAAAACAGCCCTTAGCACCCCTGTTTACAACGAAGAATTTAATTTCAGCCAGCTTTATGCAAATTATCTTGCAAGAAGTCTGGAGAAATATTCTCAGCCTGAGATAATGCTTTTTACCATTGTTGAGTTTGTCAGCTCTGTTTGTTACAGTCCGATCCTTTATAAAGAACCTGTCGATATTGAAACTATGAAGCCGTTTATTTTTGCAAATATCAGAAGCATTATCCGTGATTTTCGTATTGATGATGAGAAATAAGAACACCGTTCACGCTGCCGCAAAATGGCAGTGTGAACGGTGTTTTTTAGTTTATTTTGTATCTTTCCTGCGGCATTGATTCGTAAATTTTTATTATGTCCTTTGCGGCGGGGTTGTCAAGAGTGCCTTGCCAGTCGCCCCATTTGGAGAGTGCAATGAATTCGTTATTTTCGTCCAAGATGAAAATGGTGGAAATACCTGCATCACAGGCGGCGTCTTCGCCCTTCATTTCCGCAGAAGTATTTATCTCGGGTATTTTTTCAATACATTTTGCAATGCTTTTCGGGTCGGTATGGCTTACGGGACGGGCCTTGCTGTATACTTCCTCATAAAGAATATCAAGTAAAGGGCGTTCATCATCTTTATTTTCAAGACAGGATAGGTCGTAAAAATAGGTGTTTCCCAAGTCATCAATAAAGCTGCCGGAATGCTCATATCCCCATGCGTAATTGAAGTATTCTCTGACAAAAACTATTCTGCCTTTTTCAAACTCTTCACCCTTTGCCGCATAATTTTCGTCAAAGCAGGGAGCGTCCTTTGTTTCAATTATGTTTTCCTCAGAAATAAGCTCATCGGAAAGAAGCTTTGTGAACACAGATGTCTGCCAGCCGTAACCTGTGCTGTACAGAACCTTCTGCCCGTTTTTCTCAATAAGAAAGCCTCTGTCGGTGGTGTAGCTGCTCTTTGTTTTGATATACATTGAAACGAGATCCATTGTGAATGCTTCCTCCGTTTCATCGTTTCTGAATGTAACGGAATAAAATTGCCTAAGATAGTCCGTGTCAATGGTGTTGGCGTCCTTTAAGGTATCAAGTATCTCACCAAGCTTTTCAATGTTTTCTGTTTCGGATATTTTTTTCTCGTAGGTGATGCGTTTATCGTCAATATTTTCCGAAATTCTGCCTATAACGGTGAAGCCGCTTATATCTAAGGGGATCTCAGGCTTTCCTGTTTCTGCGGAAGTCGTTTCGGTATTGCTTACGGTCGTGGTTGTTTCGGGAACATCATTCGTCTGTTCATTATTGCAGGCGGGGAGAAATGCAGCTGCAGCAGCAAGCAAAAGAGATAATACTTTTTTCATAGGGCACCTCCAATAAATATGTTTACAATATATACGTTTGACGGGGAGTGCTTTTATGGTCAGTTTAGAAAAAATCAGTCGGAATTTAAAAGGAATTCTCTTGCTGCGGCATATTTCTTTATACGCTCGGCAGTTTTTTCGGCAGGCTCGGTATTTGCGGGAGTGCGGGTAATGTCGCTGTTATGGGCAAGGTCTGCAAGCTTTACCGTTTTTGCTATCTTGTTCTTTGACAGCTTTGCAACGTAATCCATATATGCGATATCTTCATCGTGAGTGAGAAGAGTGACAGCTTCAATGACTTCCTCGGGAAAACCCTCTTTACGCAGGTCGTCGGCAGTTGTAGCAGTGTCCTCCATAACATCGTGCAGGAGTGCGGCACAGGCGGTCAGCTCGTCGGTCATCTGCTCGGCAAGGTGATAAGGGTGAAATATGTAGGGAATACCGCCCCTGTCAAACTGTCCCTCATGTGCATTGTAGGCGTAAACAATAGCTTTTCTTGTTAAATCGGTGTATATCATAGGGCAATAACTCCTTTTAATATTAGAAATGCAAACAGAAATATCTGTGCCGAAATTATCAGCGGAATTCCTATCATAAACCGCTTATGCTTTGTCTTGTGCCTGAAAATAAGCATTGACATAAGCGTTCCCACAGCACCCCCGAGAAGGGAAACCGCAAATAGATTTTTTTCGGGAACACGCCATTTATGCTTCTTTGCCGCCGATTTATCCACAGCTGACATAATAAAACCGACTGCATTGACAATGATAAAATATATCGCAAAAAGTGTTTTTATATCAATCGTCATTTTCAATCTCCGGAATAATAACGATAGCCTGGCTTTCCATCTGTCTGAAACGATACTCGAACAGTTCCATAGGATAAGCAGTGCGTCCTTTTAGCGGGTCATTTACGTAAACAAGTTTTTGCTCGAAATCATATCCGGTCAGTACCAGACAATGCTCGTTGTGTATCCAGGTAACGACGTTTCCTGTTTCCTTATCTATCCATTGCTTGTCATAGTAACATTCTTTCATATCACCCGTTGCCCAGATGATAACGGGATAACCGTTTGATATGTATCGGTATAGCTGACGGGGTGTGGAGCCTGTGAGATTTTTCACCTCTGCCGATGAATTTTTGCTTTCAAGATACTTGTTTGCACAGCGTTCAATAACGCCTGCAAAACAGCCGTATGCAAATACCGAGGTAGGTTCACCCACGAAAACCTTGCGGTAATCGCTGGCTCTGTATTCGCCCTTGTCAAGCCATTTGTCAGCCAGTTCAATGTGCGATGCGGGAAATCCCGCATACTGCAAAACCATTGCAAGAGAGGTGACCTCGCAGCCCGTGGGAAGTTCAGGATTCTGGAGTATTCTCGGCACATTTATAAACCATTTATTTGGCAGGACTGCCACACCGACGGAGGCATCGAACTCCTTTGAAGTAAGCTCCTTGTTGCTTTTTGACCGCACTATGACGGAATATTCTCCCACAGGCTTTCCGATATATTTCACGGAATATGCGGACATTTCCGTGAAGCTTTTGCCGCCGTCAAGACTTATTTCGTATTTGTCCGACCTGTCGGGAGATATTATTCTCACTTCGATAATACTGTCGTTTGCTAAACGCTGATGCTGTACATCTACGGAAATTTTTATTTCCGAGGGCTTGACCTCTTCGACGATTTCGACTGCTTCTGTGACCTGCTGTTTGTTTCTGCGTCTTGCCCTGTCTGCAGCTGCTGTGGCTGCATCTGCCCGAATCGAAGGGAGCGTTCCCATCATAAGTGATGCCGCAAGCAGGCAGGCTGCTGTTTTTTTCATATCCATAATATAGCTCCAAAAAATAAGTATGTCCAAATTATAACATAATTACACAAAATTGTCTATATGCAGAAGTAATGAAACATTTTTTGACGGGAAAGAACTATTATGCTATTTAAACATTTTTCATTAACAGTGTGAAATGTTGTTTACGATTTGAATTATAAATCATAACAAATTCAGCCACAGAAAATGTTATACTGAATACGATTACATAATGTGCGGAGGAATATTTTATGAGCGAAAATTATCCTTTCAGAAACAGCAAATTACCGACAGATGAGAGAATCGCCGACCTGCTTTCACGTCTTACGGCAGATGAAAAAGCGAAGATGATGTCCCATAATCAGGCGGGTGTGCCGAGGCTTGGGATAAATGAATATCATATCGGCTGTGAGATAGCAAGGGGCTTTGTTTCGAGAGAGGAGAGCGAGCCTTCCACGGTATTTCCGCAGCCTATTGGACTTGCGTCAACCTTTGATACGGAGCTTATGGAGAATATCGGACGAATAGCATCGGACGAGTCGAGATATTACTGGGATAAGAGCGGCAGAAACCGTTGGCTGTGCGTCTGGGGGCCTACCGTAGACCCCGAGCGTGACCCCCGCTGGGGACGCACCGAGGAGGCTTACGGCGAGGACGTTTACCTTGCCGGACAGATGTCGGCGGCATACACAAGAGGTCTTGCGGGAGATGACGAGTTCTATCTGAAAACCGTACCGACGCTCAAGCATTTTTGTGCAAATAACAGCGAATTTAACCGTGTGGACGGTTCGTCAAATATTACACCGAAGCTGCTTAGAGAGTATTATTATCGTCCCTTTGAATATGCAATAAGAGAGGGCGGAGCGGCGTCCGTTATGACGGCGTATAACGAACTGAGCGGCGTTCCTGCGTGTATGAACCCCGATTTGCAGAAGCTTTTGAAGGACGAGTGGGGACTTACATTTGTTGTTACGGACGGCGGAGATTTTTCTCAGACTGTCAACAATCATCATTTTTGCGATACTCATGCAGAAGCATTGCAGTGGAGTCTGAAAAACGGCTGTGACACTATGACCGATCTGGAGGACATTGTTTATGCCGCTGTCTGTGACGGTCTGGCACGTGGAATAATCACCGAAGCAGACCTTGACAAGGCGCTGACAAATGTGTTCAGAGCAAGGTTCCGTCTGGGCGAATTTGACGAGGAATGTCCTTACAATCACCTTAATGTTCAGGTAAATTCCGAGGAAGCAAAACGCATTAACCGACGTGCCGCAGATGAACAGATCTGCCTTTTGAAAAATGACGGGCTTCTTCCTTTGAACATTGAAAAGTTTAAATCGGGGGCAAGGCTTGCTGTTGTGGGTCCCACTGTGGACGAGTGCTTCAAGGACTGGTACTGCGGCTGTTCAAAGTACAGCGTTACCGTCAAGGACGGTTTTGAAAATCTTATCGGCAAGGAAAATGTTGTCTTTGATAACGGAAATGATATTGTCCGAATAAAGTCTGTATTTACGGGAAATTTCATAAGGATAAACGAGGACGGCAACGCCGCTGCCGACAGCGATTTAGACAATGCAGCCGAGTTTGAACGCCTTGATTGGGGCGAGGGAAATAACCTTTTCCGTGAGGTAAAAAGCGGGAAATATCTCGTTGAAGCGGGCGACAAATTCCGTGCGGAGGGCGAAAGTGTTTTTGAATGGTTCGTTAAGGCTTTGTTTAACGGAAATGCTTGTGCGGACGGATATTATCGTTTCAAGGACAGGCTGGAAAATATTATCGGCGTTGATGAAAAGGGTTTTCTTACCAACGCAAAAACGGGCATTGATTCGGACAAACAGGCGTTTGAAATTTGCGTGATTTCAAAGGGAAGTGACCGTATCGCAAAGCTTGCTTCGGAATGTGAGAGCGTTATTCTTTGCTGCGGAAATGATCCCATGATAGGTGCAAGAGAGTGCATTGACAGGGCAACTCTTGAACTGCCCGCACATCAGACGGAGCTTTTTGAAGCGGCTTATGAAAATCCCAGAATGGTGCTTATGCTGGTTTCAAGCTATCCTTATGCAATTCGTCGTGAAAAGGAGCTTGCGGGGGCTGTTATCAGCACATCTCATGCAGGGGACGAGCTTGGAAATGCCGCCGCCGCCGCTGTTTTCGGACTGACAAATCCCGCCGCACGTTTGCCCCTGACATGGTACAAGAGCGAGTACGATCTGCCCCATATTGCCGATTATGACATTGAGAAAAACGGCGTTACATATATGTATTTCAAGGGCGAGCCGCTGTTCCCGTTCGGTCACGGACTGTCCTATTCCAAATTTAAGTATGAAAAAATGGAGATTATTCCATCAAAAATTGGCGGCTGTACTGTAAATGTAACGGTAAAAAATATTTCGGAAATTGACGGAGATGAGGTCGTTCAGATTTATTTTAACCGTGTCGATGACGGGGAAGGCAGTCCGAAAAAGAAGCTTTGCGGCTTTAAGCGTGTGAATATCAAGGCTGGGGAAACGGTCGATGTTATCATTTCCGTAAGCGCAAGGTCGCTTGAAATTTACGATGTGAGAGCGGAAAAAATGATAACTCCATCGGGTGTTTACAAGTTCCTTGCAGGTGCTTCCTCTGCGGATATCCGCCTTTTGGGAACGGCAGAGCTGAACGGTTCGGAGCTTATGCCGAGAAGTACAAACGGCATTGTTAAGGCGAAGAATTTTGACCGTTTTAACAGGGCTTCTCTTGCATTTGCAAAGTCGGAAAATGATTGGTATGTGCTTACGAATGATTGGGGAGGCATGCTTTTCTATGACGGATTTTCTGCCGAGAATGATGTCCGCGGTGTTCGGCTGAAGCTGTCCGCACCTTCTTCGCCCGTCAAGATAAAGATAACCGTTTCGGAAACGGTATCAGCCGAAGCGGAGATAAAATGCTCTCCCTCTGCGGAAAGCTTTTTGGAATATACTGCGGAATTTGACCGTCCCGTAAACGGCAGATTTAACCTTAGAATGGATATTTCGGGTATTTGCGGATTGTATTCGTTTGAATTGATATGATGTTTTTGCACCTTCGACAGAGCAGCTTCTGTCGGGGTGCTTTTCTTGATTGGCTGTTTTTTTATCTCTTTGTCAACAGAAGTGCTAAAGATCAGTATAAAAATAATCCGCTGTTAAGTTTGGCTTGATTTTGTTAAGTTTAGCAGAACAATTAACAAAATAATAATTGATAAGATTTATGACCTGTGATATACTGTGAACAAGCAGGCTTGTGGGTGTGGTTTTGTGTCGAGAGAATTTCATAATCAATGGGTGTGGTATAAAATGTTGGGTATGTCGGCTTATCAATAGTCCCGATTATTCGGGGTATTCAGAAAAGCATTGAAAGTTTGATAATAATGGAGATGAAGTTTATGATTGAAGGGGTTGCAAGGCAGCAATTGATTAAGGCAGGGTGGTATCCGGGAAGGCGAATTAATATTTCAAATTATGAAAATGTTTATGAAAAATACGGATATAATTTCTTCCCTGCTGCAAGAAGATTTGTTGAGGAATTTGGAGATCTGTATATTGAGGATAGCTTTTATATTGATGTTTATGGAAAAAAGCGAGTATTAACACATCAATCTTCTACTGAGGCAATTCAGTTTACTTTTCCTATGCCTGAGGAAGTGCGTGAATTAGTTGGTCGGGATATTGTACCCGTGGCAATGCTGTATCACATGGAAACTTGTATGTACATATCGGAAGACGGAAAATTTTATCAAAATGAACGAGTTGGCGGATTGGTAGCTGAAAACTCAGATCAGCTTTGGAATGAGTATTATGGCGCCGTGCGTGGATTTGCAACATGGGAAGAATTAAAAGAGGGAAAAGGAAGAACGATGTTTACGCAGACTGTTGAGCAATTTATTTAGCATATCAAAGGAGCAGTTATTTTGAAAATATACAGATTACTTTATGAGGAAAGATCAATTTCATGTATTTTTTCTAATGAGAAGAATAAATTAAGCAGTTCGGAATTATTGAATAAATATATGTTGGATATTAATTCTGATATGCGTTTTGAAAATTGGGACGTGTCGCATTTTTGCACCAAGAGATTGAAAAATAGGGTGGGCAAACCCCGCAATATTATGCACTATGATTTACTGTTTGCAATTGCAGATGAGAAAAGCAAGGCTGCATTAGAGAATAGATTTTCTGATTGCATTCAGTTTCTTGATGCGGTAAATGATGATGCACCTTTCGAAAAGTATTACTTCCTTAATCCGTTCAGAAGTGTGGAAGGATTGGATTTTGATAAATCAGAATGCAGCTTCATACCCGATTCAAGAATACCAAGTTCAATTTACAAATATGTTTTCAGAGAAGATGTTGAATATTATCCTATCTTCAAGCTAAAGCATGAGGGAAATGTTCATAGCATGAGAATGTATGTGACCGATGAATTTAAAGATTTCATAGAATCAAATGGTATAACGGGTTTGGTTTTTGAGAAATTGTATGATTTTGAAAATCTAAAAGATTAAGGAACAGGGCTGAATTTGGAGGAAATGATATGTTTAAATATGATTTCAGTTATGATAAAATTCTAACACCAAGCGAGGTTAAAAACAGGGGTATATTACATGACGATGAAAGATTTTCGTTTGAATCTTATTGGGAAGATGGATTCGATCATTATGAAAGGCTTTTTTATTACAATAATAATGAAAAAGCGCCTTTTTCAGGATTGCTTTATGGGTTATATCCTAATGGAATCGTATCCGGATACAGCTTTTACAAGGACGGCTATCAAGAGGGGGAAGATGTTCATTTCTATGATGACGGTACTATTTCTGAATATACTAATTATAGTAAAACCGACTCAACAGCATTAATTATAAAATGGTTCAGAACAGGAACCATCAGCGAGATAATGGAATTATCCGACCATGGAAGTCATAAAAAGTATATTGAATACGATGAGAATGGAAAAATAATTTCACAAGGTGAACGTTAATCAAAAGGACAAAGAAATTATGCAGTACAATGAAAATGAATTTATTCAAATTCAAAATTCACTAATGAAAAAAATTGTTTGTGAGGACAAATTTGATTTCAATGTTGTAAAAACTGTTGCAGGTGTTGACCTTGCGTATTGGAATGACAATAATAAACAGGAATATGCCGTTTGCTGCGTTGTAATTATTGATAAAACAACTCATAAATTGATTGAAACAAAATCATACAGTGATAAAATTGAGGTTCCATATATGCCGGGATTTCTTGCGTTCCGTGAATTGCCGCTGGTTATTAAAACAGCCGAACTGCTTGAAAATAAACCTGATCTGTATATGTTCGATGGAAATGGTTATCTTCACCCACGGCATATGGGGATCGCATCGCATGCTTCTTTTTATCTTAATGCACCTACCATTGGTGTCGCAAAAACGTATTTCAGAGTTGAAAAAGAGCTTGATTATAACGAACCGGATATTTCTGCCGGCAGCTATACTGACATTGAATGGAACGGTGAGGTTTACGGAAGAGCACTAAGAACACATAACGGTATAAAGCCTGTTTTTGTATCGGTCGGTAATAATATTTCCCTTGATACTGCTGTAAAAATCACTTTAGATATGGTCAATGAGGAAAGCCGTTTACCGATACCGACACGGCTTGCAGATTTAGAAACGCATAAAATGCGTGCTGCTCTGTCAGGTAATCATAGCGATGTATTTCAAACCTAGCTATATCTTAACGATATTTTGCGATTTAAAAAAACAGAAAGGCGGATAATTATGAGTCAAATAAGAATAACATTTTTCGCTTTTGGAAGAGTATGAGAGCTTCTGCAAAATTATAATGTATTTGGGAGGAAATGATATGAAAATATACAAATTACATACACCGGAGAACGGCATTTCATGTATTTATTCCGATAATAATAAGCTTGACTGCTTAAATTTTAGACGTCATTATTGGAAGAATATGGATGACAGCAAGCCTTTTGAAAATTGGGAACCTCTGCATTTTTATACTAATAGTTCTATAAACAAAAGAAAAAAAGTCTACAATATTCTGCATCATAATGTAATATTTGTTATAGTAGACGAAAAAAGCAAAAAAGTGATGGAAGAAAAGTTTTCCGATTGCATTCAGTTTCTTGAAGTAATCAATGATGATGATCTGTCAAATAAGTATTACTTATTAAATCCTTTCAGAAGTATTGACGCATTAGATATTGATAAATCGGAATGCGATTTAGTTCTAAATTCCAGAATACCAAGCTCAATTTACAAGTATGTTTTTAAGAACGATGTTGACTATTATCCTATATTTAAATTGAAGTATGAGGGAGCTGTTTATAATTTTATAATGTACGCAACCGATGAATTTAAAGATTTTATAGAATCAAATGGTATAACGGGTTTGGTTTTTGAGGAATTGTATGATTTTAACGGATAAAGAAAACAGAAAGGCAGATAATTATGAGTCAAATAAGAATACCCACAGAGTTTAAAACGGGAGTGTATACCTTGGAGCAGCTGCCCGCAAATTCGGCAGGTTGTGTTGTTATTGATTACGATGAAAAGGCAGATATTTTTACATATGTTTGCGGAAGATACAGGCAGCACTGCATTTATCAGCCCATCGTCAGGGACATTTTAAAGGACACAGAAGCGGTCTACACCGACGGAAAGCTTTCGGCAGTGTACATTAACTCTCAGGCGGCGGGTGCCAAGCTGCCTTTGCTGTACCGCTTTGAACCAAATTCATTTGAGCCTGTTAAGAGGAACATTGAGTGCGTTGAGCTTTGCGTATCGGATTTTATGAAGGAACTGGAAAACGCCGAAAAGCCCCTTTGTTCAATGACACCCGAATATTTCTATGACGGTCAGTGCGTAAGCATTAGCCTGCATGATGATAACGACAGCATTTATGAACTTGGTATGTTTGCTTCTTGTACGCTGGAATGTCTTTGCCTTTGCATTCCCGAAAATCTCACTATGGACATTCTGGGAACAACCGCAGATATGATTCGCAAGCAATTGGCGGAAAAAATACCGCAGAGGTTTAAAGTCGTTGACGGATTTAAAATTTTCGAAGCGCAGATGTATGATTAATACTAAGGAAGTACTGATTAATGGGTGTTCCCCCGCCTTTGGCGGGGGAACACTCACATAGATATGTCACTCAGGTAACAAGAAAAAATATTGAATTATTCAATGGTTCCATAAATCTGCTAAGGGAGTTAGGAGAGAGGAAAGAAGATGAAAGAAAGAATAGCTGTTATTGTGGTTGCATTTTTTCATATTGCAATAGTCGTTTTGATTTTGAGTTTGATTATACAGCCTGCAAACGGGAGAAAATATACTATTCCCTTAATTGATGGACTGGTAATTCAGGCTGACCCGCCCGAGAAAAAGCTTGTGTAGTATATGGAGGAAAAATATGACACGGAGTTCAGAGTAGTCAATTTCCCGGGCAGTTTCCGACATCATAGTTATCCCACCGAAACTTGGGGTTTCTATTACAATGGCATAACGGTATCAACAGTTTCGGGCAGCTTGGAATATTATCACGTTCGTGATGATTACGGTACATATCTTGACAATTACGGCTGCTATTTGATAAATGATGAAGCAGAGCAGCTTCTTTACGATAAAATATCATCGGTAGTAGATGATGAGGTAAAGGTTTCATGTTTTCCTATGGATTATCAAAGTAAAGAACTGCCCGCTTATATGACTGCCGAGGAATATCTTGATATTGCGGGACATTGGGTATGTATAGTAATATGTGGAGATGGTGAAAATTCAGAGGAAGAATATAAAGAAATATGTAATATTTTCAATAACAAAACCGGCCGGGGCTGGATGACTATGCACTATGTAAATGAGGAAGTTTACAACCGTATTGATATGGAAAACCGCACAATGATCATAGAAAATAAGGATTACATTAAAAGACTTAGATTTGACCCAAGAACATCGGAGCCGTCGTTTGTTGTTCCGGGTGAATTTGTTTATTAATCGGGAGTGTGAAGAAGATGAAATAAATAGCGGTTATTATAGTTTCATTTTATAAAAGTCCATTAAAAACGAACGATAGAAAAAATAGCCTCCTAAGGTATAACAGAAATACCAAAGGAGGGCTTTGCCGGACTCAGCATATTGCTTAATTTTTATACTAAGCATTAGATGGCATTTTGGTGCCGTACGTACAATTACGGCGGTGCACTTGAAAGTGGGACGGTTTTCAATAAAGATATCTTATCCTGCTTCCCGCAAGATATCCAATAAACATTGCAATAACGGAAAATGCGTCAAAGGCAAGGGCGTAGTAGGGTCTGTCAGTTGAATTTTTTATGGCGTCAAAGATTCGTCCCGCAAGGTCAATATCTCCGAAAAGGGCGTAGATAAGCGCAAATACTACCAGCGATACGAAAAATACTGCTGCTGCAATGACTGCTGTATTATCGCCGAATTTCAGCGAAACGGGAATATAAATGGCGTTGAAGGTAAACAGAAATCCCGTTATCCAGAAAAGTGGCTCAAATTCCGCAATAGTGGGCGTGTTTCCGTGAATTAACATTGCTGCGGCGGTTACGACAGCGGCAAGGACAGAAAATATCATGACAGCGGAAAAATATAAAATGAAGCTCGCTGCGGCAATATCCTTTACGGTAACGGTTGCTGACAGCATATAGCGGGGGAATTTGCTCTTCTTTTCGATTTCGCTCGGCATCATTATGATAATTGTTGCAAATATTGGCATTACTGCGGCAAAAGCTGACATCTCGCTTTCAGTAAATGCAATAACAGGAAAAACTATCATCATCAAGAGAAGAAGCAGCTTTTGGACCTTGCTTAGCTGTGCGTCCAGCAAAATAATATCCTTTTTAATAAGTGCCTTAACCATCGCTGTATAGCCTGCCTTTCTTTATTTTTATGGATACCGCAAATGATATGAACAGAAACAGCGCAGGCACGACCGCAGATATTGCCGCACCCGCTGCCGGGAAAATATTGAACATTGCCGACAGCTTTGTTATAAACGCTTCCATCTCGTCCCCGGGGCTTTCCGAAAACAGTATAAGCGGCAATGCGATAATAATGAACTGGAGAAAGTATGCCTTGATCTCGTCCTTTGCAAGCATACAGGGTATCATTACCGCTATTACTGAGATGTCCGCAACGCCCATAACTATTAGCGGGAGGAAAACAACGGGTTCAAGCTTTATGACCCCAAGAGCGATAAAAACAGCCAGATATGCCGCTGTAAGCAGAAGCATTGCCAGCGTATGTAACACCGCCGCCGCATAGCAGGAGAAAACGTCCTCGGACGGGGTAACGGGTGATGCGGAGATATATCTTGCAAATCCGCTTGCATAGTCCGATTTAATAGATGCGGACACAAAGTCGGACAGCATAGGTGTCATTGCCGAAAGCAGCAGCGTTACCGAGAAAAGGTACGGGTAAACAGGGTGCTCGGTTATCCCTGTGTCTTTGAGATTTCCGAAAATCGTGCTGAGATGCAGAAGCAGGGCGACGGCGAATATTGCAAGTGATACGCAGACGGAAAAGAAAATGGCTCTTTTGCCCGCCGCAAAATGTCTGTAAATAAGCTTTGACATCATTTGGCAGCATCTCCTTTTTTCTTTCCGCTGAATACTATTATATCTTCAATGGACGCATTGCAGAGCATTACATCGGGATATTTTTTCGAGAAGGCTTCTCTGTCGGAAACAAGTGCTTCACAGCCAAAGGCGTTTTTCCTCAGTCCCGTAATTTCATCGGGAGATATTACCGACAGCATATCCTCACCAAACTTGGCTATCGCTCTTGTTTCAGAAAGGGTTATTATGTCCTCTTCAAGGATAATTTTGCCGTTTTTGATGAAAACTACACGGTCGGCGATGTGTTCAAGGTCGCTTGTAATATGTGAGGAAAACAGGACGGTATGTTCGTCATCGCATACAAAGCTGCGGATAATATCGAGAATTTCGCTTCTTGCGGCGGGGTCAAGTCCGCCTGTCGGTTCATCGAGGATAAGCAGCCTTGCCTTATGGGAAATAGCCGCAGCAATGGAAAGCTTCATTGTCATTCCTCTTGAATATTCGGAGAATTTTTTGCCTTCGGGAAGGTCAAATTCCTTGCAGCGATTTCTGAATTCCTCGCTGCTCCAGTTTTTGTAAATGCCCGACATTATCCTGTCAAGCTGGGGAATTTTCAGCGTTTCGGGGAATCCTATAACATCGAAAACAACGCCTATATCCTCGTGTATCTCCGTGCGGTGGGTGATGTTATCCGTGCCGAAAATAAGTATCTCGCCGCTGTCTCGCTTTATTACGTCTAATATTAGATTAATTATTGTAGTTTTTCCCGCACCATTCTTGCCCACAAAGCCCGTTACCGTGCCCGAGGGGAGGGTAAAGGAAACGTTGTCTATCTTAAAATCCTTCCTTTGCTTGCATACATTTTTTATTTCCGCTGCGAATGTAGATGCCATAATGACCGTTCCTTTCGTTAATCGTTGTAGATAATGTCGATAATATCTTTCAGTTCATCGGCGGATATTCCGCACTTTTTCGCTGAATCGCAGGCTTTTGCAAGCGATTCGTCAATTATTTTGAGATTTGCTTCTCTGATAAGCTCGGAGCTTTTCGACCGCACGAAGCTGCCCTTTCCCGTAAAGGATTCAATAAAGCCTTCACGTTCAAGCTCCTCATATGCCCGCTTGGTGGTGATAACGCTTATCCTCAGCTGCTGGGCGAGTATTCGCATTGAGGGGAGCGGGTCGCCCTCTTTCAGTTCGCCGGAGAGTATCATTTCCTTTATCTGACGGAGTATTTGCTCATAAATAGGCACTCCGTCGGAATTATTAATTAGTATCTGCAAAGCTTTGCCTCCTAATTGTACATATCGGATATATACATTATAACCTTTGTATATACATTTGTCAAGGGGTATTGAAAAATTTTTTTTGATATGATAAAATAGTACTATCGAATGGGGGAATGACTTTGAAAATCAAGGAAGCAATGCAGTTTATAAACAGCTTCGGGAAATCGGGAAAGCGTGTTGAGGATCTGAGCAGATTTCAGTATCTGATGGACAGGCTGGGAAATCCGCAGGACAGCCTGAGATTTGTCCATGTTGCGGGAACAAATGGCAAAGGCTCCACCGTCCGAATGATAGCCCGTGCCCTTATACAGACGGGTTACAGAACGGGTGAGTTTACATCGCCCTTTATGCTTTGCTACAACGACCGAATCAGGGTAAACGGCGAAAACATCTCCGATGAAGAGATAGCGGAGATCGTTCCCGAAATAATGAACGCAGTCAGATATCGTGAGGACGCAGGCTATTCGCAGTTTGAGATAACGACTGCGCTGGCGTTCATTTGGTTCAAGCGTATCGGCTGTGATGTTGTCGTTCTGGAAACGGGTGTCGGCGGTCTGCTGGACTGCACAAATATTATCAAGGCACCCTATGCAACGGTAATTACGTCAATTTCCTACGACCATACTGCGCTTTTGGGCAACACTATTTATGAAATAGCGACGCAGAAGGCGGGGATAATCAAGCAGGGCAGCACGGTCATAATGGCACCCGAAAATCCGCCTGAGGCACAGTCGGTGATTCGGCATAAGGCGGCTCTTTGCGGCGACAGGCTCATTGTCCCCGACCTTGACAGGGTAACGGTGGAAAACTGCGATTTTTCGGGGAACACATTCAGATACAAGGGTACACTCTATCGGACGAAAATGATGGGCGCACATCAAATAATAAACGCAGTCACGGCAATAGAAACGCTGAATGTCCTCCGTGAACAGGGCTTTTCGCTGTCCGACCTGAACATTTACGACGGAGTGCGTCTTGCGGAGGTAACTGCCCGCTGTCAGCTTATCGGAACAAAACCGCTTATCCTTGTGGACGGTGCGCACAATCCTGCGGGAATGAGGGCGTTTGCGGATATTGTTAAGGGAATACCCAATTATCCGAAGGTGCTTGTCATAGGAATGCTGGAGGAAAAGGATTTCGAAAAGACCATTCGTGAGATTGCCCCTTACGCCGACGGTGCAGTCTGCGTGGACGGATTCCACCCGAAGTCTGTTTTCTCGGGAAAGCTCCAATCCATGTTTAACGTGTCCTACTACGAAACGGTGGAAAACAGTCTGAAAAAAGCTGTCGGAATGGCAGGGGAGAACGGGCTTGTTATGGTCTGCGGCTCGCTGTATCTGGCGGCGGAGGTGCTGAAAAGGTGCAGACTTGATTGAGTATTTGTGCAAATTGCCGAAAAACATAAATAAAAATTTTATGTGAATTTTCCAAAAAGCTCTTGTAATTAAACGTTTAGTATTGTATAATTGTACTTGAAATACTGTCAGCCGACGGAAAACCTTTGGAAAAATTCCCGTTGACTTCGGTATAATAATGAAAAAAGAGGTTGGCAAAATGAAATTTGGATTTTTTGACGACGCAAACAAAGAATACGTTATCACTTCCCCAAAAACCCCTTATCCCTGGATAAACTATCTCGGAACTCAGGACTTTTTCTCCCTGATCTCCAATACAGCGGGCGGTTATCACTTCTATAAGGACGCACGTCTGAGAAGAATTACCCGTTACCGTTACAACAATGTCCCTGTTGATATGGGCGGACGCTATTTCTACATAAACGAAAACGGCAACGTCTGGAACCCCGGCTGGTCCCCCGTTAAGAAGGATCTTGATTCCTACGAGTGCCGCCACGGTATGGGTTATACTATTATTACAGGTAAGTCCAACGGTCTGAAGGCAGAGGTTACATTCTTCGTTCCTCAGAACTACAAGGGCGAGGTTCAGAAGGTTATCCTCACCAACGAAAGCAGCGAGAAGAAGACCTTTACTCTCTTCTCCTTCATCGAGTGGTGTCTGTGGAATGCTCAGGACGATTCCACCAACTTCCAGAGAAACTTCAACACAGGTGAGGTTGAGGTAGAAGGCTCTACTCTCTTCCACAAGACCGAATATAAGGAGCGCCGTGACCACTTCGCATTCTATACCGTAAACAGCGCAATCGACGGCTACGACTGTGACAGAGAGTCCTTCATGGGTCTGTACAACGGCTTCGAGAATCCCGATGCTGTTATGGCAGGCAAGTCCAATAATTCTAAGGCTGACGGCTGGTCGCCTATTGCATCTCACAGCCTGAACATTACCCTTGAAGCAGGTGAGTCCAAGTCCCTCGTATTTATCCTCGGATATGTTGAGAACGGCAAGGACAAGTGGAATGCTGACGGAACAATGAACAAGTCTAAGGCTTACGCTATGATCGAGCAGTTCAACACAGTCGAAAAGGTTGACGCCGCATTTGAGGAAAACAAGAAGATGTGGGACGAGCTGCTTTCCAAGTATGCTGTAAATACTCCCGATGATAAGATGAACAGAATGGTAAACATCTGGAATCAGTACCAGTGCATGGTTACATTCAATATGTCCCGTTCCGCATCTTACTTCGAGAGCGGTATCGGAAGAGGAATGGGCTTCAGAGATTCCAATCAGGATCTCCTCGGCTTCGTTCACCAGATCCCCGACAGAGCAAGAGAGCGTCTTATCGACCTGGCGTCCACTCAGTTTGAGGACGGCGGCTGCTATCATCAGTATCAGCCTCTTACAAAGAAGGGCAACAACGAGATCGGCGGCGACTTCTCCGATGACCCGCTGTGGATGATCCTTTCCGTTGCTGCATATATCAAGGAAACAGGCGACTACGGTATCCTCGATGAAATGGTTCCCTACGACAATGACGAGAGCAAGGCTCAGACCATGATGCACCACCTGAAGCAGAGCTTCTACCGTGTATGCACAAACGTTGGTCCTCACGGCCTTCCTCTGGCAATGCGTGCTGACTGGAACGACTGCATTAACCTCAGCTGCTTCTCCGCTGAACCCGGCGAGTCCTTCCAGACCTCCACATCTCCCAAGTATGGCGAGGATAAGTACAGTAAGATCGCAGAGTCCCTCATGGTTGCAGGTCTGTTCACATTTACAGGCCCCGCATTCGTTGATCTCTGCAAGTATAAGGGCGATACCGCCGAGGCTGAAAAGGCTCAGGCAGCTATCGATACAATGAAGAAGAACATCATGGAGCACGGCTTCGACGGCGAGTGGTTTATCCGTGCATATGATGATTTCGGAAGAAAGATGGGTTCCAAGGAGTGCGAGGAAGGCAAGATCTTCATCGAACCTCAGGGCTTTATGGTAATGTCCGAGGTCGGCAAGGACGTTGGCGCTGATATTAAGGCTCTTGACAGCGTCGACAAGTATCTGAACTGCCCCTACGGTCTTGTTCTGAACAATCCCGCATTCACCAAGTACTATATTGAATACGGCGAGATCTCCACATATCCCGCAGGCTACAAGGAGAACGCAGGCGTATTCTGCCATAACAACGCATGGATCATCTGCGCAGAAGCTTACGCAGGCAGAGGAGATAAGGCGTTCGAGTACTATTCCAAGATCGCTCCCGCATATCTGGAGGACATCTCCGACCTCCACCGCACCGAGCCTTACGTTTACGCTCAGATGATCGCAGGCAAGGACGCAGGCAGAATGGGTGAAGCTAAGAACTCCTGGCTGACAGGTACAGCTGCATGGAACTTTGTTGCAGTTTCTCAGTATATTCTGGGTATCGCTCCCGATTGGAACGGCTTGAAGGTTGACCCCTCCATTCCTTCCGCATGGGACGGATTCACAGCCACCAGAAAGTTCAGAGGTGCTACATACAACATCACCGTTAAGAACCCCGACCACGTAAACAAGGGCGTTAAGTCCCTGACTGTTGACGGAAAGGCTGTTGACGGAAAGGTAGTTCCCGTATTCTCCGACGGCGCAGAGCATACCGTTGAGGTAGTAATGGGCTGATTTTAGGCTTGATTTTTCCCGAAATTTTACGGGAGCAGGGCGGTTTGTCCTGCTCCCGTTTTATTTTTTGAGATTTTACTTTCTATATATATGTAAAATAGCTCACTATCCCGCCTTTGTCGGGTCTGTTGCTTTTGTTCGGTTTGAGGGGTAATTTTGTGCTTCGGTGCAGCTTTTCCTCGTCCTTTCGGGGATAGACAGGCTCCCAATTTGCACTTTTATCAAAATTTTTTTAGCGAAAAAAGCCCTATAATACGTGGCTTTCTCACTATCAAATAAAAAAATCGGAAAAAGAGGAAAATTTTTTATAAAAAAAGCTAAAGTTTTTTTTCGACCTGCCGATATATATAACAGAAGTAAGGAGAACAGAGTTGAGGACTTCCGAAACAGGTTTCTCCGGCTAGTTCTTCTTACGGGAAAGAACACACTTCACCGCCTTGAAATGAAGCGTACGGTCACGGAAAGGCAAAAGAAAATCCAAACTTTTTTAAGAGAAGCGAAAGGATTCGCTTCTGAGAATTACAGGAGGTATTTATTATGGTAATGGTAGTTAATCACAATTTACCCGCAACAAACGCATACAGACATCTCGGTATAAACAACTCTAAGATGTCCAAGTCTATTGAAAAGCTTTCTTCCGGTCTGGCAATCAACCATGCAGGCGATAACGCTGCAGGTCTGGCAGTTTCCGAGATGATGAGAGCTCAGATCTCCGGTATCGATCAGGCTGTTAAGAATGCTCAGGACGGTATCTCCATGGTACAGACATATGAGGGTGCTCTTACTGAAACAGATTCTATCCTCCAGAGAATGAGAACACTGGCAGCTCAGTCCGCTAACGGCACATATCAGGACGACGTTGACCGTGAAGCTATCCAGCTCGAATTTGATCAGCTGAACGACGAGCTCAACCAGATCGCTGATACCGACTTTAACGGTGTTGTTGCTCTGAACGGCGGTCAGATGGCTGATGGCACAAGAGCTGACGGTAAGGGTAACATCAACTACGCAACAGCAGTTCGTCAGGCTCAGCAGCTTGGCACAGCCGGCGGCTTCGTTAAGGCTGTTGACTCTGCTGCATATAAAGGAACAAACAGCGAAACTGTTACATTCACAGCTAACATTGATGATAACGGTAAGGTTACATGGACAGCTAGCGATGGAGCATTAAGCACTGTAACAGATAAGACCGGTGATAATAAGGCAACCGGTGGTTTTGAGTATGATGGAGCAGTTATTACAGTTGATACAAGTAAGGTTGTTGCCGGCGACACAATTACAGTAGAGTTTAGCAAGAAGAGCGATGCTGTTGGTACACAGCCCGGTACAATTGGTTATAACGTAGACCTTGGCAAGACCGGCGGTGACAAGACTGGTGGTTCTGCTGATGTTACAACAGCAACTATCGCATTGTCTACTACAAAGGTTACTAGCCAGGAAATTGCAGACGCATTCAATGCTCTTAATGGTCTTAAAATAGCTGATACTTATTCAAAGGATGCCACAGCTCCTGGTTCTACTACGGTAAACGGTGTTGCTATTCCTACAGGTGACCCTGTTGAAATTGGCAAGGTTGGCGACGGTAAGCTCGTTCTTGATAAGACTAAGAAGATAAGCTACGTTGATAAGGCTGGTACTTCTTACGAATTAGCTACTGTTACAGCCGGAAGTATGAAGGCTGGCGCAGCAAATGCCGGTACTGTTACAACAACAGTAAACGTTGGTCATGCTACATTCATTCCTGCAAACGACAAAGCTATTCAGCTTGTAGAACCTAAGGGACAGGTTTCTCAGTCCGATTCCAATGATGCTTCTACAGCTACGCTGACTTATACCGATAACATTACTCTTCAGGTTGGTGCAAGAACTAAGGACAGCGTAAACTTCACATTCTCTTATAAGTCCAATGGTCTTGGCGACCTTAAGGCTGACCTTGACTGCTCCGCTAGAGGTCTTGGAACAGATAAGCTGTCCCTTTCTACTCAGAAGTCCGCTAACGCAGCTATTGACAAGATCGACAACGCTATCAACAAGGTTTCTATGGTTCGCGGCAGCTTCGGTGCTATGCAGAACA
>CAMCRP010000046.1 GCA_945877315.1 uncultured Ruminococcus sp. | reverse complement strand
AATTTTATCTATTATGCTGTTGCTGATGGTATTTTTGAGATATTAAAGGCTGTTATACTAAACACCATTTAAAAACAGGATAAAATCCAATCTCTTCCTGTAATGCTTTTAATGGTATCATTGGATAAAGAGCAGATAGTATCACATAGTCTGTCAACAACTTTTTGAAGCGTTTGAAAGACTTCATTTTTAAACCCAATTTTTCTGATTTCTTTCCATATCTGTTCAATGGGATTCATTTCCGGGGTGTACGGTGGAATAAAAATCAGTTCAATGTTTTCTGGGATTTTTAATGAATTCGATTTATGCCACGCTGCTCCGTCGCACGCCAATATGATCTTATCTCTTGGGAATGTTTTTGACAAATCTTCCAAGAATATATTCATACAATCTGTATTGCAATAGGGCATAACAACAAAACAGTTCTCACCCGTAAGCGGTTCAACTGCACCATAAACATATCTGTACTCCCGAATATGATGACAAGGCACAGACGGTCTTGTACTCTTTTCACACCAGCAGTACTTCGGCTTATTTATCCTGCCAAAACCCGCTTCGTCCTGAAACATAAGACGCACTCCATCGTATTTGTTGCGATTTAAATTGTTAAAGTTACCCTCTATTTTTGCTTTAATTTTTTTGAGGCTTCTATTGCCTCATCACTTGCTTTTTTCGGGTGTTTGCTTCTCGGCATTACTTTGCGCCATCCGTGACGTTCTAACATTCGATAAATCTGACTTCCTCCAATGGAATGTCCTACTTTTTCGATATATGCAGCTTTCATTTCATTAAGATTTACGATTTGACCTGCTTCAGCTTGTTTGGTGTATGCTGAAAGAAATTCTTTTTCTTCTTCGAAGCTAAGATTTCTATGCATTCCGATTCGCTCCTTGGGAAGCAGTGCTTCTATTCCACCTTCGTTAATATATGTGCTTACCCATTGACTTACCATTTTATTAGATGTATCTAATTTTTCAGCTATTTCGTGATTCGTCAATCCTTCTCCTCGAAGTTGTACTGCATACAGACGTCTGTCAACTTTTTTGTCTGTTATTGTTTTTCTTATTTCTTCTATTTCAGCTGCATTTTCTGTACTGATTTTATATGTTTTAGGCATTTTTCATCACCTATTTTATTATACCATTCTTTATCAATTTTGTCTATAGTTTAATCGGTGTTTAGTATTAAAACCGGTATTGGCAGATTCTTTTCTTTGCCGCAAAACGATGGGCAGTTGTCTTTCTTTTTTGGTTCTGAGGTGTGTAGGTTGAATTTTGGGGAAACTTAAATTTGTAATGGCTATTGATTTTTCGCTCTAAAAAGTGTATAATACTAATAAGATAACAACAGAAAAGAGGCTTTGTATGTATCTTAAAAGAAAAATTGATATGTTCCTTGACAAGTGGAAAAAAGACGCTGACAGAAAACCGCTCATAGTCAAAGGACCTCGTCAGATTGGAAAAACCGAGTCTATACGGCGTTTTGCAACTCAGAATTACGATAATGTCATTGAGATAAACTTTGTAGAAGAGCCAAAATACAAAAATATTACCGCTGACGGCTACAAGGCAGATGATATTATAAAAAACATCTCAAGAATTGACACGTCAAAGAGATTTGTAGAAGGCAAGACCCTGATTTTCTTTGACGAGCTGCAGGAATTTCCCGAAATATCAACCGCTTTGAAATTCTTTAAAATAGACGGACGCTTTGACGTAATATGCAGCGGGTCAATGCTCGGGATCAATTACCGCAGGATAGAGAGCAACAGCGTCGGATATAAGACTGATTACGAAATGTTCTCCCTTGACTTTGAGGAATTTATCTGGGCAAAAGGATATGACAGCGTATTTATAGATGATATGCTTGCAAACATGCTGGAGCTTGCCCCATTTAACAATGTTATGCTTAGCGTATGTGACAGTTTGTTTATGGACTATTGCATTTTGGGCGGAATGCCTGCTGTTGTAAGGGAGTATATTTAAAAAGGGACTTTCGAGGGCTCCCTCGCAACGCAACAGCAGCTGCTTGCAGACTATAAGGAGGATATCCGCAAATACGCTGACGGAATGGATCAGACCAGAATTATCAACGTGTTTAATCAAATACCGCCTCAGCTTGCAAGGGACAACAAAAAATTTCAAATCTCAAAGGTTGCTTCGGGTGCAAGGTTCAAGGATTACAGAGGCTGTATTGAATGGCTGAAAGATGCAGGAATGATCAACATCTGTTATTGCCTGAATTTTCCCGAATTACCCTTAAAGGGCAACTATTACGAAACAAAATACAAGCTTTACTTTGCAGACACGGGTATGCTTGTAGCTATGCTTGATGAAGAAGCTCAGGAAGACCTGCGTGCAAACAAGAACCTAGGCGTTTATAAAGGTGCACTTTATGAAAACATTGTTGCAGAAGCTCTTAAAAAAAGCGGATATGCTCTTTATTATTACAAGCGTGAGGATTCTACCCTTGAAGAGGATTTTTTTGTCCGAACTGCAAATGAACTGATACCCGTGGAGGTAAAGTCAACCAACGGCAGAGCTAAATCTCTGCGGACACTTATCCAAAGTGATAAATATTCGGATATCAGCTTTGGGATAAAATTCATTCACGGAAATATCGGCGTTTCCGACAATATTTACACATTCCCCTATTTCTGTGCATTTCTTCTGAAGCGTTATTTAAAGGAATTTGGAAAGGAATAATACAGCTCAACTTTTGGAAAAATACAACAAGACGTTTGATGAACGGCGTGAAAAATTCGGGCTTTCAAGAGCGGTCTGACCGCAGGCAGCAGCACCAAAAATATTGACCGGTATAATCAGATGTGCTTTGATGCTTGTTAGAATTTGGCTAAACGTCTGAGGCAAAAATTATCAGCTGCCTGTTAATACTAAACACCAATAAAAAACGGAAAAAAATCTGCGCCGAAATCCATTATATTCAAGATTGTCGGCTTGATTTTTTTCATATTTTAAATGGTGTTTAGTATAAAAATGCTATTGAATGATAGTACGGAATAAACAAGTTAAACACTTTTATTTCGCAGAAATACTTTCAGAAATGAATTTCAGTGTGTACTCTATCTCGTGGGGTGTGCTCATTGCCGTAGTGTCTGCCGAAACGGGAATATTAAAATCAAATCCCATAACAGGAATAATAAATTCCGAACCGTTTTCAGTGCTAACAGGCAGCACCTTTTCGCCATTCACCATCATGTAATCATAGCTTGAACTGCTCCATACGATATCAGCAGAAGCCACTCCGTTTTCAACAGTAAGCTTTGCAGGAGATTGTACCGAAGCACGACCCGAACCGCCCGAAAGTTCAACCTCAACCGTATATTCACCGTCAGCAAGTCCAAGATCGGCAGCCGATTTTATGAACCCATCTCCGAATGCATCTATCGGCAGAGAATCCGCTCTGAACAGAAGAGTGCGGTCATACCAGATCTCTTTTTTCTTGCTGAAAGCCGCACAGCTTATACCCGAATCCAGTGCTTCAACGGGAACAGTAAATGTGTGATCTCCGTTTTCATCTTCAACAAACGGAATGAAGCTGCTCTCATCAGCTGCAGCTGCTTCATCACCGCTTCCCATAAAAACATAGAGATAGCCTTTGCCGCTCATTGTCATTACAGCGGACATTTTCCCGTCAGACACTGTGAGAGAACACTTTGTGATATTGAACATAGCCGAGCTTGAATCAACCGTAACATCATAAGTACCGTCCTTCAAGCTGCCGGCGTAAATCGGTGTCATACCCTCTTCTACAACTTCCTCAACGGGAGCAGTCTGTACTTCGCTTTCCGTGGTTTCCGCCTCGGTGATCTTCTCACTTGATACAGTTGTATCTTCCGATGCTGCGCTTTCCTTAACAGCGGTGCTTTCCTGTGCTCCGCAGGCGGATAATGTCATCGTAACGATCAGTGCCGAAAGCATTGCAAATAGTTTATTTCTCATATCAACACTTCCTGTGAAATTTTCAAGGGCGGCAGAGAAAGCCGCCCTTGTCCGGTTTGTATATTAAATATTTTATTCAGCTATGGAATCAATAGCAGCCTTTGCGTGGTCAACGTATATCTGGCGGATAGCCTCGTTTTCACCTAGACCTCTGATAAGGCAGACAACCTCATATCCTTCATTCTCAAATGCTGTTTTCCATGAATCTTCCTCATCGCTTGCCATATCGTTGTTGGCATGATCGCCTGCAACTACCATAAGAGGTTCAAGAACAACTCTCTTGTAGTTTCCTGCCTTAACCTTTGCAAGAACATCATCAAGTGTGGGAGCTGCTTCAACTGTGCCTATGAAATAATTTGTATAACCGTCAGCGGTAAGGAGATCCTGCAGCTTCTGATATACAGCATTGGAGTCAGCCTCTGTACCATGTCCCATAAAGCAGATAGCGGTCTCGCCGTCATCATATTCGGCAGTCCATTCTGTGATTGCCTTTTCAACTCTTGCAAAGTCATCATCGGAGGTAAGAAGAGGTTCACCGAATACGACTTTTTCAAAAGCATCTGCATAATTCGAAACTTCTTCCACAATGTCATTGTATTCAAAGCCGTTCATAAGATGTGTAGGCTGAACGACAAGCGTCTTTACGCCATTGTTCACCGCACGTTCCAGAGATGCCTTAACATCGTCAATAAGAAAACCGTCACGTCTGTTTATGTGGTCAATAACAATATTTGCTGAAAAACCTCTTCTTACAGAATAATCGGGGAAAGCTGCTTCAAGATCATTTTCGATAGCGCCGATAGTAAGACGGCGATTGTCGTTGAAGCTTGTTCCAAAGCTGAGAACGAGAAGCTCATTTTCACCAATCTCGTCCTGATTGCGGATATTGTCAAGAGAAGCATCACCTGTATTGTAGTCCTCCTCGTCTTCTTCCTCAACCTCTTCTACAGATTCAGCTGTGGTTTCCTCTGCAGCAGCTGTGGTCGTTTCGGCTTCGGTGGTGGTTTCGGCAGCTGCTTCGGTACTTCTCTCGGTAACTGCCGATGTTGTTTCGGCTTCGGCAGTATTATTAGCTGAATTTCCGCAGGCGGTCATAGAAGCAGCCATAACCAATGACATAATAATTGCAAGTTTTTTCTTCATAATAAATTCCTCCAACCTGTTTCCGATCGGAGATATTGAATTTGAGCTTATACTAATCCCCGATTATAAAGTGTACAAAAAATCAAGGAAAATCTTGCATATATGGATTTTGCGCAGATTTTTTGTCTACACTTTAATGAGGGATTAGTATTATATGCTCTTTCGTAAAATAAAAAATACCCACTTCATCACTGAAAATGGGCATAACAAAACAAGCCGTGTTAAAAACAGCTTTTTTACGTACGACCAATACCTCGTGATCTGAAAATAACAATATATTATTTTCTGTACTGACAAACGGCAGGTTTCCCGACTTACGGATCATCACACAAAAGCAGCCTTCCCAATTTCTCAGTGACCAAAGCTACAATAGTAACCTTAACGCTTTTATGCTCCCCGAATACGGTGACGAGATCGCACAGGATTCACACCTGTTTCCCTTTTACCCTCAGCGCAATGATAAATTCATACTATGAATATCAAAGCCTGCGGCACCGTTCATCTATTAAATTTTGAATATTTTTGTCTAAAATGGGTGATGTATACAAAACCACAAATTTAATTATATCACAAATACGACGTTTTTCAAGTCTTTTTTGCAATAATTATCATTTTATACTAAAGATTTTTCGGTATAAGACCTCAGATTGTTGATGTTTTTATGATAAATGACACTAAACCGAAATTACTGCCGATCCCTTCCGCCAAACATATACAGCAGGGCATTACATATTGCAGCTGCAACCGTGCTGCCCCCTTTTCTTCCCCTTGCAACAATATACGGAACTCCCGAGGACATTATCAGCTCTTTCGATTGAACAACATTTACAAACCCAACAGGAACACCGATAACGAGTGCAGGGATAAACCTTTTATTCATAATGAGATCATTAAGCTGAATGAGAGCGGTAGGAGCGTTGCCTACGGCATATATGACCGGTTTATCAAGCTTTGCTGCCTTATTTACCGAAGCAACTGCTCTTGTTGTGCCAGATTTCTTTGCTTCCTTTGCCACATCTTCATCGGACATAAAGCACATTACCTCGCACCCAAGCTTTTTTAGCGCAGATTTATTGATACCCGACTTAGCCATATTAGTATCTGTAACAATGACTGCTCCCGCTCTGAGTATTTTGGCAGCAGTTTCGACAGCATCGGGTGAAAAGCACAGATTATCACAGTATTCAAAATCGGCTGTTGTATGGATCACACGCAAAACTATCGGTTTTATATCCTCGGGAATTTTTCTGTCCCCGATTTCACTTTCAATTATTTCAAAGCTGCGTTTTTCTATCTCATCGGGAAGGACATACTCAAGGTTCAATATTCTATCCCCTTTCTTGCGGCAATGCCATTTTCATAAGGGTGTCTTACGCATTTTATCTCGCTGATATAATCTGCGTTATTAACAAAAATATCGTGGGGTCCTCTTCCTGTCAGTATTATTTCAACGTTTTTCTTTCCGTCAAAAATCAGCTTCTGAGCTTTTTCACATTTCATAAGACCGTATCTGTATGCGGAATTAAACTCGTCAAGAATAATCATATCGTAATTTCCGTTAAATGCTTCTTCAAGTAATTTTTCGTGACATTCCGCAATCTCGGTTTTATCCGATTCTGTCATATTCTTAAAAAACGGATATTGTCTGTCACAGCGCAGCACCGTTATTTCGGGTATAAGCCGCAGAGTATTCAGCTCGGACGTTTCCCCGCCCTTCATAAACTGAACAAAGCATACCCTCATGCCTGCACCCGATGCTCTCAACGCCAGACCAAGAGAAGCAGTTGTTTTTCCTTTTCCATCTCCGCAGTATATATGCAAACAGCCCATATTGACCTCCAATTATCCAAAGTATTTATAATAAAGTTCTTCGGGAATATCATAAAGCTCCATTATATTTTTCGCCGTAAACACATCGGAAGGAGAACCCGAAAGTGACACTTTCCCATCCTTAATACAAAGAACACTATCTGCAATTCTTTCAGCCAGATCAACCTCATGCATTGACAGTATTGCGGCAATATTTTTTCCCTTTACAAGCTTTTTCAGTATCTCAAAAAAAGCTATCTTATGATGAATATCAAGATAAGAAGTCGGTTCATCAAGAATAAGTATCTGCGGCTCCTGACATATCGCTCTTGCAAGCATAACACGCTGCCGCTGTCCGTCGCTGATCTCATTGAAATACATATCGGCAATCTCTGTTACAGAAACTGCTTCAATTGCATCATTAACAGCATTTCTATCTTTGTCGGACAGTATACCAAAGCTGCCTGTATATGGATATCGTCCTGTTTCAACTACCTCACGGCAGGTCATAAGCTCAGGACGAATACGCTCCGTAAGCAAAACGGAAAGCTGTTTTGCCATTTCCTTATCTGTAATCTCAGAAGCATTCTTTCCGTCTATCATTATCACACCGCCCAGCGGTTCAAGATAGCCTGCAAGTGTTTTAAGCAAGGTTGATTTTCCTGCTCCGTTAGGACCGATAAGTGTCAATATTTCGCCTTGCCTAATTTCAAAGCCAACGTTATTTATGATTATTTTTTTACCGTAGCCCACCGACAGATTTTCAGAGGAAATAAGTGTTTCATTTATCATATTTCCTGCCGCCTCCTGCTTACCATAATATAAATTACCACAGGTGCGCCAAAAACAGCTGTAACAGTACTTATGCTAAGCTCAGTCGGTGCAAAAACCGTTCTTGCTATCATATCGCATATCATACAGAATATGCTTCCGCCAAGAAAACAGGCAGGTATCATTATAAGAGGCTTTGACGTTCTGAACAGCACCCGTATTATATGAGGAACAGCTATTCCCACAAAGGAAACAGGTCCCGCAAATGCAGTTACGGCTGCGGACAGAAGCCCCGAAAGAATTATCAGCATTACCCGAAGAAGCTTTATATCAACACCCATATTTTTTGCATAGCTTTCTCCCAGCATATATGCGCCTATGGGCTTTGAGATGAGGAATGAACCTATCAGACCGATTATTACAAAAACAAAAATCACCCTGACATTATCCATGCTTGTTCCCGAAAAAGTACCCACAGACCAGCCGTGAAGATTGACTATATCGGAATCGTCCGCAAAAGTTACGAGAAAATCAGTAACCGCCGAGCATATGTAGCTTATCATTACTCCGCAGACCACGAGCATGGACATTTGTTTGACTTTTCTTGATATAAGAAGTACAAATCCCAGAGAAATAAGTGAACCGATAAAAGCAGAGATTATCAAAACAGCTGAGCTAAGCGCACCTATCACTCCAACAGAATATATCATGGTTATGGCAACAATAAGCTTTGCTCCCGAAGATACTCCAAGAACAAACGGACCTGCAATAGGATTATGGAAAAAGGTCTGAAGAAGATAACCCGAAAGAGAAAGCGCTCCCCCGAGAAGAAGTGCCGCCAGCGCTCTGGGAATGCGTATTTTCAGCAGTATATCCGATGACGTGTTTCTCTTTCCCACAAAAGTATCCATTACTTCGGCAAACGTAATATTCGCACTTCCGACAAGTATATTTGCAAAAAGAACAATTATTACGCCGATCAAAAGCAGGATAAATATAGTGATGCTTCTTTTTCTGCTCACCGATGTTCACCACTTTCCAATTTAAAGAAAAATTCAAGTGCTGCGGCTTCATAATTATCGGAAAATATCAGATTCATTTCGGAAATAGCTGTTCCAAGCTTTCCTGAATCCTGATAGAGAGCAGGTTTGGTACACCATACATTTCCCTCCCTGACAGCTTTAAAATCCGATAATATCTCATTTTGGGCAATAAGCTGTTCCACTGAAGTTATTTCTCCGTCAATGGTACTGTTGTATATTATTATATCGGCATCTTTGGCAAGGAAATAGAATTGTTCCGCTTCCATAGTTATTGATGAAGAAGAGCCCTCGCTGCCGATCGTTTTGAAAGCGTTTTTACCTCCTGCAAGCTCTATCATCTTTGTGATATAATCACCCGGTTTTCTTGTTACCGGCTGACCTGCCGTATTTATATAGAAAAATGCAACGCTTTTATCGGTGTCCGCTTTATCAATACTCTCAAACTCACCCAGCTGTTCGTTAAAAATACTTTCGGCAAGTTGCGGAACTCCTGTCATTTCACCGTAAAGCTTTATCCATTCACTTCTGCCCAAGGGATGACTTTCATAGCTTGAATAATCAATAAACACAGGTATGCCCAGTTCAATGAGCTTTTCCTTTACCTCGGGAGAATGCTCGATCATAGTAGACTGAATGGACAGCTTGCAGTCATTTTCCAGAAGCATTTCATAATCAGGTTCACGGTATTTTCCTGCATAAAAAATTTTTCCATCTTCAATAGCTTCACGGGCATAATCAATATACCAATCCGATGCTTTTTTGCCGGAAAATTTTATTGATTCACCTTTCCCCAGCTGAGCAAAATGTCCCATAGCATTAGCTGCTACCAGATAAACATCTTCAATAGGGTAAGATAATGTAATTATGTCGGACGGAAGATCGTTCGGTATATCTTTATCCTTTGGAACAAGCAGATATTTCTCCCCATTCATTGTTTTGATAAGTGAATATCCGTCCTCATATCTGTCAATCGAAAAGCATTCCGCATAAGTCAGAGGTACTGTTTCCGAGAAAGCAATACCGCCGATTTTCTCTGTATTATCGGTTGATTCTGCATTTTTTGAACAGCCGCTGAGAACTGCTGCAAATACTGTGAAAATAATCAGAAAAAGTATTCTTTCGGTTTTCATTTTTTCTCCCTTTTTCAAATTAAACCTTTATCAATGATATTATAAATCAGCTTCATATCCAGGCTGTTCCGCACGCTGTCTGCAAGAATGTCAAACTGCATTTCCTTGTACGTCTTGCGGTCAATTTTTCCGCCGCTGTATTCTATACCCTTGCGCTCGAACAAAACTTTTACTATACATTCAGACACTTCTGCGCTGTCAAAAATACCGTGAATATAACAGCCGTAAACATTGCCGATTTGTGCACCGCCGCAGGATAAAAGGGGCGTTTCTTCGGACACGGTTTCACCCATATGTATCTCATAGCCGGAAAAGTGCGATCCCGTAAGGCAGGAAAATGCTCCGTCAACCTCCACAAAAACGCCTTCTGTTCGGCGGCGTGTCTTTTCTGCAAAAAAATCCGTACAGCACTTGAGCAGTCCCATTCCGTCTATTGCTCCGCCGCCCTCTGCGCCAGCACTGTCGGTTATCCTCTCACCAAGCATCTGATAGCCGCCGCAAATTCCGAACAGCGGCACGCCCCTTGAAACGCATTTTTTCACAGCCGCTTCAAGTCCGCTCTCACGGAGCCACTTCATATCTGAGATAGTGCTTTTAGTTCCCGGAATAATTATCATATCAGGCTCGGAAAGCTCGGAACACTTTGAAACGTACCGAACAGACACGCCCTCATACTGCGAAAATACATCAAAATCCGTGAAATTTGATATTCTCGGCAAACGTATCACGACAATGTCTATAATGCCCTTTGAACCGTTTTCCAGCTTTTCCGAAAGACTATCCTCGTCCTCAATATCGCATTTTATGTAGGGAACAACGCCAATAACAGGCTTTCCTCCACGCTCCTCAAGCATACGAACTCCGTCCGAAAAAATGCTTCTGTCCCCACGGAACTTATTCACGATAAGCCCTTTGACCATGCTTCGCTCGTCATCTTCAAGCAGCATAAGCGTACCCAGAAGCTGTGCAAAAACGCCGCCCCTATCAATATCTCCCGTAAGAAGAACGGGTGCTTTCGCAAGCTTTGCCATGCCCATATTAACAATATCGTCCTGCTTCAGATTGATCTCCGCAGGACTTCCTGCGCCCTCGATAACGATAATATCGTGCTGTTCCGCAAGGGTATTGTATGCCTTCATAATGTCGGGGATAAGCTCTTTTTTCTGTCTGAAATAGTCCATCGCCCGCATATTTCCCCTTACCTCACCGTTGACTATCACCTGAGAACCCACATCGGTGGTGGGCTTTAAAAGAATAGGATTCATCAGCACAGACGGTTCGATACCTGCTGCTTCTGCCTGCATTGCCTGCGCCCTGCCCATTTCCAAACCGTCAGCGGTAATGTAGGAATTAAGTGCCATATTCTGTGATTTAAAGGGTGTGGCGGAATAACCGTCCTGCTTAAATATCCTACATAGTGCAGCGGCAAGAAAGCTCTTTCCCGAGTTTGACATCGTACCCTGTATCATTATCGCCTTAGCCATTCAAGCACCTCCCAAGCGTCGAAACAAGCTCAGAATTTTCTTCGTGAGTGCGGACTGCAATGCGGAAAAAGCCCCGTGAAAGTCCATTAAAGTTTTCACAATTTCGTATAAGTATATTCTTCCGCAAAAGCATTTCATCAAGGGGCAGGTCGGTATAAAAAAGGATAAAATTTGCTTCCGAGGGGTACACCTTAAATCCAAAATGCAGCAGATTTTCCGATAAATATTCCCGTTCATTTTTGATGAACTCCGCAGTTTTTTCGGCATAGTTTTTTTCGTCCAATGCCGTTTCTCCTGCCACTTGCGCAGGAGAAGAAACGCTCCAGAACTGTCCCGTTTCACGCACTTTTTCAGCAAAAGCATCGCTGCCGAAAAGAGCGTACCCAAGCCGCAGACCTGCCATAGCGTATATCTTTGTAAACGCCTTTAAAACCACCACGTTTTTGTTCATAAAGCACTCTGCGCCCGTTCCGTTCACCACAAAATCAATGAAACATTCGTCGCATAGAAATATAATGTTGTCCTCTTCGCATTTTTTGCAGATCTCACATAGAAGTTCGCTTTCAATTGTCTGTCCTGTGGGATTGTTGGGCGTACAAAGTATAAGCATATCAACGCTTTTGTCAAGGATTTCGGTTATTCCAACGTCAAGTGCAAACCCGTTTTCTTCCGCAAGCCGATACGCCGAAATTTCACAGCCGCATTGCTCCAAAGCCTTGGTATATTCCCCGAAAGAGGGTGCGCAGATAACGGCTTTTTGAGGTTTTACCGCCCGGACGATGCGAAAAATCAGGTCAGCCGCACCGTTTCCGCAGACAATATTTTCGGACGAAAAATTCTCATGCTCAGACAGCTTTTTCACCAGTTTGCGGCAGTAAGGGTCGGGATATTTCTCCCAATCGGGAATGGAATTTTCAAGTGCTTTTTTCACGCTCTGCGGCATACCCAGCGGATTGAGATTTGCCGAAAAATCATATCGTATCTCATGCCCGAAAGTATCGCCGCCGTGCTTTGGAATATTCATAACAAACCTCCAAATATAAAGGCTCTTGCCGCTGCGGATATTATCAGCACAATGACCGACGTACAGTACATAAGACGGTTTGCACGGCGTATATCCTCGCTTTCGGGCGGACGAATGTCATCGCCGATGAACTCCTTTTTGTGCAGCTCACCGAAGTAGTAGGCGTCACCTGCAAGGCGTATATCCAGTGCTCCTGCACATACCGATTCCGTTTGTGCAGAATTGGGACTGGCGTGCTTTCTGCGGTCACGTTTCCAGATATAAAATGCGTTTTTTACGTCAAACCTCAGCAGATACGCCGAAAGTATCATTGCAAGAGCAGTCAGCCTTGACGGGATATAGTTAAGAAGATCGTCAAGCCGTGCGGCAAATCGTCCAATATCGGCATATTTTTCGTTTTTGTAGCCTATCATTGAATCCATAGTGTTTACCGCCTTGTAGAGAAATCCAAGTGCAGCACCGCCTGCGGAAATGTACATAATCGGCGCAGTTACACCGTCAGAGGTGTTCTCAGCCACAGTTTCCACAGCAGCCTTGATAATGCCCTTTTCGTCAAGAACATCGGTATCACGCCCCACTATCATTGACACGGCTTTCCGAGCCTTTTCGGTGTCGTTCTCCTCAAGCGCACGGCAGACCTTCATACTTTCCTTCTGCAAGCACCTTGCCGCAACAAGCTGCCAGCACATAACGCTTTCAATAGCAATTCCCAAAATAACGTTTATCCTGTAACATATAATCAGTATCAGCAGCGGCGCTAACGTTGATATGACAAGCACAGCAATCGCAAGAAAAACTCCACCTTTGCGCAGATTATTAAACCTGCTGCGGACAAATTTTTCAAGCTTCGATATTAGCGTTCCTATTGCTCTGACCGGGTGCGGCAGGCTGTATGGGTCGCCGAAGATAATATCAATAATAAAGCCGACAACCATCGGCAAAGTGAGGATAAATCCTTTCATATTTTCTCCGAAATAATTATTTTTTTACCGTCAAACTCGGTTATATATCCATGTGCGTTTTGAACCTGAAAATCGTAATAACCGCCTTTGGGATAAGCGTATTTTTCAAGTATCGACATTATGGTGCCGCCGTGAACAACAAAGGCAAGCACGGTATTTTCGGCATATTCCGAAACGGTTTTGTCAAACACCGCAATGCACCTTTTCTTAAAGTCTGCAGGAGCTTCACCGTTTGGAAAAACAAGTGTTCCTCCGCTGTCTATCCAGCGCTGATAATCCGCATTTCCCGACAGTTCAATATAATTTTTGCCCTCAAAATTCCCGAAATCACACTCTTTCAAATTTTCACCGACAACGATTTTTTTATCGGGATAAATGATTTCCGCAGTTTGCAAGCAGCGTTTCATGGGGCTTGAAATAACAATATCGCAATCGGGATAGCTTATGCTTTTCAGCTCGGAAACGCCCTCTTCGCAAAGAGGCTCATCGGTAACGCCGATATATCGCTTTTCAAGATTTCCGGCGGTCTTGCCGTGACGGATAAATATTATCTTCATTGCGCCTTACCCCTTTATCTTTACGGGAATACCGCAGACAAGACGTATGACCTCACGGGAATTCTCCGCAATGATACAGCCTGCTCTGCCCGTTTCTTCACGCCAAATGCGTTCGCTTTTTTCAAGGGGGATTATTCCCGCACCTATCTCGTTGATTATCACAACGGCATCGGGATCTTCTCTGCAAAGCCACCTTGTAAATTCCTGAGCATCGGCGTTTTTTTCAAGCAGACGTTTTATAAAAAGGTGATATCCCGTCACACATTTTGCAGAAAAAATTGCTTCAAAGTCACAGCTGCCGCCGTTTAAAATATCATCGTCCGAGAAGCCGAAACGCTGTTTTGCATATTCGGTTTTTCCCTGAAATGCACCGCCCGTTATCATTATCATAAAAACGCCTCCGTAAGCTTTTCTCCCATAACGGCAGCTATCATCACCGCCATTTCGCATATTTGCAAAAACCAGCCTGCCGTATCTCCCGTTATGCCGCCGAAATTTTTGTATGCGGATATTCTGTAATATACGAAAATCATTATCGCACAGAATAACGCAAGTCCGCCCGAAATTATATCTGTCATAAGCATTGCCGACGCTGTCAGAACAGTTATTAAGATAAGCACCGAAACCGTTACTTTTTTATGGGCAGGCTTTGCAAAGCTTTGCAGTGCACCATCCTTTTTTGCACCCTTAAAAGTTACCGCCGCAAGTCCGCTGAGTGACCTTGAAAGGACATAACCGCCAGCAACTGTCACGGCTGTTTTTTTCATCTCCGAAAGCAATGCCGTCTGTAATATCAAATAAACGCAAAGCCACATCACAGCAAAAGAGCCGATATGTGGATCGCTCATAATTTTCAGCTTTTTCTCTTTATCAGCACAGGAAGAATTTGCGTCAATAACATCGCAAAATCCGTCCATATGAATTCCACCCGTTACGGCAAGAGGAATAACAGCCGATACTGCGCCCATCAAAAAATCGCCAATATTAAGCAATCCGCAAACATATCTCCATAACAGAAAAAATGCGCCAATCACCGCACCGATAATCGGGAAAAAGCACAGCGCATACCGCCTGTTTTCCTCTTTCCATTCCACCTGGGGCATGGGAATCCTTGAATACATGAGAAATGCGCTTGCAAACGATTTTAAAAGCTTCACGGCAGTTCTCCTTTCAGCGGCACGGGGATACCATATACGCATTCCACTACTCTGTCGGCAAGCTCCGCAGTACGGCGGTTTATCTCCCCCATTGCTTCAATATATTTCGCCGTGCCTTTTTCGTAGACAACGCCGTCATTTCCAACCTCGTTGGTGACTATAACAAGCAGCTTTGCACGGCTTTTCAGATGCCGAAAACCGCACAATATTTTGTCAGTCGGGTCAACTGGCTCTCCGTCCTTAAACATTTCATTTGCACAAAGATTAGCCATACATTCAAGCAGTATTCCACAGCTTTCGGGAAGGTTTATCTCATCAATGTCCGTATATTTTTCAATTGTTTCAAAGCCTTTTCCGCTGCGCAGCTTTCTGTGGCGTTCAATAGCTTCAAAGGCTTCTTCGCCGTAGGGCTGCATAGTGGCAATATATAGTTTTCTGCCCTCAAAACCGCTAAAAAGCATCTCTGCAAAATGAGATTTTCCGCACTTTGAACCGCCTGTTACAAGTACAGTCATTTCAGCTCCACATACCTTTCCATGTCCAACTCGTCAAATCGATGTGCGCTGTTATACACCGAAAGCGCACCATCAAGCAAGGGCAGCAGCATTATCCCGCCCGTGCCCTCACCAAGCCGCATTTCAGCATTTATAAGCGGCTTTACGCCTATCCTTTCAAGAAGCATTTTCCCCGACGGTTCACCCGAAACGTGGCTTGCAAGCATATATTCCCTTGCAAGTGGATTTATCTCACAGGCGATAAGCGCCGAAACAGCGGAAATAACGCCGTCTATGACCACGGGAATGTGATAATATGCGCCGCCAAGGAAAAGTCCCGTCATTCCTGCAATATCAAAGCCTCCAAGCTTTGCAAGAAGCTCCACCGGCTTATCCCTTTCGGGGCGGTTCACCGCAATGGCACGTTCAACGGCATCTATTTTACGCTTAAGTCCTGCGCTGTCAAGACCTGCTCCCCTGCCTGTAACAGATTTTGGCGGCATATCAAGAAGCACCGAAGCAAGAGCGGCGGAGGTGGTAGTGTTTCCTATGCCCATTTCACCCGTAACGATAATATCGGCACCCTCATTTTTCATATCGCCGACAATATCCATTCCCACAGCAATAGCCTTTTCCGCCTGCTCAACGGTCATAGCCGCTCCATCGGCAATGCTTTTTGTGCCGTATGCAATCTTCCTGTTAATCAACTTTTCGCTATTCACATCATGCACCATGCCTATATCCACAGCCGTTACCTTTGCACCGTAGATGTCTGCAAGCACATTTATGTTGGACGTTCCCGCTGCAATTGCTTCTGCACAAAGGGCAGTTACGGAGCTGTCCGACTGTGTCACGCCCTCACACACCACGCCGTTGTCTGCGCACATTACAACTGCACGGCGGTTCGTTATTTTTACCTCCGCAGTTCCTTGAATAGCTGCTATTTTTTCAACAGCTGTTTCAAGCAGTCCAAGGCTTCCAAGGGGCTTTGCAACGCTGTTCCAATGCTCTCTTGCAGCCTGAGCAGCTTTAACGTCAGGCGGCGTAATTTTATTTATTCTATCCATTATACTCTCCATATTCTAAGCATCTGCGCACAAAGTTTTCGGCTATTTTTATATCGGAATAAAAATACAAATGAGGAAAACCTGCGTACATATTTTCATTCGCATAAGCGCATTTCCAGCTTTGTCCGTCTGACTTTTCGGCAGTAAAATCCTCTCCGCATAGTGTACTGTCCCAATAGTGAAATTCGTGTGCAGGAAAAGTATCACCTTTTTTACAAAGCATATTGTCCCTCTCCGCTGTCATTTTAGTATATCCGAAATGCCGCAGCTTGGAAGTTTTATACGCCTTACCATTTATCACGCCGACCATTTTATGCTCATTTCCGTCTGCATCTTCCATAGTATCGTGAAGATACATAAATCCGCCGCATTCGGCTATAGTCGGCATACCCGCTTCAATTTTTCTGCGAATATCGGCGAGCATTTCCGTATTTTCCGACAGCTGTTCCGCATAAAGCTCAGGGTAACCTCCGCATAAAATAAGCCCGTCAGCATTTTCGGGAACAGCTTTATCACTAAGCGGAGAAAAATAAACTATCTCACAGCCCAGCTTCTCCAACAGAGAAATATTATCTGAATAAATAAAGCAGAATGCGCTGTCATTTGCTACGGCAATTACAGGCCTTCTCGGAAAATCTATCTTTTCAAACTGCGGACATACAAACTGCGGAAACGGCTTTTCCGACAGCATTATAAGCTTATCCAGCAAAATATTTTTCTCTGCAAGTTCGCCCAGACGATTCATTTTATCTTTAATATCAAATACTTCATTGGCAGTCACAAGTCCCAAATGACGGCTCTCAAATGTAATGTCATTCACGGGCAAAAATCCGAAATACTCAGTTTCAAGTTCTTTGCACAAATTCTCTGCAAAATCTGCAAGCTTTGACGGCAAGCGGTTGAAAATAAATCCGAGAATATTATTCGGCTTTTTATAATCAAGAAAGCCTTTCATGACCGCACCAATTGAATCGCTCATTCCCTTGCAGTCTATGACGATAACGGCAGGTGTATCGGTAATTTGCGACACGGAATAAGCCGAGCCTCTGCCATTTGCTCCGTCGTAAAACCCCATAACACCCTCAATGACCGAAATATCAGCGTCCCTGCTGTTTTCGCAAAGCAGATATTTCAATGTATCATCATTGCAGAAAAAGCTGTCAAGATTATACGATGAAGTGCCGATTATTTTTTCGTGAAACATAGGGTCAATATAGTCGGGACCGCATTTAAATGATGTCACCTTCATTTTTCTGTTTACAAGTGCCTGAAGTATTGCACAGGTCACCGTAGTTTTTCCGCAACCGCTGTTTGTGCCGCCTATAATTATCCTTTTCACTGCTTTGCTCCTTTGATAATATAAACAGGATTTTCGGCGGAAAGCATTGTGTGCGAACCGACCTTTTTGGTCCTTGTAACAGCAAGCTGAACTATTTCGGGTGATAATATTCCATAGCTCTCAAATGCCGAAACAGCACCGTTCAGCGTTTCAAGGGATACCGCCGTTACAACGATGACCGCAAGGGGATTTTTTTCGAAAACAATATCAAATATCTCTGTTATCCTGCCCTGAGAACCGCCGACAAAAACTCTGTCCGGAGCAGGAAAATCGCCCAGAATATCCGGCGCACTTCCCGAAAGTATCTCAATATTGTCACAGCCGAATTTCAAGGCATTTTCACGGGTAAGCCCGACAGCTTCTTCATTTTTGTCAACGGAATACACCTTTCCGTCAAAGCATTGCATCGCCATTTCAACAGATACCGAACCCGTGCCGCAGCCAATATCCCAGCAGAGATCGTTCCTTCCTATATCAAGCTTTGAGATGACCGTGCTTCTCACTTCGGATTTTGTCATGGGAACATTTTTCCTAATGAACTCAGAATCGGTTATTCCACTTCTTACAGATCGCTCATATACAGGATTTTCGGTTATAATAACAGACAGCTCGGAAAAAGCTTCGGATACAAGATCTTCCGCCCTTCCCTCTGTTATCTTTTCGTTTTCGTATCCAAGGTTTTCGCCGATAAATACCTTTATATCTCCCCGACCGTATTGACACAGAACCCTGCACACATCGGCAGGATTGGTATTTCCGCCAAGAAGGAAAAAACAATATTTGTTTCTGCACACATTTCTCACAATATTTCCGTCAGTGCCGTGAAGACTTACAAATCTCATATCCTGCCACGGCTTTCCAATTTTTGAACAAAGATAAGCGGGCGAGGAAACGGAAGCGATCACCTCCGTTTCGTGATTGGAAAGTACTTTTAAAAGCTTTTCCGTTCCGCTGTAAAAACCGCAGTCACCCGACACTAGGATCGCCACCGAGGTAAAGCTTTTATTGCAAAGATAGTCTGCTATCTCCTCACTTTTCCAGCTTATAAAAAACTGCTTATCCATTCCCATAAAAGGCTCGACCATACGTCTTGCACCTATAATAGCTTCGGCATTTTCGATTATTGCTTTTGCTTCTTCGGTAAGAGTTTTTCTGCCCTCCATACCCGTTCCGACTATGTAAACCTTCTTTTTTTCGACCATAATATTTCCTTTATTTCATCTATCACAAAGCCCGATTCTTCGGGTCGTTTTATTGTAATAAGCTCAGTTCCGAGTCTTTTTGCAGCCTCAGCTTTTTCGTAATATCCGCCTGCTTTTCCGCTCTCCTTTGTCAGAAGAACATCTGCACCACACGCTTTGATATGCTTGATATTTTCTTCAATTGAAAACGGACCCTTGCCGAATATCAGCTTTTCTCTGTCAAATCCAAGCTTAACACATTGCTCTGTTATCCCCTCGGCGGGAAGAAGTCTGAGCCAGATACGGTCATAATGACCGTTCACCTTTGAAAGCAGAGATAGCTCCTTGCTGCCCAGCGTGCTAAGTATCTGCTTGTTATTTTTGTTAAGATAAGCTGTAAGTTCATCAAAGCTGTTAAGTATCGTCCCGTACAGTATTTCACTGCTTTCTCGTTTCAGACGATAATACGATGTATTTGTATCGGAACAGGCACTTCTGATATTTTCGGTTGCAAGAGTTGCGTAAGGGTGAGTTGCATCAATAACGACAGAAAATTTGTTATCTGAAATAAGCTTTGTTATTTCGGATCTATCAAGCTTACCGTTAAAAACAGTAATATATCTGCTGCACGGAAGAAGTTCTGCACCGTAATCCGTTGTTACCGAAACACAGGCGTTTATTTTGTTTTCCGCACAAAATTCCGCAAGCATACGCCCTTCGGAAGTACCGCCGAAAATCATTATCTCAGACATTTCTATATCCTCTCGGTGTTACCATTTTCCCGCCCATATTCTTCGTTTCGCTGTTCCCTATAAAAACAGTTGTAAACATATCGACCTGAGTTTCCTTGAGTTCGCTGAGTGTTAAGACCATGCTTTCCTGACCTGTCCTGCCAATATTTTTCACATATCCGCATACCGTATCGGGTGCTTTATATTTTTGCAGTATTTCACAGGCTTTCGCAAGATAGTCTGCACGTTTTTTTGATGAAGGATTGTATAATACAATTGTAAAATCTCCCTCAGCAGCACATTTCAATCGCTTTAGTATCTTGTCCATGGGCGTAAGCAGATCGGAAAGACTGATAACCGCAAAATCATGTGTAAGCGGAGCGCCGAGGATCGCACCGCCGCTAAGTGCAGCCGTAACTCCCGCAACAGCTTCTATCTCAACCGAAGGATAATTTGCGGAAAGCTCAAAAGCAAGCCCTGCCATACCGTAAACGCTGCTGTCACCGCTGCAAATTATTGATACCGTCTTTCCCGACTGAGCTTGTTCAAGAGCATATTCCACACGTTCTTTTTCCTGCCGCATGGCTGTTGTAAAGAATTCTTTTTCGGGAAAATACTCCTTCATAAGCTCGGCATAAACCGTATAGCCTACAATGAGATCGCTTTTCAGAATTGCTTTTTCGGCCTCGATCGTCATTCCGTCACGGCTTCCGCAGCCAAAACCTACTATGTAAAGCTTCATAAGATCCTCTTTTCAAAATCTATTTCAATTGGAATTTCGGCAGCTGCCACAGTTATTCCGTTTGCTGCTTTTCGACGCATGATAATTTCACCGCATTTCGCCGCACTTCGTTCACAGACATTGTCCGTGCCTGTTGTTTTCAGTACAAACTCGGACCTGTGAAAATCTCCAGAAACATTCATAAGCTCCTCTGCCGAAAAAATGTGAAATGTCAGCTTGTATTTATGACAAAACTGCATCAGCCCCGATTCATCTGCCTTGATATCTATTGTAGCTACCGAACATATACGTTCGGGAATAATATTTTCTTCACGCAGCGAATTGAAAACCATTTGCTCTATTTCATCAAGTGATGTCCCACGTTTGCAGCCGATACCTATGCAGATATTTCTCGGTATAAGGCAAAGAGTTGTTTCAAACGGCTTTTTTGATATGTCCGTACCGATATAAACTCCTGTTCGGCAGTTTCCGTTTTGGGTAAGCTCGGACGGTATATTTTCGCAGTTATATTCGCTGCATAGCCCTATTTTTTCATCGTCAATCACAGCTGAGGCAATTGCTTTTGCGGCATTTATGTCCGTGATGATAAGCCCGTTGGCTCTTGCAAAGCTGTCGGGAGAAAAGCGTCCGCCAATATCCGTTGCGGTGGTTACTACGGGAACTGCACCAATATTATCCGCAATATATTCCGCCAGATGATTTGCACCGCCAATATGCCCCGACAATATCGGTATAGCATATTTACCGCAGTCGTCAATTACTATCACCGCAGGATCGCTTTGCTTCGACTTAACAAACGGTGCAACAGAACGAACCGCAATCCCGCAGGCACATATAAATACGATAGCATCACTATTCACAAAAACGTCGGAAGCTATCCCGTTAATATCGTAAAACGGCGTTGATTCATCATCGCATTTCTTATAAAAGCAGTATCTTTTTACAATACACTTTTCCGATAATATCACGCTTATTTTACGGGATAAAAGCCGTCCCTTTTCGGTAACGGAAATAATCGAAGCTGTCATAATTCTGCCTTTCTGAATCCCGTTTCAAAGCTTGCATCATAAAGTTTTGAAAGCTCATAATCATTTCCCAGAAAGTTTCCAACTGTTATCAAAGCAGTTTTTTCAATACCGTTTTTTGCGGCAGTTTCGGCAAGACTTCCAACCGTGCAGAGGCACACCTTTTCGTCCTCCCAGCTTGCTTTATATACTATTGCAGCAGGAGTATCGGAGCTGTATCCGCCTTCAACAAGCCGTTCCGACAGCTCGTCAAGCATTCCCGTGCTAAGAAAAATAACCATAGTCGAACCGTGCCGTGCAAGGCTTTCAATGCTCTCCGATCCGGGTACCGGAGTACGCCCCGCCATTCGTGTTATTATGACCGTCTGTGACACGGAAGGAAGTGTATATTCCGCCTTCAATGCCGCTGCCGCACCGCAGAAGGAGCTGACTCCGGGGCATATTTCATAATCAATGCCAAGCTTGTCAAGCCTGTCCATCTGCTCTCTTATTGCACCGTAAAGTGAAGGATCACCCGTATGCAGACGGACTGTATTTTTACCTGAATTTTCTGCATTTTCAATTGCGGAAATGACCTCATCTAGGGTCATATATGCACTGTTAAAAATCTCACACTCCGCCTTTGCATATTTCAGCAGCTCGGGGTTTACCAGAGAACCCGCATAAATTATTACATCTGCATTTTCAATCAGCCTTTTTCCTCTGAGTGTGATAAGATCCGCCGCACCGCAGCCTGCTCCTACAAAATCAACCATTGTATTCCTCCGATATCTGCCCCGCAAGCTTGTCGGCAAGGGACGTTTTTACGGTAACGGGATGCTTGTCCGAAAACATTATCGCTCCTATCTCAATGCTGTTTTTAACCTTTGCATTAAGATAGTGTTCGGCTCTGTCTGCCAATATTTCAAGAGTCTTTTCAAGCATTCCGCTTGTTTTCAGAATATCGAGAGCCGCATCGACGGTAACACAATCGGGCAGTTTTTTCAGCATTTCGCTGTCTTCTCCGGCAAGCAGTCCGCAGGTAACAAGCACATCCATACGTCCGTCTGCCTGTGCGGAATGTGTATTCATAATTCCGGCACCCAGTTTTACCAGCTTTCCCATATGACCGATAATAAGAATACTCTCAAAACCGAATTCAAGGGCAATATCTATCGCTTCTCCGATAAAATTGCTGCATTTCACACTCTTTTCAAGTGCAAACGGCATAGACCTTTGAATATAGCTTTCGCTGTAATTACCGAGAGTCAGTAAAAGTGTATTGTGTCCCTCTGCCCTGCGCATTTTTTCCTCAAGACGTATGGTTTCAATGAGTGCCGAATTACTCATAGGTTCAACTATCCCACTTGTTCCGATTATTGATATCCCGCCTACGATTCCCATACGTGGGTTAAAGGTTTTTTTGGCAATATTTTCTCCCTCGGGAACAGATATTTCTACCTTAAAGCCGCCGTGATAATCGTATTTCTCAGCTATTTCGCCGACCGCCAGAGTTATCATTTTTCGGGGTACGGAATTTATGGCGTATGCTCCCACAGCTTGGTCAAGTCCTGCTTTGGTTACGATACCGACACCTTTTCCTCCGGTTATCTCTATCCCGAAAGTCAGCCTGCTTACCTTTGCATACACAAGTATGCCGTCGGTAATATCGGGGTCATCTCCGCTGTCTTTTTTTATGGCACACTTTGCGCAGTTATCGGATATTTCCGCATCAAGTACATCAAGATCAAGAATTATCCCCTTTGGTGTATTGATTTGAACCTTGGAAAGCTTAATTCCCGAAATAAGCATCTCAGCAGCTGCCTTTGCCGCCGCAGCAGCACATGAACCGGTTGTATAACCGCATCGAAGCTTTTCCTTTCCTCGATAAATATATTCGTGAAGCATAACACAATTCTAACTCCATAAAATAAAAAACACTGCTAAGCCTCGCAACTTAACAGTGTCAATACTCAAAAAATGATACGACAAATAAACGGAAAAGCACATAGCTGTCCCGCTGTTCGTATCATCGTCTAAGTTCCGGAATTCCGCAGACCTTACACAACACCCGTTAAATTACGAGAGAAATACAGGCAAGTATTCCGACTTATTGCCCGCCGGCAGAACCGACTCACATACGCCTTCCCGGGACAATTCCCAGTGACTGACATTACATCTTGTATGCTTAAATCAATAACTGATTGGCAAAATACGGCAACGGCCTTGCTCAGGATTCGCACCTGATTCCTTGTTAGGCTGGGCAGCTGTTTTAACTAAGCTGCTTTTGCACCTGTATTCCGACTTTTTTATTGTACCATTATTGTATCCGATTGTCAAGAACTTTTGAAGTCCAAGACATAAAAGCTTATTCAGATTTATTTAATCTGTAGAGCATACAAGGTCTGCCCCCTGTTTCATAGTTCATATTTCCGACAATAACACCCTTTTCAAGCAGATAGTTTACATATCGGCGGACTGTTACACGGGACAGCCCAACCTTATCCGCAATTTCTTCACTTGTCAGATCGGTATCGGGACTTTGTTCAAGAAAGCTTTTTATTGTTTCCAGAGTCTGATCCTGAATTCCTTTGGGGAGCTGTTCGGACGATCCCGATGAGCTTCGGT